>JAQBZW010000175.1 GCA_027622315.1 Chloroflexota bacterium | reverse complement strand
CGTCGGACGAGGCGCGCGCCGCCGGCCGCGGCACCGCTGGCGACAGCTCGGACTTCCGTCCGCCCCCGGCGCGTGCGAGTGCGCCGCCCACGACGAACGGCGGCATCGAGCGCGTGGTCGCGCCGGCCCTGCAAATCAACCATTACGTCGAGGTCGTCGGCATCGCGAACAACCAGATGCAGACGCCGCGGGACGGCACGTACGCCATCGGGTGGTACGACGACTACGACCGTCCCGGGTCGGGTGGGAACGTGATCGTCTCCGCTCACGAGACCTGGAACCACATGCAGGGGCCGTTCTACGGATTGCACCGAGCGGCGGCCGGCGACGAGATCGCGATCGAGATGATCGACGGCACGCGCTATCGCTACGTGGTGTTCAGCAATGTGCGCTACTCGGTCAATGACATCCCCATGCGCGAGGTCATCTGGCCGAGCACGCGTCCGCCGGGTCAGGAGTGGCTGACGCTCATCACCTGCGGAGGCCGCATCGTCTACAACAGCCGTGGCTTCGGCGAGTACCTCGATCGCGACGTGGTGATCGCGCGCCGCGTGAACTGAGTGCCGCGAGCGGCGGCACGCGGCTGCGCGCGCGGGCGCCTTCGAGACGCGGTGCTTCCGCCTCCCCGCGACGGCTCGTAGCGTGTGCGCTCACGCCGGCACCGCCGGCGTCTCGTGATCGTGGGAACGTGTGCGGCGCGTCGTTCCGTCCGGGCTCTACTACGGCTGGGTGATGGTCGCGAGCGCGCTCGCGATCAACTTCGTGTCGTCCACGCTCAACCCGGTGGTCTTCTCGTTCTTCATCGGACCGATGAGCGAAGAGCTCGGGGTCGACACGAGCGCGCTCTCGTGGTCGTTCACGCTGCGACTGATCGCCGCCGGGCTCACGGGCCCCGTGCTGGGCATGATGATCGACCGCCACGGCGGGCGCTGGGTGGGCGCGATCTGTGGCGCGCTCGCCGGCGCGATGATGATCACGCTCTCGTTCGCTCATGAGCTGTGGCTCGTTTACCTGATCTTCCTCGTCTCCGGCTTCGCCGGCTTCGGTGGCCCCGCCGGTCAGCTGATCACGCAGGTTCCGCTCGCGAAGTGGTTCGAGCGCCAGCGTGGACGCGCCCTCTCGATCGCCACGATGGGCATGGCCGGCGGCACGGTGATCGCGATCCCGACGACCCAGGCGCTGATCTCCCTGCTCGGCTGGCGCACGACGTACGTCGTGTACGGGGTGGTGTTTATCAGCGTGGTCGTGGCCGTGAGCCTGCTGTTCGTGCGCCGCTCGCCCGAGGACATGGGGCTCCGCCCCGACGGCGCCACGGAGCCCGAGCCTGCGCTCGACGGCACGCCTGCGCCGCCGCTCCGCCTTGCGCCGCAACACCTCGTCACGAGCGAGGACTGGACGATCGGCGAAGCTCTACGGACGCGTGCGATGTGGTTGACGCTGGGCTGCGTCGGGCTCGCCGGCCTTGCGATCACGGGCACGATCGTGCACCGCGTGCACTACTGGGAGAGCGTCGGCATGGCGCCGACGCTCGTCGGCTTCGGCACCGCCATCGATCCGCTGGTCGTCGTGTTCTCGGTGTTCGGCGTCGGCCTGATCGCCGATCGCGTGCCGGTGCGCTATCTCGGCGCGGCCGGCCTCGCCGGTCTCGCACTGTCCATCGTGCCGCTCATGATCACGAACGGCCAGGCGTGGACGATCCTTGCGCACGGCGTGACCTTCGGCGCGTCGGTGGGCGGGTGGATCGCGTTGAACAACCTGATCTGGCCGAACTACTTCGGCCGCCGCTACCTCGGATCGATTCGCGGCATCGTCTTGCCCGTGTCCATCGCGGCTTCCGGGATCGGGGCGCCCCTGTACGGCTACCTGCTGGACTCCGGGCTCGATCCTGCGCGCGTGTGGGTGACCTCGCTCCTCGCCTTCGGCGGTGCGGCCATCCTCGCGCTCTTCGCGCGACCCCCGGTGCGACGCTCGCCGGCGGGCGGGCCGACAGTCGCGGCCGCGGGCCGGGTCGGGCACGGAGCGTGACCGGAGTCAGATGTGCACGACAGCGCTGGCGCCGGCCGGCCGCTGACGGCGGCGCAGCAGGCCGGGCGCCCGCATCTCATGCGTGGTTCGACGCGGCGATGTAGCCTGCACGCATCGGCAGGCCGGACGTCCCGGCGCGGTGTTCTCCCGCTGGTCGATCGAAAGGGCTCGTTCATGTTCAGACGGAAGAAGCTCGAGATCCCGTCCCGCGAGGACGCGCTGCCCGGTCGGAACGAGACCATGCCGGTCCCGGACGCTCACCTCGTACTCGGCACGCCGCTGCGGGCGCCGTGGCCGGACGGGTACAAGCTCGCGATGTTCGGGATGGGCTGCTTCTGGGGCACCGAGAAGTTCATGTGGCAAGTGCCCGGCGTGTACTCCACGTTCGTCGGCTACTCAGGCGGGCACACCCCGAACCCGAGCTATGAAGAAGTGTGCAGCGGCATGACGGGTCACAACGAGGTTGCGGTGGTCGTCTACGACCCGGCGCGATGCTCGTACGAGGATCTGCTGAAGGTGTTCTGGGAGAACCACGACCCGACGCAGTACATGGGCCAGGGCGGCGACATCGGCACGCAGTACCGGACCGAGATCTACTACTACGACGACGAGCAGCGCGAGGTCGCCGAGCGCTCGCTTCAGCGCTATCGGCGCGCGCTGAGCGCGGTGGGGTACGGCGAGATCACGACGACGATCGTGCCGGTGGGCACCTTCTACTACGGCGAGTCGTTCCACCAGCAGTATCTGCACCGCTACCCGTGGGGCTACTGCAACCACGGCTTCTGCCAGGTTGCGTACGACGGTGAGCAGACGGACGAATCGTCGGTGCAGCGCGTGGAGCTGCCCGCGGAGTGAGCGCCGCCGCGGCGGCCCGCGGCTCATGCCTCCGCTAGGGGCGGCCGTTGATGCGGTTCCGGATCACGGCTTCGCGCATCTTCATCAACACTGCCGGATCCTGCTGACCCCGTGCGCCGGCTGCCGGGCGATTCGTCGCAGCCCCGGATCCACTCGCGCCGTTCGCGCTGTCACTTCCGGTCGCGGCACGCTCGGCGACCGCGAAGCCGTACGCCGAGAACGGCGTGATTTCGCTGTCCGGCAGCGCGCGCATGTACTGCTTGCGACGGAACGCGGCCTCGATGTACGGCTCGAGTTCGGCGCGCTTCTCATGCTCGCGCTCGGCCTCGCCCGCCTTGAACTCCGGCATCACCTCGGCCGCGAACAGTTCGAGCGCTTCGCAGATGTGCTCGTGACGGTTCTTGCCGCCCTGCTGAATGAAGACGGTCTGGTCGACGCCGGCGTCCGCGAACTTGCGCAGGTGCGCGCGCAACTGGTCCGGCGTGCCGATGCCGCCGCTGCCTGCCGCCATCGAGTCCGGGATGCTCTGGCGCACTTCCTGGAATGCCGCCCAGAGGTCGGTGCGGCCAGGCTTGTGCTCGCCCCAGCCGTAGAAGCTGCCGAGCGCGAAGTTGAAGAAGAGGAAGCCGTCCAGTCCCCGCCGGCGCGCTTCGGCCTCGTCGCGGTGGCACGAGAAGCTCGTCACCATCGCGACGTTCGGGTTCACCGCGTGGCCGATCGGGACACACTCGTTCTTGAAGGTCGTGTAGTAGTCGTCGACCCAGTGGCGTGCCTCGTCGGGATCGACGAAGGCGAAGGTGAGCGCACCGATGCCGAGCTGTGCGGCGAGGTGGATCGTCTCGCGGTTGGAGCACGCGACCCAGAGCGGCGGATGAGGGCGCTGCACGGGCTTCGGCACCACGTTGCGCGTCGGCATCGAGAAGAACTCGCCCTCGTACCCGGGGTAGGGATCCATCGCGAGCATGTTCGCGGTCTGCTCGACGGCTTCTCGCCACATCGCGCGGCGCGCGGCCGGCTCGACGGCGTAGCCCTCGAGCTCTGAACGGGACGCGGACTCGCCCGTGCCCCACTCCACGCGCCCGCCCGAGACGAGGTCGAGCGTCGCGATGCGCTCCGCGACGCGCGCGGGGTGGTTGTAGCCCGGCGGCATGAGCACGATGCCGTGGCCGAGCCGGATCTGGCTTGTGCGCTGGCTCGCCGCCGCGAGGAAGACCTCCGGCGCCGAGGAATGGCTGTACTCCTCGAGGAAGTGGTGTTCGACCTCCCACACGTAGTCGATGCCGAGACGGTCGGCGAGCTCGACCTGGCTCAACGCATCCTGGAAGAGCTTGAGCTCATCGCCTTCGTGCCATGGACGCGGGAGCTGGTGCTCGTAGAACGTTCCGAACTTCACGTGCTCTCTCCCTCGGTCGGCCGTCGCGGCCGGCGCGGCAGGCCCGGACGTGCACGGCACGCGTGGCGATGGCAATCGTAATGGGAACATGTCGCCGCTGCGGACACGCCCGTCCCGCGCAGCGCTCGACGCGTGGTCACCGGTGCTACCGGCCGCGGAAGAGCCGCCGCACGGTCTCCCACGGGCCGCCCCCGCCGCGGCCGCCCAGGCCGTCGAGGAAGTTCCCCCACGCCGCCTCCGCCGACAGCGAGCGGCGCAGGCCGCGCACGCGTTCATCCACGATGTCGCGCACGCGGCCGTCCTCTCCGACGTCGAGCCAGAAGCCGTGTTCGTCGCGACAGGTGTCGAGCTCGAGGTCGTACGCGCGGTAGTTGAACGCGCTCATCTGCTGTGCGCAGACGGGACACCGCAGGTCGGACTCACGCTGGGCGTAGCGCACCGTGCCGCGACGCTCGTGCTCCTTCGCCCGGGTCGCCTCCAGCTCGTCGAGCTGGTGGTGGTCGAGCCAGCGACCGTTGCACTGCGGACAATGGTCAACTTCGATGCCGTGCACACGCTCTTCGATCAGCGCCGTGCCGTCCCGTGGACAGTCCATGTGCAAGCCTTCCCCTGCGCGCCCTCGGGCGCGCGGCGCGTATCTGCGGCGACTGAGGAGGGTGGATTGCGAGTGTATCAACGGCCGTACGTGGTCCCCCTTCCCTACCCCTTCCCCCGCCGCGGTACTGTGGAGTTCCCACCGGTGACGGGGAGAGGACCGGCGTCATGACGACCTCCAGACAGGGCTTCCTGCGGGAGCTCGATGTCGGGCCGCGGCGGGTGGAGCTGCGCTACATGGCACCGGGCGACGCCTTAGCGATGCTCGCGTTCTCACGCTCACTCAAGCCGCACGACCTGCTCTTTCTGCCCACGGACATCACCGAGATCGAGGGCATCAACGCCTGGGTGGACGACATCCTCACGGGTGCCGTCGCGGCGATCGTCGCCGTCTCCGGCAACGAGATCGTGGGCTTCAGCTCGGTGGCGCGCAGCGCGACGCGCTGAATGCGTCACATCGGCGAGCTCCGGGTCGTGGTCGGCGAGGGCGCTCGCGGGCGTCAGCTCGGCCGTCACCTCACCGCGGAGGCGTTCCGCGTGGCCGTGGACATGGGCGTGACCCGGATGATCGCGCAGATGACCTTCGATCAGATCGCAGCGATGCGCACGTTCAGGCGCATGGGTTTCACGCCGCTCGCGCTGCTCCATGACCAGGTGATCGACGACGACGGCAAGCGCTACGACCTGATCATGATGCACCAGGAGGTCGCCGACTTCGCGGAGACGCTCAAGGGGCTGGACTAGCGAAGATCGGCCGGCGCGGCCTGCCCCGCGCGGCTCGCGGGGCGGACGAGCCGTCGCGCGCCACCCGTGTCTGGTCGTTCGCGCGTGCTGCAACCGGAACGCCCGTCATGCCCCACTCGGGCACGCGGTGTACGATTCGTGCACCGCCCCTCTCCCCCGCCTCCCGAGGAGCCTGCATGCGCATCGCAATCGGCGCCGACCACGCCGGTTTCCAGTTGAAGCAACTGCTGATCGACGAGCTCGTCGCTCTCGGCGACGAGACGGTCGACTTCGGCACCGATTCCGAAGAGTCCTGCGACTACCCCGATATCGCGCAACCGTTGGCGGAGCGGGTGGCTGCCGGCGACTTCGATCTGGGCGTGCTGATCTGCTCCACGGGCGTCGGTCCATCGATCGTGGCGAACAAGGTGCACGGCATCCGTGCGGCGCTGTGCCACGACCCCTTCTCCGCGCGCCGCGCGCGCGAGCACACCGACGCGAACGTGCTCTGCCTCGGCGCCTGGGCGCTGGGGCGCGGCGCGGCGGTGGAGGTGCTGCGCGCGTTCCGCGACGGCACGTTCGAGGGCGGTCGACACACGCGCCGGCTCGCGAAGATCGCCGCGATCGACGACGCCGCCC
>JAQBZW010000174.1 GCA_027622315.1 Chloroflexota bacterium | reverse complement strand
AACGGGAGCGGGGGCTTCCGGAATCCGGACCCGCCACGTTCGCGGTCGGCGACACGTCCTTCCGCGGTTCGACGCGCCCGCTCCGACCCCCCGCTCCCCCATTCGCGCTGCTCAGGGCAGGCGGTACCGGGAGCGGGAGGCCGGGGGTCAGGATCCGCGCTCGATCAGCTCGATCAGGACGCCGCTCGCCTGCTTCGGGTGGATGAACCCGATCTTCGAGCCGTGGTACTCGGCGCGGTTCACGAGCTCGACGCCACGCTCGGATAGATGTGCCGCCGTGTCTTCGAGGTTCTCCACGAAGTAGGCGATCGAGTCGATGCCCTCGCCGCGGCGCTCGATGCTCGCCGCGAGCGCGCCGTTCGGATCGTTCGGCGCCACGACGTCGAGCACAACGCCGCCGAGCTGCATGGTCGCTCCGTTGAACGCGCCGATCGTGTCGGAACCGCGATCGCGCTGAGGCTCGGCGCCGAGCAGATCGCCGTAACGGTCGATCGTGCCCTGCAGGTCGCGTACGCGGAGATTGACCTTCGCGAGGCCGAGAATTCGATGCGCCATAGATCTCCCCCGAATGCTCAGCTGACGACGCGGTGTTTAGACGATGCCGTCCCACGCGCGCCGCTCAGGCTCACGCGGGGCGTCCTCCATGCGGCATTCGCGGTCGAGGATCATCGTTGGCCGGTTGGCGGGTTGGAATGACTGCCACGGTAGCGCCGCGGTACCGGGGTCACCGGTGTGGGCGAAGGAAAGCCACGCGTCCTGCACGCGTGCGCTGAGCGCGTCGGCGTCCGGGCCGCTACCGGAGAACGGCTTCGACGTGTCGATCGTGCCGAACACGAACGGGATCTCGATGGCGTGGCAGGCGCCGAGCCGGCCGTCCATCGCAGGGGACGGCCAGTCGAAGCGGTAGGCGAACGTTTGTGGCTGGTGCGCGGCCTGCGCCTCGGCCAGCCGGTCGGCCGGCACGCGGAAGCCGTGATCGGTCAGGGCGGCCTCGAAGAGTTCGTGGACGTCGACGGATTCGCCCCGGGCGGCCCGCGCGTCTCGGTAGGTGGTCAGTATCCGCTGCCCGGCCTCTGCGTTGTGATCGCCGCCCTCGCCGATCAGTCGGCCGATCTGGCGTGCCGCCGTCTCCTCATTGAGCTTCCCGCCGGCGGGGGCCATCGCCGTGAACAGCTTCCACTCGTCCGCGCACGTGCCGATGAGCGTCGCGACCCCGGCCGCGCTGCCCGCGCGGATCGCGTCGATCGGGCGCGTCTCGAGGAAGTGGCCGTCGACGACCGGCTGGAACGGCATGCCGAGGCCGCGTATGCGCTGCGCCATCGCCAGCTGAGTCTGCTGCTGCGCCTCGAGCACGCGCTCGACGGGCAGCGCGCGCAGCGCCGCCGGGTCGAGGTGCTCCGTGCCGAGCGCCTCTGCGAAGGCCATCGCCGTCGCCATCGCCTCGTGCGTGGTGAACGCATTGTGGCCGGCGCCGCTCTGCGGGATCGCCTTCGCGAAGCGTCCGGCCGCGAGCGGCGAGCCCATCAGCGCGCCCACGCTCATGCCGCCCGCCGACTCACCGAAGATCGTCACGTCGTCAGGGTCGCCGCCGAAGTGCGCGATCTCGGACCGCACCCAGTCGAGCGCGGCGACCTGGTCGAGCATGCCGAAGTTCGACGCCGCATGATCGGGTTCGTCCGCGAAGAACGGCTCATACAGGAAGCCGAGCGCGCCGAGCCGATAATTGATCGTCACGACCACGACGATCCCGCGCGCGGCGAGTGCCGCGCCCCGATACCAGGCCGACGATCCTGAGCCACCGGTGAAGGCGCCACCGTGGATCCAGACCATGACCGGGCGGCGCTCGTCGTCGAGGCCGGGCGTCCAGACGTTCAGGTAGAGGCAGTCCTCGGATTGGAGCTCATCCTGGCGCGGGAGGATCCCGCCGGGTGCGCGGATCTGGGGAGCGGTCGCCGAGAACGCGGTGGCTGCGCGCACGCCGTCCCAGCGGACCGCCGGTCGTGGCGCACGGAAGCGCAGATCGCCGACCGGCGGCTGCGCGTATGGGATGCCCTTGAACGCGAGCACGTCGCCGTCAGCGGCGCCCGCGAGCTTGCCGTTGGTGGTTTCGACGATTGCTTCCATCTGCTCGCCCTATTCTCGGCCGGCGCCTGTGCACGGCCGCGTCCGCGATCCTAGTCCGGCTGTGCACACCGGTTGCGGTGGTGCTCGCCCGCGTCCACAATCCCGCGCATGACGACAGAGGAACTGCTCGCTCGCCGCGAACGCCTGCTCGGTGTGGGGGCAGCGCTCTTCTATGAGCAGCCGCTGCAGATCGTGCGCGGTGAGGGCGTCTGGCTCTTCGACGCCGACGGCAATCGCTATCTCGACCTGTACAACAACGTCCCCTGCGTCGGTCACGCGAACCCTCACGTGGTCGAGGCGATGGCGCGGCAGGCCGCCACGCTCAACGTGCACAGCCGCTACCTCCACGAGGGCATCCTCGACTATGCCGAGCGGCTCACCGCGCTGCACGCCGCGCCGATCACGACCGCGGTCTTCACGTGCACCGGCACCGAGGCGAACGAGGTCGCGCTGATGATGGCGCGCGTCGCGACCGGCGGCCGGGGCATCATCACGACCGACGCGGCGTACCACGGCAACAGTGCGGAGGTGCGCAAGCTCTCGCGGCTCGGGGACCGAGCCGCGCGCGAACTGCCCCTCGATCCCGAAGTGCGCGCGATCCCCGTGCCGCAGCACTATCGCCCGATCGCGCGCGGCCTCTCGGAGGCGGAGCTCTGCGAGCGCTACCTGGCGGAACTCCGCACGCAGATCGACGGCTTCCGCGGCGACGGCATCCCCTTCGCGGGGATGCTCCTGTGTCCGCTGCTCGCCAACGAAGGGCTGCCCGACATCCCGCGGGGCTTCATGGCCGGTGCGGCGCAGATCGTGCGGGAGGCCGGCGGGCTGTTCATCTGCGACGAGGTTCAGGCCGGCTTCGGCCGCAGCGGTCGCTGGTGGGGCTACGAGGTGATGGACTGCGTGCCCGACATCGTGGTCATGGGCAAGCCGATGGGGAACGGCCTGCCGCTCGCCGGCGTCGTCGCCCGTGGCGAGCTCGTGAACGCCTTTCGACGCGAGACGCGCTACTTCAACACCTTCGCCTCGAGCCCGCTCCAGGCCGCGGTCGGCATGGCGGTGATCGACGTGATCGAGCAGGAAGATCTGCTGGCGCGCGTCGGCGATGTGGGCGAATACATGCGTACGGAGCTGCGGGCAATGCAGGACGGCTGCGAGCCGATGGCGGATGTGCGCGGTCACGGGCTGTTCATCGGCGTCGAGTGGGTGAGCGACCGCGAGACGGAGGCGCCCGACGTGGCCGGCGCGCAGGCCGTGGTCGAAGGCATGAAGCGCCGCGGTGTGCTCATGGGCAAGGCCGGCGCACACGGCAACGTGCTGAAGATGCGCCCGCCGCTCGTGTTCGAGCGCGAGCACGCCGATCGCTTCCTCGAGGCGTTTCGCGAGACGATCCACGAGGTCCATGCCCGCGGCTCCGCTTAGCGAAGCCGCGCTGCTCGACGCCGCCAGGCGGGCGCTCACCCACTGGAAGCTCGCGGCGGCCGACGTGCGTCTCGTCGCGCGGAGCGAGAACGTCGTCTTCCGCGTCGACGCCCCGGACGGTCACGCGTACGTCCTCCGCATCCACCGGCCCGGATACAACTCGCGTGCCGAGCTCGAGTCGGAGCACGTCTGGATGACGGCGCTCAACGCGAGCGGTATCGATGCACCCCGCGCACTACGGACGGTCGGCGGCGACGGGTACGTCCCGGTTGCGTTACCCGATGGCTCGTCGCGATTCGCCGGCGTCGTCGAGTGGGTGGAGGGCGAACTGCTTTCGGCGGCGATCGCGCAAGCGCACGACGAGCGGGCGATCGCGGCCCGCTTCGAGAGCCTCGGGAGCATCGCCGCCCGCATTCACAACCAGTCGAGCGGCTGGCAGCTGCCGGCGGACTTCGTCCGCCGCGCCTGGGACGCGGATGGCCTCATGGGCGAACAGCCGCTGTGGGGTCGCTTCTGGGACGTGCCACAGCTCGACGCGGCGGGACGGGCGTTGTTGCTCCGCACGCGAGACGCCATTCACCGCGAGCTGCGCGCCTTCGGCACGGGCAGTGACCGGTACAGCCTGATCCACGCCGACCTTCACGCGCACAACGTGCTCGTCGCCGGGGATCGGCTGGCCGTGATCGATTTCGACGACTCCGGCTTCGGCTGGCATCTGCACGAGCTGGCAGTCGCGCTGTTCTCGGAGTGGCGAGAGCCCCCCGGCGAGGCCGCGACGGCTGCGCTGCTCGCGGGCTACCGCCGCGAGCGCTCGCTGCCTGCGGAGCACGAGCGGCTCCTGCCGATGTTCGTGCTGATTCGGGCGCTCGCGCTGATCGGCTGGATGCACGATCGACCGGAGCTCGGACAGGTGGGCCGCATCGAGCGGTTGATCGAGCGCACGACGGCGGACTGCGAGGCGTTTCTGTCTGGACGGGTCGGTGGATAGCCCTGCGCGAGCCGTCCGGCCCGTTGTCCCGGGTGCGTCGAGGGTCTCACCCGCGCGTTCCGTTCGTGGAGAGTCTCAACCGGACGTTCCGTTCGTGGTGAGCGAAGCACGTTCCGTTCGTGGTGAGCGAAGCACGTTCCGTTCGTGGTGAGCGAAGACGAATCCACGACTCCCCGGTGCTGGAGCACCGGGTGGCCCGAAGGCTCGCCGCCGCTCGGGCCGAGAATCGCGGCCACGCGCCCTTCGTCTGCGCCCAGGAGAGCCTCAGGACGAACGGATAAAGATCGCGCAGGTCGTGACCACACACACACACGGTCTCGGCCGTGGGCACTCAAGGAGTCACGTATGCGCGATCCCCATGCCGCGGCCGCGGCGCTTTACACCGCCATCGGTGGCGCGGCAGATGACCTCGAGCGGCTCGCGATCACCGGCGCGGACCCCGTGTACGCATCCGACTTCGCGGTGGGCACGGCCGCCGCCGCGAGCGTCGGCGCCGCCACGCTTGCGGTCGCTCGACTCGCCGTCGCGCGCGACGGACGGCCGCTGGAGGCGAGCGTCGATCTGCGGCACGCGGCGATTGCGTTCCGCAGCGAGCGTTTCCTGAGCATCGACGGTGCACCGCCCGCGGAGCTGTGGGCGCGTACGGCCGGCTACTACCGCACCGCCGACGCGCGCTGGATACAGCTGCACACGAACTTCGAGCACCATCGTGACCGCGCGCTCGGCGTGCTCGGCCTCGCCGGCGCGGAGACCACGCGTGACGAGGTGGCCGCCGCCGTCGCGATGCACGACGCGTTCGCCCTCGAGGAGGCGCTGGCGGCGGCGGGGGCGTGCGCCTTCGTGATGCGCAGCCGCGACGAGTGGCGCGTGCACGCCCAGGGTGCGGCGGTCGCCGCGCTCCCGGTGGTGTCCATCGAGCATCGTGCCGACGCACCACCCGAGCCGCTCGTGCCGCTCCCCGGCGGCGAGCCGGCGCCGCTTTCGGGCGTGCGCGTGCTCGATCTCACACGCGTGATCGCGGGGCCGGTCTGCGGACGCATGCTCGCCGCGCATGGCGCGGACGTGCTCCGCATCGGCAGCGAGACGCTGCCGCTCATGGGCCACCTCGTGATCGATACCGGCTTCGGGAAGCGCTTCGCGCACATCGATCTGCGCACCGCCGCCGGCCGCGAGACGCTCGCCGGGCTGATCCGCGAGGCCGACGTGGTCGTGCAGGGCTACCGCCCGGGCGCGCTCGCCGCCCTTGGCTTCGACTTCGATACGGTCGCCCAGATGCGGCCGGGCATCGTCTACGTGTCGCTGTGCGCCTGGTCGCACGCCGGACCGTGGGCGGAGCGCCGCGGCTTCGACAGCCTCGTGCAGACGGCGAGCGGAATCGCGCACGAGGGTGGGGCGCGCCGCGGCGAGGACGCGCCGCGCCCGCTGCCCGCGCAGGCTCTCGACCACGCGACTGGCTACATCGCCGCCGCTGCCGCGACGCTTGGACTGGCGCATCGCGTGAGCGTCGGCGGGAGCACGCACGTCAGGCTCTCGCTCGCGCAGACCGGGCACTGGTTCGACGCGCTCGGACGCGTGGACGGCGCAGCCGCCGCGGATCCGACGCGCGCGGAGGTCGCGGATCTGCTCGACGAGAGCGGGAGCGCCTGGGGCCGGCTCTCATTCGTCCGCCCCGCGGGGATGGTCGGCGAGACGCCGCCGCGATGGCTCACGCCGCCACCCCGCCCCGGCGCGGAC
>JAQBZW010000173.1 GCA_027622315.1 Chloroflexota bacterium | reverse complement strand
ACGAACGGAGGGAGGAACACGCCGCCGGCGTCTGGCGGTCCGCGACGGCGGTCCGCGACGGCGGTCCGCGACGGCGGTCCGCAACGGCGGTCGGCAACGGCGGTCGGCAACGGCGGTCGGCGACGCCGGTCCGCGACGGCGGTCCGCAACGACGGGCGGCAACGGCGGTCCGCGACGGCGGTCCGCGACGGCAGTCCGCGACCGCCCTCCTAGGGCGTGCGTCAGCCCGCGGGTGTCCACCCCGCGCGTCGCCCGGTCACGCACCGTACTTCGCGAGCCGCCCGGCGTGCGCGAATGCGATCGGGAGCACCTCCCGCGCGGGGAACGTGCCCATGCCCCCACGCGCGCACTCGACCTCGGAGAACGCGTGGCTCCCGTCGATGCGCACGTGATCGCCCCAGAGCAGAAGCGGCACGGGGTGCCACGAGTGCGCGGCCATGGTGGCGGGCGTCGAATGGTCGCCGGTCACGACCAGCACGTTCGGGCGCAGCGCGAGCAGCTCCGGAAGCGCCGCGTCGAACTCCGCGATCGCCGCGGACTTGCGACGGAAGTCGCCATCCTCGCCCGCGGCATCCGTACCCTTGAAGTGCACGAAGAAGAAGTCGTAGTCGTGCCAGTGCTCGCGCACCGTGGCGAACTGCGAGTGAATGTCGTCCCCGCCCGGCAGGGAATCCATCCCCACGAGACGCGCGAGCCCGCGGTACATCGGGTAGACCGTGACCGCCGCCGCGCGCAGCTTCCACAGCGTTGGCATCTGCGGCAGGACCGGCCGCTTCGCCCAGCCGCGCAACGTGATCGCGTTCGCTGTGTCGCGATCGGAGAGCAGGGCGCGCGCCTGCGCGATGAACTCGTTGACGATGCGGGCCGTCGCTTCGCCTTCCGGCGCCGTCGCGGCGCACGGCAGTGTCGGCACGCCCTCGCGCTGGGGATCGGTCTCGGTCAGCGCCGGGGACAGGCCTTCGCCGCGCAACACCAGCACAAAGCGATGCTCACGCACCGGGCGCACGAACACCTCCACGCCCGGCAACGCGATCGCGCCCAGGCGCTCGGCGATCTCCGCGGTGATGGCAGTCGCCACGCGGCCGGCGCGGCGGTCCGTGATCCGTCCCTCGCCGTCGACGGTGCACAGGTTGCCACGCGCCGCAAGATCGTTCGGCTCGAGGGCGAAGTCGATACCGGTGGCCTCGAGCACACCGCGACCGATGTCGAACGCGAGCGGGTCGTAGCCGAAGAGTGCCATGTGGCCCGGGCCCGAGCCCGGCGTGATGCCGTAACCAACGGGCAGGGTCTGGCCGAGTACGCCTTCCTCGGCGAGGTGGTCGAGCGTGTCCGTGCGTGCCTCTTCGAGCTCGGTGCGCGAGCGCGGACCGGGCAGCCCGCCCAGGCCGTCCATCACGCACAGCACGACCTTGGTTTCGGCAGGAATCGAGAGGCGCTGGATGAGGTCGAGCTGCATAGGTACCCGCGGCTACCGGGTCTGCGCGGCGGGCTCGAGCACGTCGCGCAACGCCGCCACACCGGGCAGCACTTCGCCCTGAAGCATCGCGAGCGAGGCCCCGCCGCCGGTGGAGACGTGCGACACGTGCGAGCTCATGCCGGCGCGCGCGACGGCCGCAGCGGTCTCACCGCCGCCCACCACCGTCGTCGCCTTGATCGAACCGAGGATGGTCGCGACCTCGAGCGATCCGTGATCGAACGGCTCGCGCTCGAAGAAGCCCATCGGTCCGTTCCAGACCACCGTGCGCGCGCTCTGGAGCACGGCGCGGAAGTCGTCGAGCGTGCCGCCACCGATGTCGAGGATGCGGAAGCCGGGCGGGACGCGGTTCACGGACACGGTGCGCACGTTCTCGCCCTGCGCGTCGGCGATCACTACGTCGCGCGGCATCACGAGTCGCGGCCGGCCGGCCTTCGCCGCCTGGCGCATGACGTCGAGCGCCGTGTCGATGCGGTCGTCCTCGACGAGCGAGGCGCCGACATCGATGCCCTGTGCCTTGAGGAATGTGTTGGCGATGCCGCCACCGATCAGCACGAAGTCGGCCTTGTCGCCGAGGTGCTGAAGGATGCCGATCTTGTCGGCGACCTTGGCCCCGCCGAGCACAAGCGCGAAGGGGCGCTCGGGGTGCTGACTGAGGCCGGCGAGGTAGGCGAGCTCGCGCTCGAGCAGCAGCCCCGCGACGCCGGGCAGGTAGCGCGGCACGCCCACGATCGAGGCGTGCGCGCGGTGCGCGGTGCCAAACGCGTCGTTCACGTAGATGTCCGCGAGCTCGGCGAGCGCGCGCGCGAACGAGTCTTCGTTGCCCTCTTCGCCGGCGTGAAAGCGAACGTTCTCCAGCAGCAGCAGGTCTCCCGGCGCCATGCGCGCGATCGCCTCCACCGGCAACGGTCCGATGCACTCTTCGACGAATGCGATCGGGCCCTCCATGAGCGTCGCGAGGTGCTCGGCGACGGGGCGGTTGCTCAGCTCCGGGACCACCTCGCCGTGCGGGCGGCCGCGGTGCGAGCAGATGATCACCTTCGCGCCGCGCTCGCGCAGCTCGCGAATGGTTCCGAGTGACTCGCGCAGTCGGTGATCGTCGAGGATCTGGCCGTTGACGAACTGGACGTTGTAGTCGACGCGCAGAAAGACGCGCAGGCCTTGAACTTCGATGTCCCGAATCGTCTGTTTCGTCATCTGCTCCGCCTGGGTGCTCGAACCGGGTGGTGGCGAGCCCGAGTGCTGGGGCAGGCGATTCGCCTTCGTGGGGACCCGAAGAGGAACGGCCGTCCGGGCGGCGCGATGATATTCGCGCCTGGCACGACGGGCAAAGCGAACGCGTGTCCTGAATCTACCGTCATCATTATGTCACTCGTCCGACGGCCGCTTCCGCGAACTCCGCGCATGCGCGCGCAGCGCCCTCATCGACTCCGGCCGCGCGTAACGCGGCCAGCCCGTCCGCGACGCGCTCGCGAGCAAGCGTCTCCGTCGCCGCGCGCCCGCCGGCGCTTTCGATCAGGCGCGCGATCGGGAGCACGTCCTCGCCCGCGGTCGGTGGCACGTCGTACGCGGCCCGCAGCCGCTCCGCGAGTTCGCCACCGGCCTCGAGCGCGGTCGTCACGGGCAATGTCATCTTACGCGCCCGCAAATCGTCGCCGACCGGCTTGCCCGTCTGCTCGGGGACACCCCAGATGCCGAGCACGTCGTCCACCGCCTGGAAGGCGATGCCGATCGCGTGACCGAAGCGTCGGAAGCCATCGACCACGGCCGGCTCGGCGCCGGCCAGCCGCGCGCCGAGGGCAAAGGACGCCGCGAACATCGCGGCGGTCTTGCCGGCCGCCATCTCCAGGTATTCGGCACGCGTGACTTGCGACTGGCCTTCGAATCCGATGTCGAGCGCCTGGCCGTGGACGAGGCGCAGGCAGGCGTGATCAAGCTCGCGCATCGCGGCGAGCACGCGGTCGTGGGGGACACCCGCGTCGAGCAGGCGGTAGAGCGCAGTCCGCGCGAGCGTGTACATGCCGTCACCGGCATTCACCGCCTGCGCCACGCCCACGAACGTCCAGAGGGTGGCGCGTCCATGGCGCGTCTCGCTCGCGTCCTCGATGTCGTCATGCAGCAGCGAGAAGTTGTGCGCGAGCTCGACCGCGGCCGCGGCCGGCAGCGCCTGGGCAAGCGCGCCACCGAGCAGCTCGTGCGTGAGCAGCAGCGCGGTCGGCCGCAGCATCTTGCCCCCGGCGCCCGCAACCGGACGGCCCGCACGATCCTCCCATCCCATGTGGTATCGAAGCCAGCCCGAGAGCTCGTCCCCGTGCTCGCCGATCACCGCGCGCATCTCGTGCACGACGGCCGGCCGGTAGCGTGCCCCGCGTTCGGCGAGTGTCTCGACCGTCATGCCGGCTCCAACACGAGCGCGTGCTCTGCAGCGGCATCGACGGCTGCGCGGGAGGTGAGCAACGGTCGCATGAGGCCCCCGAGATACTCGTCGATGGTGTCGTCGTAGCGCGCGTGTCCGGGGATGCCGGAATTGCCGCCGGCGAGCATGAAACATGAGCGGTCGAAGTCCGCGAGGTCGATCACCTGCCGGTAGACCGGCGTGAAGCCGCTCACGTCCATCCCGTGATGCATGCTGAAGCCGGACTGGCACACGGTGTTCACATCTCCGCCCGATGGGTACGGGCCGCGCGAGAACCACTGGCCGATGCCGGGAATCGCCCGCAACGGATGTGCGAATTCAATCGTGTGCAGCGCGCCCCACGACCAGCGCGTGGGATCGGTCCCCAGGCGGTCCCCCAGCTCCACGCGGACGCGCTCCGCCAGATGCGCGAGCGTGCGATCCCGAGCCCCGGGATCCGGCCACCACTCCGCCAGTGCCGTGTCACCAGCCGGCAGCTCGAGCCGCTCGAGCACCCAGCCGTGAAGGCGATACCGGAAGGTCGAGTGCGGCATCTGGTTGCCCACGCCGGCACCGAGCAGGATCGAGGCAACGGGTCCGGCGAGCCGCGTCGCGAGCTCGGTCGCGAGCGTGCGGAACATCGTCTCCATGAACGCCGCCGCGGCGCTGGAGGCGCTCGCCTGGCCGTCCCATGCGGACAGCAGGGCGCGCAACGCGGGGTCGGCCACGGCGTGCGCTGAGAGCAGCCGGTCGCGCAGACGCGCGAGCGGCTCACTGTGCACGTCGAGCTGGATCGTGGCGCACGACGCGACGTCGTGTTGCGCGCGCCGGTACAGCAGGTGCGCGATGCGGTCCGCACGCCACGGCTCACACCATTCGCCGCCGAGATCCAGGTTGCCGCCCGGCGCGTGGTTCGCGGAGACGATCACGCCGGAGGCGGGGTTCACGAGCCGCGGCAGCCGCGCCGGCGCGATCAGCGGCGGAGGGCCGGGCGACGTGGGGCCGTGTTGCGGGAGCAAACCGACGCCGGGAGGACGCTCGGGCACGCCGCCGGCAAGCCGGTAGCCGATCGTGCCGTCGACGTGCGCGAAGACCCAGTTGAACGGCGAGCTCGGCCACTGGTCGAGAGCGGCCTCGAACTCGTCGACGCGCGTGGCGGTGAGCACGCCGAGGAACGGCGTGACGATGTCGCCAGGCTCGAGCGCCGTTGAGCGCAGCGCGATCGCACGGTCGTCGCCGGCGAGTGCCGCACCGATCACGACGCCGTGGCGCGTCTCGAGCACGCCGATCCAGGCCGGCTCGCGGCCGCGGACGTCGATGCGCTCCTGCCGCGTGACGCCAAGCGCCCATCCATCCGGCGTGAGATAGCGATCCGGGTGCGCCGGATCGATCGTCTCGACGTAGCAGTCGGCGACGTCCGCCATGCCCGCGGTGATACCCCACGCCAGCGTGCGGTTGTGACCGAGCGCGATGCCCGGTGTACCCGGGAGGTCCGCCCCCGCCGCGTCGATCACGCCGCCGCTCAGGTGCGATACGTGGAAGACCGGTGGCAGTCGCGTCTCGAGGTGCGGGTCCGCGGCGAGCAGCGGCGCTCCGGTGTTCGTGCGCGAGGGCGCGAGCGCCCACGCGTTGGAGGCGCCGCTCACCACGCCGGCGGAGTAGGCCGCGTGGTACGCACTGAGCAGCTGCTCGACGGATGCCGGGGAGGGAACGCCGAGATGGGTGGTCGCGCCCGTCGGGTAGCTCCCGTCCACGCTCGCCGCTCCGGCCGGCCCGAGTTCGGCGAGCAGTCGCTCCCGCAGCAGCTCCGTGTCCCAGTTGCCGGCGAAGCCGAAGAGGATCAGCCGGCCGACGAGCATCGAGTCCTCCGCGCGCCAGGCGGCGGGCGGGCCCAGCAGCGCGAACTCCGGGGGGAGCGCCGGCAGCGAAGCGATGCCGGCGTTCACGCCGGCGACGTAGGCGTCGAGCAGTTCACGGTTCTCGGCCGTGGTGGCGGCGAGGTCGCTCGCGGCCAGGCGTTCCAGCCCGAGGCGACGCATGAAGCGATCGCTGTCGAGCAGCGCCGGTCCCGCGGCCTCTGCGAGCCGGCCCGCAGCCAGCCGCCGCATCGCCTCCATCTGGAACAGCCGATCCTGCGCGTGCACGAAACCCTGCCCGTAGAGCGCGTCTGCCTCGCTCTGTGCGAAGACGTGGGGCACGCCGTGGGTGTCGCGCAGGAGTTCGATCGGTGCGCGGGCGCCGGGCGCCGGCAGGCGGCCGGACAGCACGGGGTCGGCGCCGTGGGACAGCGTGATCCACGCGGCGCGCGCCACGCCGGCTGCGCTCCCGAGCTGTGCGAGCAGGTTCGTCAGCTGGGCCGCCGGCCCTGGCGGCACGCCTATGCCTCGAGGCGGGCGGGGGTCGCG
>JAQBZW010000172.1 GCA_027622315.1 Chloroflexota bacterium | reverse complement strand
GTAGAGCAGCGCACCCTGGAGATCGGCGGGCCGGCCGAGCCGGCGCAGCGGGATGTAGCGCTCGAGCACCGCGTGTAGCTCCTCATCGCGCTGCGGTCCGGCCAGCTCGTCGAAGAAGCCCAGGGCGATCGCGTTCACGGTCACCCCGCGGCGTGCCCACTCCAGCCCGGCCGATCGCGTGAAACCGAGGATCGCGCCCTGGGACGCGCCGAAGGTCGCGCAGTTCGGCACGCCCCGGTCCTCGAGGATGGAGACGAGCGTGACCACACGGCCCTTGCCGCGCACCAGCATGCGCTTGCCCACCGCGCGCGTGGCCACGAACACGCTCGACGCGTTGCGCGCGAGTTCGCGCTCCCATTCCGCGGGCGTGGTCTCTTCGATCGGCTTGATGTCCGCCTCGTGCACGCCGTTCACGAGGATGTCGATCGGCCCGATCGCCGCCTCGAGCTCGCCCACCGCGCGCTCGACCGCGTCGCCGTCGGTCAGATCGAGGCGCCGGACTTCGCCCCGGCGCCCGTACGACCAGCACTCGTTCGCGATCGAGTTCGCCTCCACCTCCTGCGCCCGATCGTCGTCGAGCGTCGTGACCGAGACGTCCGCGCCCGCATCCGCGAGCGCGACCGCGAGCGCACGCTGGAGCGGCCCCGTCGCGCCGGTGACGAGCGCGTGCTTCCCACTGAGATCGAAGAACCGTCGCCGTCCGTCGTTCGTCGTCATCGCCTATCCCTCCGCGACCGGCACGAGCCCGGCCGGCGTGATGCCGGCGGCGATCGCGCCGCCGTCGATCAGGATGGTGTCGCCGGAGACGTAGTCCGACGCGGCCGAGCTGAGGAATACCGCCAACGGCCCGATCTCCCACATCTCGCCGGTGCGCCCGGCCGGCTGCTTCTCGGCGAGCTGTGCGAGCGCAGCCGGATCATCGGTGTGCGGGAAGAGTCCGGGAGCGATGCACGTGCACCGGATGTTGTCGCGCGCGTAGGTCATCGCGAGCGCCTTCGTCAGCTGGATCACGCCGCCCTTCGCGATCGCGTACATGAAGTTGTTGCGGCCGCCGCGGAAGCCCCAGCCGGACGTGATGTTGATGATGCGGCCGCCGCCGTGTTCGACCATGTGCGTCACGACCGCCCGCGAGCAGTAGAAGGCGCTGTAGAGGTTGCTCTCGATGCCGCTGTGCCAGTCTTCGTCGGTCAGTTCCGGCAGCGTCTTACCGCGCCCGGACCCGCCGAGCCCGGCGTTGTTGATCAGCACCGAGATGCGGCCCATCTCCGCGATCGCCCGTTCGACCATCGCGTTCACCTGCGCCGAGTCGGTCACGTCCGTGCCGGGGCAGGCGAGGTAGCGCCGGCCCTTCGCGCGGATCAGCGCGCCCGTCTCCTCGAGCGGCTCCGCGCGGCGGCCCACGCCGACGACGTCGCAGCCGGCGTCCGCCAGGGCGAGCGCCATCTGCTGGCCGAGCCCGCTGCCGGCGCCGGTGATGATCGCCGCCTCTCCCGTCAGGTCGAACTGATCGAGAATGCCCATCGCATCACGCTCCCTCTGCTGCTCGCGCCGCCCGCGCGGGGTCGTATCCAGTGCCGGTGGGGCAGACGTTCCAGCCTGTCCGCGGTGACGAGTCGAGCGGAAACCGCTATGCCTTCGCCGGCTCGCGCGGCCCCTCGGGCCAGTGCTCCTGCTGCCACGCCCGGCGCTGCTCGACGTTCGAGAAGCGGCCGTCGCGCCACTGCAGTGCGTTCTTCAGTCCCTCGTCGCGGTTCAGCTTGCGCCAGTCTTCCATCGCGGGCGAGGCGTGCATGCGCGCGTCGAGCTCGGCGGCGAGCCGCTGCATCGTGCGCGCACCCTGGAGCTCGAGCGCGAGGTTGACCGCACGCTTGTTTCCGGACAGGAAGTCCGGGTGCACCATCGCCAGCCGGTCGGCGAGCTCCTCGACCGTCTCCGTCAGCTGCTCGGCCGGCACGGCCTTGAGCACCAGGCCGATGCGCTCGGCGTCCTTGCCGGTGATGTACTCGCCGGTGAGCAGCATGTACTTCGCCCACTGCGGACCCACGTGGTAGGTCCACATGTGCGCCGGCGGGCCGCCCATCGCGCGCACCGGCGGAAAGCCGATGCGGGTGTCCTCGGCCGCGATCACCATGTCGCACAGGAACACGAGGTCCGTGCCCCCGGCGACCACGTAGCCGTGCACCTGCCCGATCACCGGCTTGTGCATGTCGAAGATCGTCATGCGATCGCGTTGCGCATCTTCCATGCGCCAGGTGTCGTCGTCGAAGGCGGCGCTGTTGCGATAGATCTCCGGGTAGTCGTCGCGGGCGTCGGACTCGCCCTCGCGACGCCGCTCGGGCGTGAGGTCGTAGCCGGCGCAGAACGCGCGACCGGCGCCGCGCAGGATCACGCAGTGCACGGTGGTGTCCTGATCGGCGTCCCACATCGCCTGCGCGAGCTCCTGCTGGAGCCGCCGCGAGAGCGCGTTCAGTTTCTCCGGCCGGTTCAGCGTGATGCGTGCTCGCCCACGCTCTTTCTCGACGATTATTGTCTCGTACTCGCTCTTCGGCATGATCTCCCCCGTCCGCTGGTGTCGCCCCTCGGGCGACCGTCGCTTTCCTTCATCCCGCACGCCGAGCCTCTCGGCGGTGCGGATTGCGGTCCCGATTCGGGTTATATCACCGCCGTCGCGCGACGGCCGACGCGGCTCGTCAGACGGCAGCGGAGGAGCACGTTCCTCCCCGCTGGCGGGCGCAACACGATCGCCGCCCATCCAGTCTCCGGGAGGGCCCGCCACGGCCCCTCACTGCGGATCACGGCCGATGCCGGTCAACGGTGAGAAACCTGCTGCTCCTCGCGGAGGCGGCATCCTACAGGTGCTGGAGCAGACCGCCGTCGACCGGGAAGATCTGGCCGGTCACGTAACCGACGCCGGTGCCGGAGAGATACACGGCGAGCGGTCCCACCTCTTCCGCGGCGCCCGCGCGCTTCATGATCGGGAAGCGAGTCGCACGCTGCGCCTCGTCGTCCGCCGGGTCGATGCGATCGGACTGCCAGTCCATCCAGCCGAGCGCGATGCCGTTGATCCCGATCTGGTTGCGCGCGACCTCCTGCGAGACCGAGCGAATCAGGTTGTACGTCGCGCCCGTCGCGGCCGCGTAGGCGGAGGTGTTGGGCAGCCCGCGCTCGCCGAGCACGCTCGTCACGATCACGATGCGCCCACCGTCCTCGTTCTTCTCCATCTCGCCGATCGCCGTGCGTGTGATGAAGAAGTGGGAGTTGAAGTTCAGCTTGAAGACGTTCGCGAGCTCCGTGTCCGTGATCTTGCCGATCGGCTTCGCGAGGAAGCGGTCCGGTGCGGAACAGACGATGTCGAGGCCACCCAGCTCCTTCGCGATCTGGCGCGTGGTGACCTGCACGTTTCGGCCGAGCGTCACGTCCATCACGTACACGCGCGACTCGCGCCCCATGGCCGTGATCTCTTTCGCGAGCTTGCGCGCTGTCACGACGTGCGCATCGGGCTCGAGCGTGCAGAGCGCGACGTCGGCGCCGGCCTCGGCGTACGCCCGAGCGATCGCGGCGCCGGCGGGGTTCTCCACCCCGACCACCATCGCCTTCTTGCCGGTCAGATCGAAGTGCGCGGCCTTCGGCATGGCGGTCTCCCTACCACTCGTGCGTGGGCACGAAGCCGACGGGACCGAGCCCGCCGGCGAGGCCGCCGCCGTCGATGATGAACTCGTTGCCCGTGATGTAGCGCGAGGCGTCCGAGGCGAGGAAGACCGCGAGCGGTCCCAGCTCCCACCACTCGCCCAGCCGTCCGACCGGGACGAAGGAGCCGCGTTGCTTGCGCATCGCCGCATCCTGCTCGTCGCGCGGGGGGCCCTGGGAGACGAAGCCGGGCACGATCACGTTCGCGCGAATGCCGTGGCCCCACAGCATCGTCGCCTCGGACTTCGTCAGCGAAAGCACGCCGCCTTTGGCCGTCGGGTACGCGAAGTTCTTGTTGCCGCGCATCGCCGTCCCCGAAGAGGTGTTCACGATCACGCCGCCGCCGCCCTGCGCGATGAACTGCTTCGCCGCCGCACGGCCGGAGTAGAACGCCGACTTCAGGTTGATGCCGAGCACCTCTTCGAACGCGTCGTCCGGGTACTCCCAGAACTCGGCATTGACGCCGCCGCCGCCGCCGGCGTTCGCGAACATCGCGTCGAGCCGGCCGTAGTGCGCGACCGTGGCAGCCACGAGCGCATCGACCTGCGCGGAGTCGGTGACGTCCGTGCGCACCGCGATCGCGTCGCCGCCGTCGGCGCGAATCTCGCTCACGGTCTGGGCCATCTGCTCCTGCGTGCGCGCGGCGATCACCACCTTCGCGCCGGCCTCCGCGAGCGCCTTCGCCATCGCGCGACCGAGCCCACGGCCGCCGCCGGTCATGACGATGACCTTGCCGTCGAGTTCGAGTGTCTCGAGCATCGCCGCCCCCCTATCCGCAGTGTGCGCGGGGGCGAAGCCGGCGCCTCGCTAGAGGATGCCGAGAGCGAGCGCCGCCACCGTGGCCAGGCCGAGCGCGATCCTATACCAGACGAAGAAGCGCAGCGTTCGGTGGCGGACGAAGCTGAGGAAGCCGCGGATCACGAGCGCGCCCAGCACCCCGGCCGTGACGGTGCCGACGATCATCGGCCCCCAGCGCAGCGGTTCATCCGCGCTGAGCGCGCGGCTGAACTGGAGCACCCCAGCGCCGAACACGACGGGCGCGGAGAGCAGGAACGAGAAGCGCGCGGCGGAGTCGCGGTCGAAACCGAGCGCGCGTGCGGCGGAGATCGTGGCGCCCGAGCGCGATACGCCCGGGACAAGCGCCAGGGCCTGGGCGACGCCGATCACGAGCGCCCGGGGCGCGTTCACGTCCGAGAGCAGCCGGTCGAATCTGCCCCAATGGTCGCTCACGCCGATCACGATCGCGAACAGGATCAGCATGACGGCTACCACGGCCGGCGACCGCAGATGCTCCTCGACGACGTCGCCGAACGCGAGTCCGGCGGCAACGGCCGGAAGCGTGCCCAGCGCGATCCACAGCGCGAGCCGGGCCGGCTCGCTCCAGCGATCGACGCGGTAACCGTGGCGCGCGAGGTCGCGGAGGCTCGCGCGCCCCATCCGCAACCAGTCTCGCCAGAAGTAGGCGAGCACCGCCGAGAGCGTGCCGAGATGGAGTGCGACGTCGAACGTAAGCGAACCGAGTGACGCGCCGCCGATGCGCTCGGCGATCACAAGATGGCCGGACGACGAGATCGGCAGGAACTCCGCGAGCGCCTGGATGGCCCCGAGCACGACGGCACGCAGGTAATCGGCGATCACGAAGCGAGGCTATGGCGAGCGATCGTCGCGAGCCAGCGTCACAGCAGGACCGCCGATACGATGGCCGCGTGGAGATCGCCGACTGGCTCGATCAATTCTTCCCGCTCATCCCGCCCGTGCGAGGCGGCGATGCGTGCTGGCTCTCGCTGATGAAGACGCGGTCGTCCGAACACAATCCGCCGCTGTACTGGCTCGCACGCGCGCTCGACGCGGTGGAGGAGGGCGGCGCGGCGGATGCTTACGCCGCGCGCCTCGCGCTCGCGCATGGGCAGGACGCGTGCCCGGGTTGGTCCGAAGGCGACCAACGTGTGCAGGACGTGCTGACGGAAGCGTGTGCCTTCGCCTGGGCGGCCGCGCACCTCGGCCCGCCACGCTTCGAGCCCACCGGCGAGGCGCCGGACGCACCGACGCTCGTGCACGTTCCCGCGCATGACGCCTACGTCGCCCCGCGCCGCCTCTGGCCTGTGCGCTCGCTCGATGAGCTGCTCGCGGAGCTGCGGACTTACGTGGATGAAGCGGCCGCCCACGTGCCACCCGCGGCCGGTCGCATCGTCTACGTGGACGTGTACATGCACCCGTTCATGTACGCGCAGGACATCGGCTACCACGGCGAACTCACGGAGCCGCTGCGCGTCGCCGTGAAGCAGTTCGCGACAGAGCATCGCCTCGGCTACGTGCTCACGCGCCCCTTCCAGTGGGGCAACGCGATCGAGGCGCACTACTAGGTTCGCGCATGCCCCTCCCGGCCAGCCCCGCCCGACACGCCTCCCGGCCAGCCCCGGCCGACAGGCCGGGTGCGCAGAACAGGCGTCCGCGACCCGCGCCCTTCCCGGGACACACGCCCTTCCCGCGACCCGCGCCCCTCCCGGGAAGGGCGCGGCCCGTAGTACTTCGCGACCCGCGCCCTTCCCGGGACCCGCGCCGGGTCAGGCGTCCCGCTCCCCTGGGTGCGCGCGACCGAACCACCGCCGGGCCACCGGCCGGCGTCCCGAGAGCGCGCATGACCGCAGCGGCCG
>JAQBZW010000171.1 GCA_027622315.1 Chloroflexota bacterium | reverse complement strand
GGCGGCCGCACCCGGCGTGCCTGTCGCGCCCGGGCTCGCCTCGGGCGTCGCCGTGGCGGCGCCGGCGGCATCCACCGGCGGCTCGAGCGAGGGGAACCCGAGGCGCTGGCGCACGGCGTTTTCGATGTCGGCAGATGTGACATCGCCCACGAGCGCGGGTCCACGCAACCTGAACAGCGCTTCGTTGAGCAGGGCGGTGATCGTGTCCTGGGCGAGGCGATCCGCGCTCGACGGCTGGCCCTGGTAGGTAATGAGGTACGCGCCCCGGACGACGGTGTCCGCGGCGTCGAAGCGTTCGTCCTGGACCGTGAGCACGTGCGCGCGGGGCGGTCGATAGCGGGTGATGTACAGGCCGCTGAGGATGACCGCCGCGGCGAGCGCCACCGTCACGCCCGTGGCGAGATAGATCAGAGCTTCCTGAGAACCGAGGCCTCCCCCGGAGCCACGCCGTGCCCGGGCGCTGCGATCACTTTGCCGGCTACGAGCCACCTAGGCGTTCCCTCCGAGGCCCTCGGGGTGGACGCGGCCGGGGGAGTCCCTGTGCAGGGGGACGGCCGGCATATCCGAGAGCGACTAGCGGCGTCCGATGCCGACGCCGGTCACACGCACATGCTCAGCCGTGTAAGGCAGCATCGCGAGGTGCCGGGCACGCTTGATCGCCTGCGAGACCGTGCGCTGATGCTTCGCACAGGTCGACACCTTGCGCCGGGCCTCGATCTTGCCGCGGTCCGTGACGTAGTGCCGCAGCAGATCGATGTCCTTGTAATCGACGACATCGGTGTGACGCTGGCAGAACTCGCAACCACGGCGCCGCGCGCCGCGGCGCGGCCCACCACCGCCACCGCCACCGCCGCGGCGGCGATCGTCATCTCCGCGCCCGCCGCGGTCATCAAATTCGTTGCTCATGCGTGCCTCCTTGGCGGGACTAGAACGGGAGATCGTCCGGATCGATGTCGCCTTCGGTGTCGGCGCCAACCGGCAGTCCCGGTGTAAACGATGAATCTTCGCGGCGACCGCCCAGGAAGCGAACGTCCTCGGCGATCAGCTCACTTGTGTAGCGCTTCTGGCCGTCCTGGCCTTCCCACGAGCGGGTCTGCATGCGGCCCTCGACGTAGACCTGGCGGCCCTTGGTCAGGTACTGGGCGCAGAGTTCGGCGAGACGCGTCCACGCCACAACCCTGAACCACTCGGTCTCTTCGACGCGCTCGCCAGCGGTGTTCGTGTAATTGCGCGACGTCGCGACACGGAAATTCGTCACGGCGGAGCCGTTCGCGGTGTACCGCATCTCGGGGTCGGCGCCGAGATTGCCGATGATCATCACTTTGTTGAGCATGGGGCATCCCCTCCCGGAGGAGGCGGGCTAGTCGTCACTCCCGGCGTCGCCGGTCGCGACCGACACTTCCGCCTCCGCCACTTCATCGCTGCCGCCGGCACCGTCCGCGACGGGAGCCGCTGGCTCCGCTTCGCCGTCCGCGACCGCAGCCACAGCCACAGCCACAGCGACTGGCGCCGCTTCGCCGGCATCGGCGTCGCTCGCGACGTCGGCCGGGCCGTCGTCGTTCGCGCTTTCCTCAGCAGCCTCGGGGGAGTCGCCGGCTGCCGAACGGGAGGCACGAGCGCGGTCATCCTGCGCCGGTGGCCCGTCGTACGGAATGATGCCACGGATCAACAGGTGCCGGATCACGTCCTCGGAAATTCGCAGGGCCGTCTCGACCGACGCCGTCACCGTCGGTGCGAGCCGCCACGTGGTGAGTACGTATGTGCCTTCGAAATTGTGCTCAATGGGATACGCGAGCCGCCGCCGGCCCCAGTTCTCGCCGGTGATCTGCTCACCGCCGCGGTCGCTGATCAACGCGCTCACGCGCTCGATCGCGTCCGTGGCTTCATCCACGGTGAGGCGTGGATGCAGGATGTACATCAGTTCGTATTCGTGCACAGGTGCCTCCGCTGACCCTGGTCGATGGAGGCGCGAGCAGCGTGGTTGCCGCTTGTGCCCCGATCAGGCGGTGTGTGTGGGAGCCCACAATGGGGCGAGCAGGAGTGTACGAGCGGGCCACACTTAGCCACAAACGCCCGTCCAGAGACCGTCAACGACGCGTCGCGAGCCCGCCCAGCGCGCCGCCGCTGCCCGCCCGCAAACTTGCAGGCGCCCGCAACCTCGCGGGGGAGTGATCGGGCGAGTGGTGCCGGCACGACGGTCGTGTCCGACCGGCGTCCGCCCGGCGAGCAGTCCGCCGCTACGACGTCGCGCGGGCCGGGATCCCCGGCGCCGGGAACGCCGCGCAGAGCTCCGCGACCTCGCCGCGGAGGCGCTCCTCCGCAACCCGGTCGTCGGGCGCGTGGAGCACGCTCGCGATGATCGTCCCGACCCGTCGCATCTCTGCCGGCCCCATGCCGCGCGAGGTCAGTGCCGGCGTCCCCATGCGCACACCCGAGCCCTGGGTCGGCGGCAGCGGGTCGTACGGGATGGTGTTCTTGTTCACGACCACGCCGGCGCGCTCGAGCGCATCCGCGGCGTCCTGGCCGTTGAGCCCGAGCCCGCGCACGTCAATCAGCACGAGGTGCGTGTCCGTGCCGCCGGAGACGAGACGCAGGCCTGCGTCCTTCAGCGTCTCCGCCAGCACCTGAGCGTTCTCCACCACCTGGTGGGCGTGGCGCCGGAACTGCTCCGTGGCTGCTTCCTTGAGCATGACGGCCTTGCCGGCGATCACGTGCATCAGCGGGCCGCCCTGCGTCCCGGGGAATACGCCACGGTCGACGCGGCGCGCGAAGTTCTGATCGCACAGGATCATGCCGCCGCGCGGGCCGCGCAGCGTCTTGTGGGTGGAGGTGGTGATCAGCTGCGCCAAACCCACCGGCGACGGGTGGGCACCGCCGGCGATCAGCCCCGCGATGTGCGCCATGTCCGCCATCAGCACGGCGCCCACTTCGTCGGCGATCGCACGGGCGCGCACGAAGTCGAACTGGCGCGGGTATGCGGTTGCGCCGACCACAATGATCTTCGGCCGGTGCTCCTTCGCGGTCACCAGCATGGCGTCGTAGTCGATCACCTCGGTCTCGCGGTCGACCCCGTACGCGGCGAAGTGATACAGCTTCGCGCTCGCGTTCACGGGCGAGCCGTGCGTGAGGTGTCCGCCGGCGTCGAGCTGCATGCCGAGCACCGGCTCGCCGGGCTTGAGCACGCCCATGTAGACGGCCATGTTCGCCTGTGCGCCCGAGTGCGGCTGCACGTTGGCGTGGTCGACGCCAAAGAGCGCCTGGGCGCGCGTGATCGCAAGCCGCTCGACCTCGTCGACGAAGGCGTTGCCCTGGTAGTAACGGGCGCCGGGGTAGCCCTCGGCGTACTTGTTCGTGAGCACGCTGCCCACGGCCTCGATCACCGCGCGGCTCGCGTAGTTCTCGGACGCAATCATTTCGAGCACGCTGCTCTGGCGGTCTTCTTCGTGGCGAATCGCGGCAAAGACCTCGGGATCCACGTCCGCGAGCGACGGTTGCGTCGCGGCCGTGTTCGTCGGATGCGTCATCTTGAATCACCTCGGCGGACGGCGGGGTTGCGGGGTTGGGTGCTCGATGCTAAAGGCACTACGGCCTACGCGCGCGAGCTCTGCGACAGGGCGCGTGCGGGTCGAATCAGCCCGTGCCGACGAGCCGATCGTGCTCGGACCACGCCCAGTCGTTGATCAGCATGAGCGCGCCGGCAACGAGCGTGTGGCCGCCGAGCACGACCGGGATTGGGGCGGCGAGCGCCGCCTGTACGAGCGTGCGCAGACCCGGCTCGGCGATCTCATCCGGCAGCCCCGCGTCCGCGGCAAAGCGGTCGGCCGCTGTGGCGTGTAGCCCGAGCTGCACGAGCGCCGGCCGCACGTCGATCAACGCCGCATCGCAGAGCGTGGGCAGCAGTTCGCTAAAGAATCGCTCCGGGCCGGCGGTCGCGATCAGCTGCCCGAGCAGCGAACGCGCGCCGCCGTCAACGTCGCGACCGGCGGCGGTCATCCCACGCTCCTCCGCGAGCATGCGAATACGGCACGCGGTCTCGCGCTCGAGATATTGCCACGCCAGCGAACCGACACGGCCGGCCACGAACACCTCGGCATCGCGATCCGTAAACGCACGCGCCGCGCGCGCCAGCCGGCCCGTATCGAGTGCCGCACGTGTGAGGAGCGCGTTCAGACGTGGGCCGCCGCGACCGCTGAGCGTGAGTGCCGCGAGGTCGGTCGGCGAGTCGAGGTTGAGCTGCGTCTCCGTCGTCCGCGGCAGCTCAACGACAGCCACGGCGTGCTGCTCGCGCAGCTGTCGCGGAACGCCGTTGTCCGCCACGGGCGGCGGGTCGAGCGCCGCAATCAGGCCGGCAGGACGCAGCGCGAAGAAGTCGGCCGAATAGGCGTTGTTCGTGACGCAGCTCGCCCCGTCCGCGGACAGCCCGTCGACCAGCGCCAGCAGGTGCTCGGCTGCGATCAGCGGACCGCTCCCCGCGCCGACATAGACGAGCCGCTCGATGCGATGTGTGGCGACGGCGGTCGCAAGACGCCTGCCGTAGTGGAAGGGCGTCAGCGCGTCGTCCACTTCGACCACGACACCGGCCGGGACCGGCAGTGTCGGCGCCACGTCGACCAGCAGGATGGCGCGGTCGAAGCGGCCCGTCGCGAGTGCCGTCTCGATCACGTCGAGCGCGCTCGCCTCGAGCGCCGCGCGCATGAGACGTTCCAGCCGCCCGCCGGCCATGCCGCCGAGCATGACTACGAGTGACGTCTCGCTCACCGCGGGGTGCCGCTGGACGCGGCGATCGGATGAATGCGCTCGACGCGCACCCGGGACTGCAGTTGCCAGACATCGGTCTCGCGGCAGAGCTGCGTGCCGTGGGTGAGGCAACAGGCCGACCCGGCGGCAGCACCGAGCGCGAGCGCGCGCTCCCAGCGGTCGCCGCGCTTCAGGCCGAGCAGGACGCCGGCGAGGAAAGCATCGCCGGCGCCGACCGCCGACTCCACGGCGATCTCCGGCACGTGTACGCGGAAATCGCCCGCCGTCGTGAGCGCGATCGCCGGGCCGCTGCCCCGCGTGACCACCACGTTGGGGACGCCGTAGTCGCGGATCCGCTCGGCGGCGGCAATGATCTCGTCTTCGCCCTCGAGTGTTGACGCGCCGAGTCGCGACAGCTCGTGCTCGTTGAGCTTCACCAGCGTGGGCCGCGCGCCCGCCTCGAGCACCGCGCGTACGACCGGGCCGTCGGCGTCGAGCGCGGCAAGCGCGCCTTCTGCCCCCGCCGCGAGGATCAACTGGACGTAGATCGCGGGGTCGGAAGGTGGCGGAATACTGCCGGCAAGCACGAGCCACATGTCGCGTCTCAGCCGCCGCCGCAATCGGTGCAGGAACTGCGCGAGCTCGCTCTCGCTGACGGATTCGCCGGGGCCACCGAGCACCGTGTGCGTGTGCGTCGAGCGATCGAGGATGGTCAGGTTCGTGCGTGTCTCGCCCGGGATGTAGACGAAGTCGCAACCGATGCCGGAGTCGCGGAGCTGGTCCTCGATCATGCGCCCAAGATCGCCAACGCCGAAGCCGGTGGCGACCGCTTCGTAGTGGAGCTCCTTGAGCACGCGGGCGACGTTGATGCCCTTGCCGCCGATATCGAAGCGGCTGGCGACGATGCGGTTGGTGTCGCCGACGGTGAAGTGCTCGACCTCGACGGTCTGATCGATGGCCGGATTGAGCGTCACTGTGATGATCACGCGCGCCTCCGTGCCGGGGGTCCGGCGCTGCGACTGTATGCAAGCACTCTCGACTCGGATGTGCTGTGCGTCCAGCGGTGCGAGCACCCCCCGGCGAAAAGAGCGAGCTTCTGCATCGCGTCGAGAGACGTGTCGGCCACGGCGAGCTTTCGCGCACTCGGCCGCCGCCCGTACGGGGCGCAGTGTCCGCTTCGCCTCGCCCGCAGAACGTTCAGTCCTCGCGAGCGAGCGCGAGGGCGAGTACCTGCCGTGCGCCGGCGGCGCGCAACGCGTGCGCGACAGCCGCCAGCGTCGTGCCCGTCGTCGTGACGTCATCGACGACCAGCACCCGCGCCGGCGCGCCATGCGCGACGAAAGCCGCGTCGAGGTTACGTTCGCGCTCGGCCGCTGTGAGCGTCGACTGCGGTGTGGTGTCACGCACGCGCTGCACGAGCGCGACCTCCAGCGGACACCCGAGCGCCCGCGCGACTGCCTCCGCGGCGACCTGCGCCTGGTTGAAGCCACGCCGGCGCCGGCGCGCCGCTGAGAGCGGCACGGGCACGACTGCATCGGGCGCCCAGAAGTCGGGCACTGCATCGGCGGCCGCGCGCGCGAGCGGCGGCAGCAGCGTGGAGATGCCGCGGAATTTCGCCTCGATCAGCGCTCGACGGGCGGTGCCCTCGAAGCGGAAGCCG
>JAQBZW010000170.1 GCA_027622315.1 Chloroflexota bacterium | reverse complement strand
CGCCGCCGTCGCGGCGCCCGCGCCCGCCGAACGCGCCGCCGCCCTCTCCGAGCGCCGCCTCGACCGTCGCAGTGTCGAGACCGAGCGTGCTTGCGACCGAGCCGGCGATGGCCCTCCGATACGCGGCGAGGTCGCCGCCCGGCGCGGGCCGGTCGACCGCCGACTTCGCGCTCTCGAGCGCCGCCTGCAGGGCATCCGTGGTCACGCCAAGCGTCGTCGCGAGCGTGTCGAGCTTCGCGCCGCTGTCGCCATGCCCGCGCCCCCTGAACGAGAGACCGTTCGCGTCGACCGCGGTTTGCACGGTCGTCGCGTCGAGACCCAGTGCCTGCGCCAGCGCCGCGACGACGTCTGCCTGGTACGCCGTCCGGTCTGCCCCGCGCTCGGGCCGCGGAACCGTCGCCTTCACGCTCTCGAGCGCGGCACTGAGTGCCTCAGGCGTCACGCCGAGCGCAGTAGCCAGCACGTCGAGATCCACGCGCAGGCCGCGGTGACCGTCCGCATCGGGCACCGCGCCCAACGCGCCCAACGTGCCCAGTGTGCTCCCGGCGGCGGGCGCTGCCGGTGCGGCGGCGCTCTGCGCGTCGCTCCCGATCGACGGTCCCGATCGCGCGAGTGCGGCGGCCGGCACTGAGACAGCGCCGGCGACAGCCAGCGCGATCGCCGCTGCTCGCCACTTCGTCGTGAGTCTGGTCATCTCCACATCCTTCGTTGGTGGGGTTGCGGGCCAACGCCGCCGGACGTCTGCGCAGCGGCCGATCTTCAACCTAGCGATCGCGGGATAAGGTCCGCGTAAGCGTCAGCGCCTGCGCTCCGTGCGCAGCCGTGGTAGCTCGACGCGCACCTCGAGCCCCCCGTCCGCGACCGCGATCGCGACGGCGGTCCCGGCATGGTGTTCTGCGACCGCCCGCACGATCGACAACCCGAGTCCGTACCCGCCACCCTCGCGGCTGCGCGATGCATCCCGGCGCGCGAACCGCTCGAACAACGCCTCGGCCTCATCCGACCCGATCGCGTCTCCGCTGTTCGCGGCCGAGAGCACCACGGCACCATCTCGTTGCTCGACGGTGAGGCGAATCCAGCCTCCCGCGCGGTTGTGCGCGATCGCGTTCGTGACGAGGTTGTCGACCATGCCTTCGAGGAGCACGCGATCACCGAACACGTAGGCGTCCGACAGGTTGCTCTCGATGGTCAGGGCGCGGGCGCGTGCGGCTTCCGCGTGCGTCTCCAGCGACCGCCGGGTGACGCCGGCGAGTTCGACCGATGCGCCGGGTCCGGCCGGGCTGTCGGCGCGGGCGAGCATCAACAGCGCATCGATGAGCGCCTGCGCGCGGTCGAGCGCGCGCCGGATCGCCGCGGCCGTTTCGCGGATCTCATCCGGCGGGGCGTCGGCGCGATCGAGTGAGACGTCGAGCTCGGTGCGGATCACGGTGAGCGGCGTCCGCAGCTCGTGCGCCGCGTTCGCGACGAACGAGCGCTGCGCCTCGAACGCCTGTTGCAGCCGTCCGAGCATCACGTCGAACTGATCGGCGAGCTCCTTCAACTCGTCCGGCGGGCCGTCCAGCGCGACCCGTTCATGCAGCCGCTCGTCAGAGATGCGACGCGCGGTCGCGGTGATCTCGGCGATCGGTCGCAGCATGCGACCGGCCATCAGCCAGCCGAGTCCGAGCGACGGAATCGAGAGCGCGGCGAGCAGGAGCGTGGACTGAAGCAACAGCCGTCGTAGCGTGTCGGCCTTGATCTGGTCGGCGGCGGCGTCGACCACGTCGCCCGGGGCGAAGTCCACGGGCGGTCGGCCTTCGCGCGGGAACTGTGCACGGCGGCCCGGATTGAACGCCTCGCGCGGAATGCCCGCGCGCTCGGCGGCGGCGTTGCGGAACGCGCCGGGGTCGGTGGGGAAGACCTGCCGCACGAGCAGGTAGTTGATCGCCAGCAGCGCGAAGCCGGTGAGCAGGAACAGCGCCCCGTACCAGAGCGTGAGGCGAACTCGGATGGTGCGTGGCACCGGCGCCTAGATCCGGTACCCGGCGCCGACCACCGTCTCGATCACCGGCGGGTCGCCCAGGCGGCGACGCAGCGTCATCACGACTACACGCACGGCGTTGGTGAACGGGTCCGTGTGTTCGTCCCAGGCGCGCTCGAGCAATTCCTCCGCGCTCACCACGCGCCCGTCCGCGCGCATCAGGATCTCGAGGACCGCGAACTCCTTCGGCGCGAGCGTGAGCTCGCGTCCGTGGCGCGAGACGGTGTGCTGCGCCGGATCGAGCACGATGCCGGCGCGCTCGATCGTCGGCGTGCGGACCTCGGTCCCACGACGTGCGAGCGCCCGCAGACGAGCCTTCAGCTCGGAGAAGTCGAACGGCTTCGGCAGATAGTCGTCTGCACCGCGGTCGAGCCCTGAGACCCGGTCCTGGACCGTACCGGCGGCGGTGAGCATGAGAATGCGCGCCGGTACGCCACGGGCGTGCAACTCCGTGCACACGTCGTCGCCGTGAACGACGGGCAGATCACGGTCGAGCAGGACAACGTCGTAGTCGGAGATCTCCGCGCGATCGAGGGCACTCCCGCCGTCGAACACGACATCCACCGCCCAGCCATCGCGACGCAGCCCGCGCGCGAGCGCGGCGGCCAGGTCGCGCTCGTCCTCGACGATCAGCAATCGCATGCACCGCCCCGAACCGATTGCTCCGGGTACTGATTGCGCTGGGTACCGGCTGCGCGTTCAGCGTAAGCGGGCGCGCATAAGCGAGGCATAAGGGCACGTGATCGTGCGACGCCGCGGCCGCGCTCGCGCCGGCGTGCTGCCAGTGGGCCGCTCAGATGGACTGCGGCCGCCAGCGCAGCTCGGGGCGGCGTGCCGCGTTCGCCTCGTCGAGCCGGCCGATCGGGGCGTTGTGCGGCGCGCCGTGCAGCAGCTCCGGGTCGCGCGCCGCTTCGTCGGCGATCGCGATCATCGCGCGCGCGAACGCCTCCACGGCCTCGCGCGACTCCGTTTCCGTCGGCTCGATCATCAGCGCCTCGTCCACGATCAGCGGGAAGTACACCGTGGGCGGGTGGATGCCGTAGTCGATCAGCCGCTTCGCGATGTCGTACGTGCGCACGTCGCCGGGGTTGCGCTGGCGCGAGCCGGAGAAGACGACCTCGTGCATCACTCGCCGTGGGTAGGGCAGCGCATAGTGGCCCTCGAGCAGGGTGCGCAGGTAGTTCGCGTTGAGCACGGCGTTCGCCGAAGTCGCGCGCAGTCCCGCGAGCCCGAGGCTGCGGATATAGGCGTACGCGCGAATCAGCACGCCTGCGCTGCCATGGAACTGCTGCAGCCGGCCGATCGTGTCGGACGGGCGCACGAGATCGAGGCTCCCGTCGCCGGCCTCCACGACGACCGGTGCGGGCAGGTAGTCCGCGAGTTCGGCCGTGCAGCAGACGGGACCCGCACCGGGCCCGCCACCGCCGTGCGGCGTGCTGAATGTCTTGTGCAGGTTGAGATGCACGACGTCGAATCCGAGGTCGCCGAAGCGCGCGCGCCCGAGGATCGCGTTCAGGTTGGCGCCGTCGCCGTAGAGGAACGCCCCGTCGCGATGGACCCGGGCGGCGATCTCTTCGATCGCCGGCTCCCAGAGGCCGAGCGTGCTCGGCAGCGTGACCATGAGCGCCGCCACCGTGCCGTCGAGCTCGCGCTCGAGCACCGCCGGGTCGATCGCACCGTCCGCGCCGCTCGGGAGCTCTGTGACCGCGAAGCCGGCCATCGTTGCCGTCGCCGGATTCGTGCCGTGCGCGCTGTCCGGCACGAGTACGCGTCGCCGTCGATCGAGCTCACCGCGGCGCTCGAGCAGGCGCTTCACCATCAGCATCCCGGCCAGCTCGCCCTGCGCGCCCGCCGCGGGCGCGAGGCTCACGAACGGCAGACCGGTGATCTCCGCCAGGTAGCCCTGGAGTTCGTGGAGCAGGCGCAGCGTGCCCTGGATCTCTTCGACCGGCGCGAGTGGGTGCGTTTCGGCGAATCCGGGGAGGCCGGCGACCAGATCGTCGACTTTCGGGTTGTACTTCATGGTGCACGAGCCGAGCGGGTACGTCCCCGAGTCCACGCCGAAGTTCCGGCGGGAAAGCGCCGTGTAGTAGCGAACGAGCTCGCCCTGGCTGAGCTCCGGGAGAGCGAGCGTCTCCCGCAGCAACCCCGCGGGCGGCTCCGGCACCACCGGCCCGTCCCAACCGGCCACCGCGACCGCAAAGCGGCCGGGCGCGCCGCGATCGAACGTGAGGCGCGCCCCGAAGTCCTCGTCGCGCAGCGGATCGATCGTACTCATGCGGTTGCCCCGATCTCGATCAGCGCGGCGATCAGCGCGTCGACGTCGCGGACGTGCGTGGCCTCGGTGACGCAGAAGAGCGAGGCGTCGCGCGCTTCGGGCTCCGCGCGGGCCGACACGTCGAGCCCGCCCTCGATGCCGCGTTCGGCGAGCGCGCGCGTGAGCGCGGCCGGCGGGAGCGGAGCGTGGACGAGGAACTCCTGGAACCACGGGCCGTGATCGAGCACGGCGTAGCCGTCGAGCGCATCGATGCGCGCCGCGGCAGCGTGCGCCGCCTGGTAGCACCGCTCCGCGGATCGGCGCATGCCGGCCGGGCCGAGCGCCTGCACCGTGATCGTGAACGCGAGCGCGATCAGCGACTGTCCCGTCGAGAAGTTCGAGGTCGCGCGCTCGCGCCGGATGAACTGCTCCCGCGCCTGCAGCGTGAGCACGTAGCCCGTACGCGGCGCACCGGGCGTACCGTCGTCCCCCGGCGGGCCATGCAGCTCGCGCGTGCGCCCGACGATGCGCCCCGGCATCTGCCGGAGCAGCGGCTCGCGGGCGGCGAACAGGCCGAGCGACGGCCCGCCGAGCCCGGGTGGGCCGGCGAGATCGCGTCCTTCGCCGGTCACAATGTCCGCCCCGGCATCGCCGGGCGAACGCAGCATCGCCAGCGCGAAGGGATCCGCGGCCACGACGCACAGCGCCCCGGCGGCGTGCGCCGCTTCCGTGAGCGGGGCGAGATCGCGGATGCCGCCGAGAAAGTCCGGCTGCTGGGCCACGAGCGCGGCGTGTTCGTCACCGAGTGCGCCGGCGACGTCCGCGTCCGCCGGGATCGTGTCCACGCGAATATTCGCGCCGTACGCGTACGTGCGCACGACGTCCGCGACGCGAGGATCGATCGGCTCCAGCAATGCGACCGCGGAGCGGCGCGTCGCGCGTGCGGCGAGCATGCACGCTTCGGCGGTGGCGCTCGCGCCGTCGTACATGCCGGTGTTCGAGACATCCATCCCGGTCAGCTCGCAGACCACGGACTGGTACTCGAACGCGGCCTGGAGCGTGCCCTGGCTGACCTCCGGCTGGTACGGCGTGTACGAGGTGACGAATTCGGAGCGCGACGTGAGCTGGCCGGTGACCGCGGGGATCGCACGGCGATAGGCCCCGGCGCCGAGGAATGACAGCCGCCCCCCGCTGCCGTTCTCGGCAGCTCGATCACGGAGCAGTCGGATCAGGTCGGCTTCCGCGAGTGCCTCCGGCAGGGCGATCGCCGGATCGCGGTGCGCGAGCGGGAGTTCGTCGAACAGCGTGTCGAGGTCTGTCAGCTCGAGCCGCGCGAGCATCGCGGCGCGATCGGCATCCGTGTTCGGGATATAGGGAGTGGGGGCGCCGCCGGGGTCGGGCATTACAGGCGGCTAGCCGCCGGCCGGCAGCCGTGACCGGTACGCGTCCGCGGTCAGCAGCGCGTCGATCTCGGCCGGGGCACTCATACGCACGCGGATCATCCAGCCATCGCCGTACGGCGACGAGTTCACGAGCTCGGGCTGGTCGGTGAGCGCGTCGTTGCGGGCGATCACCTCACCGGCGATCGGCGAGAACAGATCGGACACCGCCTTCACGGACTCGATCACGCCGAAGGCCTCGCCCGTGTTGAGCATGCGACCAACGTCGGGCACCTCGACATAGACCACGTCGCCGAGCTGGTCCTGCGCGAAGTCGGTGATGCCGATGGTGGCGACGTCGTCGTCGACGCGTAGCCATTCGTCCTCGGTCGTGTAACGCAGCTCGGCCGGGAACTCCACGGTGGCGTCCTCTCCGCGTGGGCCGCGACGTCAGTCGTCGCGGCGATAGAACGGGCGCGGCACGACCTCGGCGGGCAGATCGCGCCCGTGAATGGCGATCGAGAGTCGCGTCCCCGGCTCGCTCAGCGCGACCGGCAGGTACGCCATCGCGATGCCGATGCGTAACGTGGGGCTGAACACGCCGCTCGTCAGCGTAACAAGGCCGTGGCCGTCATCGACATCGCCCGTGCGCACGACATAGCCCGCGCGGGGCACGCCGCGCTCCAGCAGGCGCAGGCACGACAGGCGCCGCGCGGGCGCTCGAGTGGCGAGCGCGGCGAGCGCGACACGGCCGGTGAAGTCGGCGCCGTCGTCGAGCGTGACCGTCCAGCCGAGGCCGGCGCCGTACGGATCGGTTTCGGGCGAGAGGTCGTGGCCGTAGA
>JAQBZW010000169.1 GCA_027622315.1 Chloroflexota bacterium | reverse complement strand
CGATCCCGCCGCGCAATGCGCGCCGGGATCGAGCCCCGGCGCGTGACAGGCGCGAGGGACAGGCTCAGGCGCTTTCGATGCTCCTCCCTCCTCGTCACTGCAAAGGGCGTCCATACAGAGCGTCGAGCGCGGCCATGGCGGCTCTTCGGATCAGACCGGGCATCCCTGCGCGCGTTGGCTCGTCCCACGCATCCCGTCGACGCGCGAAGGTGACGGCCCAACTCCACTGGTACGCGGCAGCGATGCGGTAGTCCGCGAACGCCAGCTCGTCGTCGTAGGCAACGCCGTTCCTGCGCAGCAGCGCGCAGTACTCCGCGACGATCTCGCGCTCACTCCGCCGGCGCACTTCGACGTCCATCATCAGCACCAACGCGCGACCAACATCCCGTGCGGGCGGACCGCCGCGCCAGCCCTGCCAGTCGACCATGACTGCACGTTCGCCCCGACGCGTCGGGAAGAGCACGTTGCCCGCGTGCACGTCCGCATGGATCAGCGAGAGCGCTCCTCTGTTCAGCCGCTCCGCCCAGGGCATGATCCAACCGTCAAACGCATCGAGTCTCGCCAGCAGCTCGGGGCCCACGATTTCGCTCAGGAATTCGCGGCACTCGGCGAGGGATGACCGGAAGAAGCTCCGACGCTCGGTCATCGCCTCTGCCGGGAGCGGGTCCGGCTCCCTCCAATGAGCGGCGTGAAGCAGGGCGAGCTCGTTGAGGCAGAGCGCCACATCGTCCGGGCTCACGTCTCTGGCCGAGTTGCCGGCTTCGTGCGACGCCCCGAGATCTTCCAGTAGCAGGACATGCTCGTCCGTTGCCGCGTTGTACTCGGCGAGGTAGCACCGTGGCACACGCGCCGACGTTGTCTGCGCGATCTCTCGGTAGAAGCGCACTTCCCGCTCGTACGCACTGCCGCGGAAGTGCCCATAAGCGGCGCGAACTGCGGGGTCGATGGCCGACTGCTTCCAGACCAGCGACTCGGGACCGGCGGGACCCGTATTGGAGTAGACGAGGCGAAGACGGTGCATCGTCGAGGTCAGGCTCTGGATCGACTCCACGCCGACGGACTCGACGATTGTGCGCGCGCCGCCGCCGGCGCCGAGTGCGGCCGTGAGCCAGATCGGCGTGACGTGCTTCGGCTCGAGGGGGATCGATAGCACCGCCGCACTCCCGTCAGAACGGTGACCTCCGCGCTACGCCGAGCCGGCCCCTCCGACGTCTGGCCCGACTCCGCGCTCCCGAAGCCACGTCAGCATCCTCTCCGCCACCTCGCGCCAGCGCGCGTCGAGCATCAGGTTGTGTCCTGCCCCAGGGACGATCACCGCCTCCCCGCCGTACGCCCTGGCGGTCGCGTCCATCTCTCGAACGCTGAACAGGCCGTCGGAGTCCCCGCCCATCACGAGCACCGGGGTCTGGACGCGGCTCGGCCGCGGCCGGCGGACGAGCATCTCGACGAACGCCGCGTAAGACTCGTCCTGTAGCCGCGACCAGTAGCGGCTCACGTCCTCCGCCGGCGTGTCCGGAACGAACAGGAGCGCGCGAGCGCGCGCACGCGTGCTCACCAGCGGCCAGAGGCTCAGCGACAGGTTCGCGTGCGCGAGAGCCAGCGGGTAGCGACGCGCGACGCGCGCCGTCGCGCCGTCGCGTGCCGCCCACGGGTACGGAGGCGAGCAGGATCGTGCCGGGTAGCGACCTGCCCTCGAGGTAGCGCTGCACGACCAGGCCACCCATCGAGTGCCCGACCAGCACGGGCTCGACGCCCAGTCCCTCGATCACCCGCTCCAGATCGGCCACGTAGTCGTCGATCCGGGTCAGGCGGAGCGGCCCGTCGTTCTCGCTGTCGCCGTGCCCGCGCAGATCGAAGGCGTGCACCGTGTACCCCGCCCGCGCGAAGAAGGGGAGGAAGTGCTCCTCCCAACACCAGCGTCCGTGCCACGCGCCGTGAACGAACACCAATGGCGTCGGGCTGGAGCCCGCTTGTGGAGCGATGCTCACCACCTCGAGGTGCACTGTGGCTCAACCCTCCTGTGTTCGCGACCGTGATTCTTCGCGGCACTGTATTGCCCCGTTGCACACCCGCCGTCGGATTCGGGTGGCGGTGATCGACGGCGTTGCGCGGCCCTATCCTACCCCGCGCCCCGTGCGAGACGGGGAGCTGGCACGACCGGGAGGGAGCGATACCGGTGGCGGACGATCGATCACCCCGCGTGGCGCGACACGGCGCATGGGCGTCGCCGATCAGCGCCGCGCTCGTCGCGAGCGCCGGGGTCGCGCTCTCGCGCGCCCGGGCGCTGCCCGGCGGCGGCACCGCGTGGCTCGAAGGCCTTCCGAACGAAGGTGGGCGCGTCGCGCTCGTGCGCGACGACGACGGCGGGCGGGCGGAGCTGACACCGCCCGACGCCAACGTGCGCACGCGCGTGCACGAGTACGGCGGTGGCGCCTGTGCGTTCGTCGGCGACGCGGTGCTCTACGCGCACTTCGCCGACCAGCGCCTGTACCGCATCGATGCCGGCGCTCCGGCGCGCGCGATCACGCCGGAGCCGGCGGTGCCGGCCGGCGATCGCTACGCGGACATGGACGTGACGTCGGACGGGCGCACCGTGATCTGCGTGCGCGAGCGGCACGGCACCGCCGGCGAGCCCGCGAACGAGATCGTGGTCCTGCCGGCAGATGGCAGCGCGCCGCCACGCACGCTCGTCGCCGGGCACGACTTCTTCTCCACGCCGCGGCTCAGCCCCGACGGCCGGCGCCTCGCGTGGCTCTCCTGGGATCACCCGCGCATGCCGTGGGACGGCACCGAGCTGTGGGTCGCCCCCTTCGACACGAACGGCGGTTCGGTCGGCGAGCCGACGCGCGTCGCCGGCGGTCCAGCGGAGAGCGTCTTTCAGCCGGCGTGGAGCCCCGACGGCGAGCTGCATTTCGTCTCCGATCGCACCGGTTGGTGGAACCTCTACGCCTGGCGAGCCGGCGCCGCCGTCCCGCTCGCACCCATGGAGGCCGAGTGCGGCGGTCCCCAGTGGTCGCTCGACGCCGGCAGCTACGACTTCCTGCCCGATGGACAGATCCTCTGCGTGGTGAGTTCGCACGGCGTCGACGGTCTGGTGCGGATCGACCGCGCGACCGGCGCGGTCACACCGATCGCGACGCCGTTCACCTCGATCGGCGCGCCGAGCGTCGAGGGAACGCGCGCGGTGTTCATCGCCGCGTCACCGACAGAGGCGTCCGCCGTCGCGTCGCTCGAGGTCACGAGCGGGGCGATCACGGTGCTGAGACGCAGCCTCGAGGTCGACGAGGGCTACCTCTCGACGCCCGAGCCGATCACGTTCGCGACGACCGGCGGCGCGACCGCGCACGCGATCCATTACCCGCCGCGCAACCGAGACTTCGTCGCGCCGGCCGCTGAGCGGCCGCCGCTGATCGTGATGTCGCACGGCGGACCGACGGCGGCCGCGGACGCGGGCCTCAGCCTGCGCACGCAGTACTGGACGAGCCGCGGGTTTGCGGTCCTGTACGTGAACTATCGCGGATCGACCGGCTACGGCCGCGCCTACCGTGACGCGCTACGGGGCGCCTGGGGCGTCGTCGACGTCGACGACTGCGTGTCGGCCGCGCGTTTCCTCGCGGATCGTGGTGACGTCGACGGGGAACGGATGGCGATCCGCGGTGGTTCCGCCGGCGGCTACACCACGCTCGCCGCGCTCGCCTTCCGCGAAGCATTCGCCGTCGGCGCCTCCTACTACGGCATCGGCGACCTCGAGACGCTGGCGAAAGACACGCACAAGTTCGAATCGCGCTATGGCGATGGCCTGATCGGACCGTACCCCGAGGCGCGCGCAGTCTACCGGGAGCGATCACCGATCCACCACGTGGACCAGATCACCTGCCCGGTGATCCTGTTCCAGGGGCTCGAGGACCGCGTGGTCCCGCCGGCTCAGGCGGAGGCGATGGCGGCGTCGCTCCGGGTGCGCGCGGTGCCGTACGCGTATGTGCCCTTCGCGGGCGAGCAGCACGGCTTCCGCCGCGCCGAAACGATCGTGCGCGCCCAGGAGGCGGAGCTCTGGTTCTACGGACGCGTGCTCGGCTTCACCCCGGCCGACAGGATTGAGCCGGTCGAGATGGTGGGCGACCGCGAGCAAGGTTCCTAGCGGCCGCAGCGAGTGGTCAGCACGCCCGGCCTTCCGTTCGGACGCCATGATCCCCCCGGAGTCCTGCACTACACTGCGGTCACGCTGAGGTGTCGCGCACGAAGATGCGCCCGCTCACCCCGAGCGGGCTGCCGCACGATCCATCTCGGCCCAACCTCTATCCGGCCGCGCGCGAGCGCGGCGCGCGGCGCGTCCACGGAGGGCCGATCTTGCACGACGCACTGCGACCGCTGGGCGAGTTCCGCAAGCTCCGCGACCCCGTGCTGCTCGCTGCCTTCGTCGGCTTCACCGATACGACGGGAGCGGCCGCCGCCGCGGTGGATCTGCTCGCGGACGAGTGGAAAGCCCAGCCGCTCGCCGACATCGACCCCGAGCCGTTCTACGACTTCACGGTCCAGCGGCCGCACACGCGGCTCAAGGATGACGAACGCGTGCTCGACTGGCCGCGCAACCGCTTCTACGTCGCGAGCCCCCCCGGCGCGGATCGCGACTTCGTGCTGCTCACGGGGGTGGAGCCGCACCTGCGGTGGAAGACGTTTACGAAGGCGATCGACGAGGTGCTGCGCGAGGTCGGCTCCACGACCAGCATCACGCTCGGCGCCCAGCCTGCCGGTGTACCGCACACGCGCCCGCTGCCCGTCACGCTGTCGGCGTCCCACTCGGAGTTCGAGCGTCTCTTCGGGCTCGAGGCCCCGGCCTCGCGCTACCAGGGGCAGACCGGCATCGTCGGCGTCCTCAACCTCCACCTGCGAGCGCAGGGGTGGAAGAACGCCAGCCTGTGGGCGATGTCGCCGCACTACCTGACGATCGGTCCGAACCCGAGCATCGGCATCGCGCTGATGCAACTGATCGACAAGGGCTTCGGCACGAAGACGTCCGTCGAACCGCTCCGCTCCCAGCTTGCCAGCTTCGACGAGAAGGTCCGTGAAGTGATGGAGGAGTCGGCCGAGGCCGCCGGCTACGTCCAGCAGCTCGAAGAGCAGTATGACGCGAGCTCGCCCGTGCTGCCGGCCGCGGCCGAAGGACAGCCACGGGGCGATCTGCCGCCCACGGAGGACCTGCTCAGCGATCTCGAGCAGTTCCTGAAACGCCAGCGCGACGACAACGAGTAGCCGCGTGTCGCGATCATCCCGGCACGGCACGATCCCCGCGATTGCCGGCCCACACGCGACGACGCACCCATGACCCGCGCCGCACGTCCGCTCGTGCTCTCACATCGCACGAACATGGGCACGATGCCCGAGAACACGCTCGCGGGCGTGGATGCCGCGATCCGCGACGGCGCGGACGGCGTCGAGATCGACGTGCGGTGTACGGCCGACCGCGCGGTGGTGCTGCTGCACGACGACACGCTCGAGCGCACAGCCGGCGACGCGCGCACGCTCGCGCACATCACGAGCAGCGAGCTCACCGCGGTGCGCGTGACGCCCACCCGTGAACACGCGGTGCCGGAGCCGGTGCCGACACTCGAGGCAGTGCTCGAACGCATGGCGGGACACGGCACGCTGGTGATCGAGGTCAAAGACGAGGGCATCGAAGACGCGATCGCGAGCGTCGTGCGCCGAATCGACGCCGCATCCCGCTGCTGGCTGTGGGCATTCGACCCCGCGGTGGCGGCGGCCTGTCGCGAGGCGCTGCCGGAGGTGCCGGTCGCATTGCTGGCGGCTGGCACGTCGCCCGAGCGCTACGGCTATCACGAACCGATCGAAGCGGCGGCGGCGGCCTCATTCGCCGCTGTCAGCCTGCACCATTCGCTCGTCGACCGCGCGATGGTGGACGCAGCACATGCCCGCGGGCTGCGCGTGTACACCTGGACGGTGAACGAGCCGGGGGATATCCATCGGGTGGCTGAGGCGGGCGTAGACGCGATCTGCGGCGATTTCCCCCGCCGCATCGCCGAGATCGTCGCGAATCGGTGAACAACCGGCGAGAACGGCGCGGCTGTTCCGAAGCGGAGGCGGGTTGATACACTGACCCACCGCAGTAGGAGTGTAGCTCAGCTGGTTAGAGCAGCGGCCTCCAAATCCGCAGGTCGGGGGTTCGAATCCCTCCACTCCTGCCACGCGGTTACAACGGGCCCAGGTGGTGGAATCGGCAGACACGCTGTCTTGAGGGGGCAGTGCCCGAAAGGGCGTATGAGTTCAAGTCTCATCCTGGGCACCATCCCGCCTCTCGCGGCGGACGTCGAATCGGTGCGGAAGTAGCTCAGTGGTAGAGCGCCTCCTTGCCAAGGAGGAGGTCGCGAGTTCGACCCTCGTCTTCCGCTCCATCCCTCATCCCCCCGACCGCTGACAGGGACAACGTGCTTCTGGCGCCGCTTGCTCGCATGGTCGACCGAGCGCCACGACACAACCATCGCTCATGCCATCGACCTCGCCGCGCCCCCACACCGCAGCTCAGGTGATCGAGAGGAAGCGCGGATGACGGCGCCTGCCGACGGCAAGTCGCTCCGCGTACCCGC
>JAQBZW010000168.1 GCA_027622315.1 Chloroflexota bacterium | reverse complement strand
CGGAACATCGCGAGCGCCCGCAGTGGGAAGCGGGTTGCCGCCGCGCCGGCCGGTCGCAGCGCGAGAGCGCATGCCCCCGGCGCGCGGCGGAGCAGCGCCCAGCCGGCCCGCAGCGGAGGCGGCATGCCGTCGAGCATCCCCGGGACGTCGAACGGGGCGGGGCTGCTCACGATGCCCGCGATGGTCACGCGCGCGGGGAGCGCCGAGGCGCAGGACAGTGCGTAGGGGCCGCCGCCCGAGATGCCGACCACCGCGAAGCGCTCGCATCCGAGCGCGTCGGCCAGTTGCGCGACGTCCGCCGGCCAGTCGCTGAAGCGCCGTCCCGGCTGATCATCGGAGCGCCCGATGCCCGGGCGATCGGGCGCGATGATGCGGACGCCACGCGCCAGCGCCGGCTGCTCCGCAACCGATGACAGCAAATGCGAGCCGGGCGTGCCGGGGAACACGAACACGGGTACGCCCGTCGGAGCGCCGTACTCCGCGTACGCGAGGCGACGGCCGTCGGCGAGCGTGATCTCGCGGCGTTCTGCGGTCACGGTTGAGGCCTGGCGATCCGTCGAATCGACCGCTGTGATGTCGCGCACGCTGGCACTCGACTCACCCCCTGGCCGCGCGACTGGTGCCGCGTCGCGGCCCAGCATACGAGCGGAGCGCGGGCGGGACTGCATCGCGGGATCAGCCGGACCGCCCGCCAGGCGCTCGTATCATCGGCACACGATGGTCGACCCCACCTCCTCCGGATCCCCCGCGCGTGCTCACCCGGAGCTTCGCGACGATCACACGCCTGCGGCGGTGCGCGCGCGGCTGAGCGACGGGCCCAGCCAGAGCTACCTCCGCGACGCCGTCTACGGCGCGATCGACGGCACGGTGACCACCTTCGCGGTGGTCGCCGGCGCCCGCGGCGCGGACCTGTCCTCGGGCGTGGTGCTCGTGCTGGGCCTCGCCAACCTGCTGGCGGATGGCTTCAGCATGGGCGTCAGCAACTACCTCGGCTCACGTGCCGAGCGGCAGCAGCGGCGCCGCGTGCGCCGCGAGGAGGAGCGCGAAATCGAGCTCGTGCCCGACGGGGAGCGCGAGGAGATTCGCCAGATCTACGCGGCGAAGGGCTTCACGGGCGCCGATCTCGAACGCGTCGTCGAGGTGATCACGTCCGACCGCGAACGCTGGGTGGAGACGATGCTCCGCGAGGAGCACGGCCTGCCGCCGGACGGCCGCTCGGCGGCTCGTGCTGCCGCCTGGACCTTCATCGCCTTCGTCGCCGTCGGCACGCTTCCGCTGCTCTCATTCCTGATCGAGCTTGTCGTGCCCTTGCCCGGCGACGCGTTCGCGTGGAGCGTCGGCTTCGCGGCCGCGGCGTTCGTTGCGACCGGGGTCGCGAAGGGCATCGCCGTGCGCGTTGGGCTCGTGGCGGCGGGACTGGAAACGCTGCTGCTCGGTGGCGGCGCAGCGACGCTCGCATACGTGATCGGGCACCTGCTGCGCGGTCTCGTCGACGCGGCCGGCTGAGCGCCCCGCGACCCGCGACGATCGGCCCGCCGACGCACGCACGTCCGCTCACCGGCGGTGACTACACGCGTTCGCCGCTCGTGTGCGTGGTGCACAGCGCGACGAAGTCACGCCAGTGACGAACGGCGCGGACGCGGTCGTGACGGAGCGCGTCGCGGTTGTACTCCGCTTCGATCAACGCGCCGTCGACGCCTGCTTCCGCGAGCTCGTGGAGCACGCTCGGGATGTCGTCGAGCATGAGCTCGATGCCGAGCTCACGACACGCGTCGAGCTTCGGCCCGCGGTCCGTATGCACGACGCCGCTGATCGCGGGCGCGTGCTCGGCCACCCAGCGTTCGGCCCACGACACCTCGACCGCGCTTCGTGCCGTGACCACGAACAGTTCGTGATCGCGGGCGAGCCGCACGATGCCTGCGCGGGCGCCGGGCATGGACGGCGCCGAGACCGTCAGCTCTTCGTGCGCCGCGCGCACCATCTCCATGAGACGTGCTTCCCCGATGCGTGCGCGCCCGATCGCGCCCCACGTTTCGAGCGCGCTCAACTCCACGCCAAACGCTTCGCGCGCGAAGCGGATCTTGGCGGTCGTGGTGTCGACAATCGTTCCGTCAAAATCGAGACCGATTCGCATGCGCGCATGATCGCGCATCGAGGGCATGCCCGGCCATCCGCTCACCTCCGGGGCGGGGCCGACCGACGCCCGCGTCGATGGGAGGGGATATGCACGAGAGCGCGGACGACTTCGCGACCCTGCAGCGACTGCTCGACCGGAGCTACGAGCGAGCCGGCGTGCATCTGCGCAGCCTGGTGACCGCGGAGCGCCGGATTGCGGTCGCGGATCTCCCGGCCCTGCTCACCGGCGTGCGCGTCCTCAACCTCGCCACGGTGACTGCGGCCGGCCACCCGCGGGTCGGGCCGGTGGACGGGCTGTTCTATCGCGGCCAGTTCTACTTTGGGTCCGCGCCCGACTCCGCACGCTTTCGGCACATACGCGCGCGCCCGCACGTGAGCGCGGCGTACACGGTGGGCGAGGAACTGTCGGTGGCCGTCCACGGACGCGCCGTCCCGATCGACGTGTACGCCGAACCGACTCCGCCGTTGCGTGGCTACCTGCGCGAGGTCTACCCGCACTGGGAGGAGTGGTGGGGCGCGGGAGGAGCCGTCTACGCGCGGATCGACGCGGACTCGATGTTCGCGTGGGACTTCCGCGGGATCGCGGGCGAGGGCACGCGCGACGACGAGCACGACGCGTCGGAAGGCGCGGACTAAAGCGACCCCGCCGGGGCGTCGAACAACCCGCTCCCGATCTCCTCGTAGCGCGCGCTCGAGACGAGCGCGTGCTGGCTGACCGCGTGGGCATCGCGCCAGCACCGACCGAGCTCGGATTCCTCGAACAGCGGCGCCATCCCGGCGGCGGAGTACAGCGACTCGGCGACGCGGGCGCCGGCGGCGGTGGCGTGCACCGACGCGAGTCGCACGAGGCGTTCGTGGTCGCCGTCGAGCGCGCGCCCCGCCACTGCGGCCGCCCAGGCATCGGCCGCCGTCTCGTAGAAGAACGCGCGTGCCGAACGGATCATCGCCTCCGCCTCCGCGAGCCGGATGCGGGCATCGGCACGCTCGCTCAGCACCGGCGCGGAGCCCCCCCGGCGCGGCGCGGCGGCCAGGGCGGTGAACGCGTCGATCGTGTGGCGCGCGATGCCGAGCGCGACCGCCGCGAACGAGAGCTCCGCGATCGCGGCGAAGGGCACGCGGTACAGCGGCCCCGGTTCCCGCGGCTGATCAGTGAACACGGAGAACGTGCGCCGCGCCGGCACGAACTGCCAGATCGCGGCGAAGTCGTGACTGGCGGTCGCTCGCAGCCCGGAGACGCGCCAGCTCTCGGAGACCGTGATTTCGTCCGGTGGGAAGGCCATGGCGCGGATCAGCGGCGCGCCTGACGCGTCGAGTACGGGGTGGCCGTCGCGTTCGACCACGCAGTTCGCCGTGAACCACGTGGCATGGGGAGCGCCGCTGGCGAAGCGCCAGGCGCCGTGCGCTCGGTACCCGCCGTCCACGATCTGCGCGCGCCCGCCGGGCGCGCCCGAGCCGGCGATCAGCGCGTCTCGGGGAGCGAACAGCTCCTCCGCCGTGGCGTCGTCCAGGTACGCGGCGAACAGGCCGCCGCCTGTGCCGATCGTCACCGCCCAGCCGGCCGCGCCGTCGACGCGCGACATCGCCTCGAATGCTGCGAGCGATGCCGGCAGCGCCAGCTCCCCGCCGCCGATCGCCGCAGGCACCCACAGCCGGAACAGCCCCTGGTCGATGATCGCGGCCACCACCTCCGCTGAGAGCTGCCCCGCACGCTCCGCCGCGGCTGCCGAGGTCCCGACGAGTGGCGCGATCTGAGCGATCGCTGCCAGAACCTCGCCGCGCTCACGCGGCGCGGGCGAGCCGGCGCGCGTGCTCACGCCGGCACCGCCGGTTGCCCAACGCCCGCACCACGTCCGCGATCGAGGGCGTCGAGAACGCGGCCCTTGAGCGCCGCGAACTCGGGGGTCGCCGTGTCGTGCGTGCGGCGCGGCCGGGCGAAGGGCACTTCGACGCGCTCGACCACACGCCCCGGGCGACTCGACAGCACGTACACCACATCCGAGAGCACGAGCGCCTCCTCCACGTCGTGGGTGACGAAGAGCACGCTGCGCCGGTCCCGCCGCCACACGTCCTCCAGCCACGTGTGCATCTCGCGGCGAGTGATCGCGTCCAGCGCTCCGAACGGCTCGTCGAGCAACAGCGTGTCGCGCGGCATGAGGAAGGTGCGAAGCAGCGCCAGGCGTTGGCGCATGCCGCCGGAGAGCTGGGCGGGCCAGGCGCGCTCGAACCCGGCGAGGCCGAAGCGGGCGAACAGCTCGCTCGCGCGGTGCGTCGCATCGCTGCGATCCATCCCCCCGAGGCGCGCGCCGAGCGTGGCGTTGTCCAGCGCTCGCCGCCAGGGCAGCAGCAGGTCTCGCTGAGGCATGAACGCCACCAGGCCGGGCCGCTCGATCGCGCTCTCGTGCTCGACGAAGAGCTCGCCGGCGGTCGGGCGTTCGAGGCCCGCGAGGATGCGCAGCAGGGTGCTCTTTCCGCAGCCACTGGGCCCCACGATGCTCACGAACTGCCCGCGCCGGACCTCCAGCGAGACGTTCGCGAGCGCTTCCACGGGGGGTGCCCCGCCAAAGCGGTGGGTGAGCTGCTCAACCGTGATCGCGGCGCGCGCCCCGGCGGTCATGCGCTCACCGCCCCTGCGCGGGGAGGAAGTCGTTCGTGTACGCCTTCGTCACGTCGATGTCCTGCTCCAGCAGCCCGGCGGTGCGCAGGAATGTGGCGAACCGCGTCCACACCTCCGGGTCCTGGATGCCCCACGGCTGACCGGGGTCCGTGTAGCGCGTCGCGTAGTACGTGGCGGCCGGGTTGACCAGCGCAGGGTCTAGCTCCGGCGCGGCCGCAAGCAGCGCCGCGGCCGTCTCGGCCGGATGCTCGAGTGCGAACTGGTAGCCGCGCGCGGTCGCCTCTACGAACGCGCGCACCGTGTCCGGGTGATCCGCGATCATCGACTCGCCGGCGATGATCACCGGCGTGTACCAGTCCGGGATGCAGTCCGCGTGGTCGATGAATTTGATGGTGGCGATCTGCTTGCCGAGCACCTCGCGCGCACGTAGCGCGTCCCAGCCTTCGAACACCCACACGAAGTCGTACCGCCCCTGCTCCATGCCCGAGATGTAGTCGACGTTGCCGACGTCCACGAAGGTGACCGTGGTCGGGTCGCCGCCATCGCAGCGGATCAGCGTGTCGATCAGCTCGCGCTCGAGCGATCCGCCGTAACCGCCGTAGGTCTTGCCCGCGAGGTCGCGCGGCCGTGTGATGCCGGTGGCGGCGAGGGCCATGAGGCTCGAGTCGTTGTGCGGCATCACCGTGGCGATCGAGACGATCGGGACGCCGGCCGCTCGGGCGGGGAGCAGCGCCTCCGCGACCGAGATGCCGAACTCCGCCTGGCCGGCTCCGACCACGGCCGCCGTCCCGCTCGAAGCCGGTTCCACGATCCTCACGTCGAGCCCGGCGTCGCGGTACCAGCCCTGCGCACGCGCCGCGTAGATGCCGGCGTGGTTGTTGTTCGGCGTCCAGTCGAGCATGAGCGTGACCGTGAGGAGCGTGCCGCCAGCCGATGCGGCCGTAGAGGTAGCCGGAGCCGCGGTCTCGCTCGGGCTGGTTGCGGGTGTCGCGGGCACATCGCCCCCGCCGCACGCCGCCGCCAGCGCGGTGAACGCGGCGAGCGCTGCGACGGCGGCGGCCCGCGCCACGAAGCGCGCGCGCCGCGGTGCGGTACGGAACGCCCGCGCATGTGTGATCGACCGAAGGAATGGCGTCATCAGGAATCCTCGTTCTCGTGGTTGGCCGGGGTTGTCTGTGCATGTGTCCAGGGCATCGCGAGCCAGGCGAGCGCCTGGACCGCGCCGAAGAGCGCGATGCTCAGCGTCGAGACGACGGCGATCGCGACGAAGACCTGATCGGTGCGGAACGATGCCTGTGAGCGCGTGATGTAGAGACCGAGACCGGAGCTCGCGCCGACCCACTCGCCGATCACGGCGCCGATCACCGCGTACGCCGCGCCGACCTTGAGCCCCGCGAAGAACGCCGGGATCGCGGACGGGATGCGCACGGTGGTGAGCACCTGCAGGCGCGAGCCGCCCATGCTGCGCACGAGATCGACGATCTCGCGATCGGCGCCGCGCAGTCCGTCCACCGTGCTCACGACGATCGGGAAGAAGCCGATCAGCGCGACCACGATCACCTTCGGCAGGATGCCGAAGCCGAACCACACGACGAGCAGCGGAGCGAGCACCACGAGCGGGATGTTTTGCGTGAGCACGAGCACCGGGTAGAGCACACGACGCACCAGCCCGACGCTTGCGATCACGGCCGCGAGCGCGGCCCCCGCGACGGCGGCCACCGCCAGCCCGATCACCGCCTCCGCGAGCGTGGTGCGGATGTGTGCCGGCAACGCGCCACGCGTGTGCAGGAACGCCGCCCACACTCGGCTCGGCGCCGGCAGGAGGTACGACGGCACCGCGAGCGTCCGCACGGTGAGCTCCCACAGCACGACCAGCGCGACGAGCAGCGCGACCGCCGGCGCGGCCGTCCGCACGGCGCCCGGGAAGCGCAGACGGCGGCGTCCGCCCACAGCTGGCCGTCCCGACGCCGCGCCGGCGCGTGCTTCGACCTCCACG
>JAQBZW010000167.1 GCA_027622315.1 Chloroflexota bacterium | reverse complement strand
ACGCTCGGCGCCGACCTGATCGTCAACCTCGTCACCGCCGGGCGCCGTGTCGGGGTGACCGCGACGAGCCACAAGGTGATCGGCCAGCTGCTCGCGGAGACGGCCGAGTGCGCGCGCAAGCGCGGTGTCACCGTGCGCATCGGCCAGGTCCCCGCGCGGGGCGAAGAACCCACGTGCGCGGACGCCGTGCCACTCGACAACGCCGGCGCACGCGACGCGCTCGCCGCCCCCGCCGGCGACCCGGCCGCGCTCGACGTCGTCGGCGGGACGGCGTGGCTGTGGAGTCGCGAGGAGATGGCGGGCGCCGTCGACACGCTCTTCGTCGACGAGGCCGGGCAGATCTCGCTCGCCAACGTGGTGGCCGCCGCCGGCGCCGCGCGCAACCTCGTGCTGCTCGGCGATCCGCAGCAGCTCGACCAGCCGATCCAGGGATCGCACCCGCCCGGCGCCGACCGCTCCGCGCTCGCCCACCTGCTCACCGGCCCAGGCGGCGAGGAGCACCAGACGATGCCGCCCACGCTCGGGCTCTTCCTCGACGGCTCGTACCGGCTCCACCCCGAGATCGCGCGCGTCACCTCGGAGCTCTTCTACGAGGGCCGGTTGCGCGCCCACCCGGGCCGCGAGGCCCAGCGCATCCTCGGCGATGGTCCGCTCGCGGGCAGCGGCGTGCGCTTCGTCCCCGTCCACCACGCCGGCAACGACAGCGCCTCGCGCGAGGAAGCCGAGGCCGTCGCCACGCTGATCGCGGAGCTGCTTCGTTCGCACGCGCAGTGGGTCGATCACAACGGCCAGATGCACACGCTCGAGGCGAAGGACGTGCTCGTGATCACGCCCTACAACGCGCAAGTCCGCGAGCTGCTCGACGTCGTCCCCGACGGTGTCCGTGTCGGCACCGTCGACAAGTTCCAGGGCCAGCAGGCCCCGCTCGCCATCTACTCGATGGCCACCTCATCCGCCGACGAGGCCCCGCGCGGCATGGAGTTCCTCTACAGCCTCAACCGCCTGAATGTCGCCACTTCGCGCGCGAAGTGCGTCGCCGCAGTCGTCGCGAGCCCGGACCTGCTCCGCGTGCGCTGCAAGACGCCGCGCCAGATGCGACTCGCCAACGCGCTGGCGCGGGTGATCGAGGTGGGGTGAGGGGGCGGTTGGGAGTGGGCGTCTGCGCTCACGAAGAGCGCGCTCAGCCGAAGAGCTCCTCGGCCACTTCGTCTCGCTCGCGCCCCAGGTGATTCGCCACCTCGCGCACAATCGCACTCAGCGTCCCCACGCGCAGCGAGCGATGTAACGGGATCGTCATGTGGTGCTCGATACCGCCCGACATCGAGGTCAGGCGGACGTGGCTGCCCGTCTGTCGAGTCTGTGTGTATCCGTAACGAGCGAGCAGTCGAGCAAGTTCAGCACCCGAGAGGTCCCGAGGCAGCCTCACGCAGGGATCACCTCGTCGCGCACCAGGTGTAGACGGATCATCACCGGGCGGTCGGCATCCTCGAAATGACAACGAACCGCATCCCGGACCTGCTCCCGAAGCTCTTCCAGCGTGTCGGCCTCCGTCACGATGGACGCGCCGAGCGCCTGAGCGACGAAACCGCCCTCGGGCGCTTCTTCAACGGTGAAGATGATCTCGGCAGGCATGTGACCTCCAGCGCGAGTATAGGTCGCACTACCTGATCATCGACCGAGAGGCACAGGTCCCGACCGGCACGCCGACCGCGCCGCGGCTACTCGAGGCGACCCGATCGTGCACACGCTCACCGCCGACGACGTGCTCGTGATCACGCCGTACAACGCCCAGGTCCGCGAGCTGCTCGACGCCGTGCCCGACGGTGTCCGCGTCGGCACCGTCGACAAGTTCCAGGGCCAGCAGGCCCCGCTCGCCATCTACTCGATGGCCACCAGCCCCGCCGACGAGGCCCCGCGCGGCATGGAGTTCCTCTACAGCCTCAACCGCCTCAACGTCGCCACTTCGCGCGCGAAGTGCGTCGCCGCCGTCGTCGCCTCGCCCGACTTGCTGCGCGTGCGTTGCCGGACGCCGCGCCAGATGCGGCTCGCCAATGCGCTGGCGAGAGTGATCGAGGTGGGGTGAGGGGGCGGAGGGCGGGAGCGAGGGCGCATACCATCGCCTCCATGGGCGTGGAAGCACTCACGAACACCGACGCCGGGATCCGCGTGGTCCCCGTGACCGCGGCCGACTGGGACGACTGGGTCAGCGCCGGCCGCACGCGCAATCACGTGCTCGGCGACCCGCTGCTCGACTGGCTGGAGCGGCACGGCAGCGCCCACGCCCTCGCGCGCGACACCGAGGCACCGTCGTACGACCCGCGCACGGACTTCACCGGGTTCATCTTTCGACAGGGCCGGCTCTTCGAAGAGGCCGTGATTCGCCACCTCCGCACGCTCGTCCCCGTGCTCACGATCGCGACGGGACCGGACGACATTCGCAATCTCGCGAAGGCAGAGGAGACCTTCGCCGCGATGCGTGAGGGCGTTCCGGTCATCCATCAGGGGGTCGTCCGCGACGCCCAGCGCCGCACGTACGGAGCACCCGACCTCCTCGTGCGTAGCGACGTGCTGGCGGGGCTCGTTCCCGACACGCTCACCGACGAGTGGCGGCTGCGGTTCGTCTTTACGCTGCCGCCGGCGCCCTCATGCAGCCGCACGAGCGGCACGCGCATGCGTCGCGCGAGATGGTCGAGGTAGTAGCCCTTCGCGCTCCCGCCGCCATCGGAGGCGCCGCCGCGGATGGTGGCGTCCTCGCCGCCGATCACGACCTCGCGGCCGTCGATCAGCCCCGTCCCGATCAGCGCGTTCGAGGGCGTGACCTCGACGGCACGCCCTTCGTCGTCGTACTCGACGCTGCCGCTGAGCACGCCGATCTCGCCCCATGAGCCGGCGTCGAGCAGGCGGTCGATGCGTTCGCGGATCGTGAGCTCGCCGCGGTCGTGCTTGCGCGCGACGGCGGCTTCGCCGCCGAGCGCCTGCGCAATCGCGCGGCGCCGCATGATCTCGTCGACCTCGGGTTGCCAGATCATGCGGCCCCTCCGCTCCTGCGACCGGCCGTGCGGCCGGCGCCGGGGCGCATCGTACGGGTGGGCTGGCTTCGAGCGGCGAATGCGCGCGAGTGTGCGAGGTCGGACGGCCACCTAGCGGCGACCCCGGCGTCGGCGGCTTTTGACTGCCCGTCCTGAGCGAAGCGAAGGGGCGGCTCGACCCGATGGTCTAAGCGAATGAGCCTGCCATGAACGAGCCTGCTGACAGCGAACGGCGCGTTGCCAGCCCATCACGCAGCGGATAGCGTGCGCGACAGGAGGCACGATGTCGGGAGCCCTCGAACTCGCGGTTCACTGGCCGGATCTGCGGAACGAAGACGGCGCGCCGATGCTCTGGTTCGGCGCGTGGCTCGTCGGCGACCGGGGCGACGAGGGCGTGTGGTTCCACAGCGGCCGCGGCGGCGCGCAGACGGCCCATCCCGTGCCTCCCGAGGCGACGGGTGTGCGGCTGCGTCGCTGGCCGAACGAGGGCCTCGCGCCGGAGTACGCCGACATCATCCCCGTGCCGGACGGAGTGCTCGACCCGGCCGACAGCTCCTTCGAACGCGAGCAGCCCTTCAGCCGGCTTCCCGCCTACGTCGACTGATCCGAGGAGGTCCCGATGGTTCTCACGAAGCCCGATCCCAACGCCTGGCGCTCCGAGACGCCGGGGCACGACGGCTGGGCCCGCACCGCCCGCCCCGGTGACCCGAACAAGTACTTCATGGTCTCCGCCGACTGCCACGCGCAGGAGCCCGCCGACCTGTGGGCGAAGCGCATCGAGCCGGAGTTCCGCTCCCGCATCCCCCGCCAGGAGGTGGACAAGGACGGCGTGAAGTGGTCGGTGACCGAGGGGCACCGCCCGATCAAGATCCGCGACCTCAAGCTCGAGGGCGAGGACAAGGAGCGCAACGGCGCCGGCTACGACGTCGACGAGCGGTTGCGCGACATGGACCGTGACGGCATCGACGTCGAGCTGATCTTCCCGAACAAGGGGCTCTCGATCTGGGCCACGCCCGACCCGGTGTTCTCGCAGGCGATGTGCCGCGTGTGGAACGACTGGGCGATCGAGGAGTACGCCGCGCACCGCGACCGCCAGGTGCCGGCCGCCGCGCTCGCGCCCGGCGACCTCGACGGCGCGATCGCCGAGGTGAAGCGCGTCGCGAAGCTCGGCTACCGCTGCCTCACGCTCCCGAACCGGCCGATCTGGGGCCCGGGCGACGGCAGCGAGATCAACTACAACATGCCGATCTTCGACCCGCTCTGGGACGCGATCCAGGGCGCGAACCTGCCGATCACGCTGCACATCTCGACCGGCAAGGACCCGCGCGGCGCCCGCGGCAACGGTGGCGCGGTGATCAACTACGCGGTGCACTCGCTCGGCCAGTCGCTCGAGCCGGTGGCGAACTTCTGCGCCTCCGGCGTGCTCGAGCGCTTCCCGAAGCTGCGCATCGCCACCATCGAGGCCGGCATCGGCTGGATCCCGTGGGCGCTCACCGCGATGGACGAGGCCTACCACAAGCACCACATGTGGTCGTTCCCGAAGTTGGAGATGCTGCCGAGCGAGTACTACCGGCAGAACTTCTTCGCCAGCTTCGGCGAGGATCCCCCCGGCCTCGCGCTCGGCCGCGAGTTCAACATCATGGGCAACTTCATGTGGGCGAACGACTACCCGCACCAGGAAGGCACGTGGCCGCACTCGGCCGCCGCCATCGAGCGCACGATGAGCGAGCTCACCGACGACGAGCGCGCGCAGGTGCTCGGCCTCAACGCCGCGCGCTTCCTCGCGCTGGACGTGCCGACTCGCTGACGGACCGGAACCCGGCCTGACCTTCGAAGACCCCGCTCCCGTCAACACGGGAGCGGGGTTCTTCTCGCCCGGGGGACGGCGTGGCAGTGGAGCGAGGGTCGCCGCAATGCAGCGAGCGAGCCGGGCACCCAGCTCGAAGCCCGCCGTCCCGAAGGTGGCCCGCAACTCTGCCGGCGACGCATGCACTCCCCGGACTTAGCCTCCGATTGCCCGGCGCGCCGGCGGGCCGCCTAGTCGGAGGCAGCCGGGTGCCGAAGGTCGGAGACGCCCTTCAACTGCTGGAGTGAGACGGCTGGGTGTTGGTGCGGGCCCGGAACCCCGGGCAGCATCCTCCGACAGGCTGGACTGAGATGAGTCCCTCGATGCAGTACGTCGTGGTCTACGAGCGGACGACGAACGGGTGGTCGGCGTTTGTGCCTGACCTTCCGGGATGCGTCGCCGCGGCCGACACGCGCGCCGAGGTCGAGACACTCATGCGCGAAGGCATCCGGCTCCACATCGCGGAGCTGCGGAAGTCCGGCTCGCCCGTCCCACCCCCCGGATCGTTCACGAGCCTCGTCGAAGTCTGAGCCCTCGTTCCCTCTCCTTGCTTCCCCTCTCCCTCGTCGATCCACAGGCGCCGCACAAACCTGCGGCGCCCGAGGGAGAGGGATGCTCCGCGCAGCGGAGCAGGGTGAGGGTCAGACCACCCCCCGCGCGGCGAGATCCGCAAACTCTTCCGCGCTCAGGCCCAGCACGTCGGTCAGCACGTCGTAGCTGTGCTCGCCGAGGCCCGGGCCGCGCGTGACCTGCGCGGGGTGGCGGCGCAGGCGTGCCGTGTTGCCGTGCACGAGGAACGAGCGCCCGACGGGGTGAGCGACCTCGACGAAGTACGCGCGGCCGAGCGTCGGGTCGCGGTGCACCATCTCGTCGATCAGCTGATACGGGCCGGCCGGCACGCCGTCGGACTGGAGCGCCTCGGCCAGCGCCTGGCGATCGTGGCCGGCGGTCCACGCCTCGAGCGCGGCGTCGATCGCCGCGCGGTGGGCGCGGCGCCCGGCGAGCGTGGCGTACGCGGGGTCGGCGAGCGCCTCCACGCCGGCGAACGCGACGAGCGCGCGCCACTGCTCGTCGCTGCACACCGCGATCGCGATCCACGACTCTTCGCCGGCGCAGCGGTAGAAGTCGTGCGGACAGGCGCCGTCGTCCTCGTTGCCGCGCGGCGCGGGCACGACCCCGGTGGCGGCGTACTCGAGCAGCGACGACCCCATCAGCCCCATCGTCGCCTCGTACTGGCTGACCTCGATGAACTGGCCCTCGCCGCTGCGCTCGCGCTCGTCGAGCGCGGCCAGCGCGGCAATCGCGGCGTGGAAGGGGTTAGAGGCGAAGTCGGCGTAGTTGTGGCCGAAGCCGAGCGGCGGCTCGCCCGCGTGCCCGGAGATCGACTTCAGCCCGGACACGCTCACGAACATGTCGCCGAAGCCGCGCCAGCGCGCGCGTGGCCCGCGGCTCTCCATCGTCGGCATGTTCACGACGATCACGCGCGGGTTGAGCTCGCGCGCGCGTTCGTAGCCGATGCCCCAGCGTTCGAGCTGGTCGCCGGCGAGGTTGCAGATCACGACGTCGCTCAGGGCCACCAGCCGCGCGAGCAGCGCGCGACCCTCGTCGCAGCCGAGATCGAGCGTGAGCGAGCGCTTGCCGGCGTTGGCGTCGTGGAAGTACCCGCCGACATCGGGGTCGCTGTAGATCTCCTCGGGCAGCCCGGGATAGAGGCGGTTGCTGCGACCGACGTCCGGCCGTTCCCGCGACTCGATCTTGATCACGTCCGCGCCGAAGTCCGCGAGCAGCCGCGCGGCGAGCGGGCCGGCGATGATCCACGACAGGTCGAGCACGCGGATGCCGGCCAGCGGACGCTCCGGCCGGGGCACGGCTCCGCCCGTCGGGGGCGCTGCTTCGGACGGCGGCGCCTCGAGTTCGGCCCACACTTCGTCGTCGTGCTCGCCGACGCGCGGCGCGCGCCGGCCCGGGACGAACGGCGTACGGCCAA
>JAQBZW010000166.1 GCA_027622315.1 Chloroflexota bacterium | reverse complement strand
GGGGGTCCGGCGGATCGGATGGAGACCAAACGACGTTCGGCAAAACGTTGGGCAGACGGGCTGGTGCGGCCGCGCGCGACGGGAGCGTCCCGCGTGCCCGCCGGCGAACGGCTGGCTCCCTCCGGATCGGCGATCGCCTCGTTCCCGCGGCGCGCAGCCGGCTTCGTGATCGATTTCCTGCTGATCAGCACGATCTACTTCGTCGTAATCAGGCTTGTGCTCGGAGACGCCCCGCCGGTTGTCGATATGACGCGTCTAGATGGATCGATTCTTCGGTTCGTGGCGATCCAAACGGTCGTTCGCGTCACTTACAACTGGTACTGGAACCGGCGCGGCTGGTCGCCCGGCAAGCGGGCGTGGGGCCTCCGGGTCGAGGGTGCGGACGGCGCGCGTCCCACGCTGATGCGCGCGCTCGTGCGCGCGCTCGCCGGGGAGGTCAGCACGGTCTTCTACCTTGGCTACGTCTGGGCGAGTTGGGATCGCCAGGGTCAGACCTGGCACGACAAGGCCGCCGCGAGCTGGGTCGTACGCGATCGCCCGGCCGAACAGGCGGACGGGGGCGCGCCGCCGAACCCCTAGCTCTTGTCGAAGATTCCGGAATGTGGTCGGCGCCCCGTGAACACGCGGAGCCACGCATAGCCGGCCAGCCCCGATGCCAGCGAAGCCACGAGGATCCCGAGCTTCGCGCTCGTGCGCAGCGTCTCATCCGCGAAGGCGAGCTCGGTGATGAACAGCGACACCGTGAAGCCGATGCCGCCGAGCAAGCCGAGACCGACGAGCGAGCTCCACGTGACGCCGGCCGGCAGGCGTGCGCGGAAGACGCGCACGATCACCCAGGTGCCGAGCACGATCCCCACCGGCTTGCCGAGCAACAGGCCGACGGCGATGCCCCAGGCCAGCGTCGAGCTCGCGGCGGTGCTGACCGCGTCACCGCTCAGCGCGACGCCGGCGTTCGTGAGCGCGAACAGCGGGACGATCCCGAATGCGACGAACGGGTGCAGCTCGCGCTCCAGCCGGTCGAGCGGGGAGAGCGACGAGAACGAGAGCGAGCTCAGGCTGAAGAGCGCGTCCGTCCGCCGCTCGTGTGCCGCCTCGCCTTCGGTCGCCGCCAGATCGAGTCGGCGCACGCGGTCGAGCAGTCCCGCCGCGAGATCCGTGAACCCCTCGGCGCGATACCACGCCCGCCAGGGCGTGATCAGCCCGAACACGACGCCCACGATCGTGGGGTGGATGCCGGACTCGAGCACGGCGAACCAGGCGATGATGCCGAAGACCGCGTACAGCGGCACCCACCACAGCCCGATTTGCTGCGCGAGCAGCGCGAGCACCACCATGCCGAGCGCAATCGCGAGCGGCGCGAGCGTCACCGAGGAGCTGTAGAAGACGCCGATCACGACGATCGCCGCGATGTCATCGACGATCGCAACCGCGAGCAACAGCGTCTTCAGGCCGCTCCCGATACGCGGGCCGAGCAGCGCGAGCACCCCCAGGGCGAACGCGATGTCGGTGGCGATCGGGATGCCCCAGCCGGCGCGCTCGCTCGCCTGCCCGCCGGCGATCGCGAGGAAGAGCAACGCCGGCACCACCACTCCGCCGAGCGCAGCGCCCAGCGGCACGATCAAGCGCCGGACGGTTCGCAACTCGCCGACGGCGATCTCGCGCTTGATCTCCAGTCCGACGACGAAGAAGAAGACCGCCATCGCGCCGTCGTTCACGACGGCGTGGAAGGACTTGCTCACGGCGTAGAAGCCGAGATCGAACCCGAGACGGTGGTCGAGCAGGTCGTGGTAGAGGTCGGACCACGGTGAGTTCGCCCAGATCAACGCCTGCGCCGTCGCGAGCAGCAGCACGATGCCGCTGGCCGCCTCCGTGTGAGTGAAGCTCTGCACCGGTCGCACGAAGTGCTCGATGCGCGCGCGTCGTGTCGCAAGCTCGCGACTGGTGAAGGCCATCGCTCCTCCGTGCCGTCCTGACGGGATCGGGCTCGCGTAAGCTTCCCTGCTCGCGGGCGTTCCGACAAATCCGTCGTCACGTGCGGGCACGCCGTGCTGTGACGGACGTGTTGCCTGCCATCCACCGGCAGCGAGAGGGGCCCATAGCGGTCCCGACTCCGCCCGCCCGACGGGGACGACGCCCCTGACGCTCAACCCGACTCCAGATCCCGAGCTCGCTTGCCGATACTCAGGGAACGGAGGGCGTCTGCGTACGCGACGCCCCGTTCGAGCGGAAGGTGCCGTGCTGACCACGCTCATGCAGCGCACGTACTTCGTTGCGGCGATCGCGCCGCTGGTCGCGGCTGTGCTTTTCACCGGTGGCGCAGGCGCGGCCGGAGGGACCGCCGCGCTCGCGTGCGTCGTGCCTGCCGCGGCTGCAGTGAGCGGGGAGAACGCAGACACGGACGCCTCCAGCGCCGCGGCCAGTTCCGGTAGCGGGTACGGCGCGGCCGGCAACGGCTATTAGTTCCGCCGCCGTCGCCGACTGCTCGGGACCGCACTCGCCACCGATAGTCGAGTGGGGACCCTGCCGAGACACGATGCTGGACAGCGACCTGTCGGTTCGTGGATCGACTGGTCGATCCCTTGACCGTCAGCGCACCGCTCCGGCCAGCTGACGAACCGCGAGGGAACAATGAAATTGCCGCGATTGGTTGGCCTTCCGTGGCTCGCGGGCCTCTCCGCCGTGACGGCGCTGGCACTCACGGCGACCGCAGCGCTCACCCTGATCTCGCCGTTGCCCCTTGCGCGACCCGCACCGCTCGAGTGGGTTGCGCGGGGCAGCGGTCTCCTCACCGCGCTGGCGCTCACCGTGACCATGATGATTGGCTTCGCGACGAGCTGGCGGAGCGCGTTCAATGACTCTGCCCGGGTAGCAGCGGGCCGCATCCGGGACGCGATGGCGCTGACGGTGTTGATGATCGGCGGCGTACACGGTGCCGCGCTCGTCGTGATCGCCGTGCGCGAGCAACGCGCCGAACTGCTCTTCGCCGTGATCTCGGGCCTCGTTGGCATCTCGATCGCGCTCGTGATCGGGTCGCGCCGCGTGCGTCGTGGCGTGCGCCCGTTCCGCTGGGAATTCGTGCGTCGTGCCGCGTACGCCGTGTTCGTGATCGCGCTCGTACACAACGCGATCACGGGACCGGGCGTCGTCCAGGACGCGATGCGCTGGCTCTACCTGCTGACCGGACTCGCGGTCGCCGGCGACGGCGTCGTGCGGGTCGCGCTCGGTCGCTCGCGCCAGGAGTCTGAGGTAGCCGCCGAGATCGAGGCGAACATTCCGATTGCGCTCGGCGAGGAGATCGGCTCGAACGAGAAGGTCGATCTCCCGACGTATCTGCGCACGGCCATTCGCAGCGCCCGCGACGAGCGCGAGCAGGTCTCGATCTACTTCGTCGACCTCGCCCCGCTCGTGGTGATCGAACGCTCGGTCCAGCCGGCGATCGACCGCCTGCGCGCGCGCTCCCGTAAACGCGACTTCATCGCGATCGACGGCACGACACTGATCCTCGTGCGTCGTGCACGTTTCGCCGCACGCGATCAGAGCGTGGTTTCCACGCAGCTGTTCGCGCTGGCCACGCCGCCGAACATCGAGCCGGAGCGGCGTACGGGTGTGCGCATCGGCGTCGCTTCGTTCCCGAACGACGGGCTCGAGCCGCCGAAGCTGGTCGCGAAGGCGGCCGGCGCGATGAAGGAAGCCGTGCGCGAGGGCAGCCTGGCCCAGGCCGAGGGTATCGGCACTCGCGCGATCGCCTAGTCCGTCCGCGCGAGCCCGGACCCGCGGCCGGCGCCGCTCGCATCTAGAGCGGTCGCCGAAAGAGCAGATCGTTCTGCGGCCCCGCCGGCGTGAAGCCCTCCGCGCTGACCGCGCTGCGGGCGTCGGTCATAGCCGCGGGCAGCACGATCTCGATCCCCCGATAGGCGCGGCCCTCGGCGAATGCGACGGCAGCGCGTGTGAGCAGTGGCAAGCCGCGACCGGCCAGCCGGCGCAGCAGTGCGAGCTCGCCATCGCCGCGATCGAGCACGGCGCAGCCGACCACATGCCCATCCGGGCGCACCGCCACCCACGCCCCGCGTCCCGGCTCGCGGTAGTAGCCGTCGTCGGCGAGATCCGCGTCGCGTTCGGCGTCCGGCGCGTCGAAGCCGCCCGCGAGCAGCTGTTCGGTCACGACGCGACGCATGTCGGGCCCGTCCTCGGCCCGCGCCTGGCGCACGGCAAGCACGCGGGCCTCGATGTCGTCGCTCACCTCGGCTGCGCCCACGGCAGGCTGCGCGGCTGGAGTACCTGCCGGATTTCACCGTCCGCCACGAGCACCACGAGGTCGAGCGCGCCGTAGGCGGCGGGGTTCATGCCGCGCAGGGCGGCGGTGGCCAGCTCGTCCGCGATGTGCCCCAGCGCCCCGACCAGCACGAGCACCACGAGTTCCGCATCGCCGGCCGTGCGCTGCTCCACGGCGCGCGCGACGTGCCCGCGGAAGAAGCGGCGCACCAGCGTGCCGTCCGCCGGATCGGTCTCAGGGGGCGCGCCGAGCACGGTCACGCCGCTCGGACCGCCGACGGGGAGGCGAGAGACCCGCCAGTAGTCGTGTACGTCGACGTCTGTGACCTCTTCGGCATTGAGCAACGCCGCGCGGTCGCGCACGCGGGACACGATGATCTCGAGCTCGGCGCTCTCGTCCGGCAGGCGGTGCAGGGCGCGCGAGTCCAGGTGGTACGCGCCGTTCACTCCTTCGGAGATACGCGTCCACTCGCGGGACAGCACCCCGGTCACACTCACGTACTGGCCGTCATCCTGGATCTTGGCGAGCTTGAGCGTGACCGGCAGGCGGATCTCACGCCGCTCCGCGGGCTCCAGTCCATTCAGCCCGTGCGCCAGCGCGAGGCGCAGGTTCGAGCGACGCGGTTCCTCGGTCGGCAGCAGCACACCCGGCGGTACCCAGATCACGTATCCCGGGTCATCCGCGGACGCGTCCGCAACGTCTGACGAGAGCAGACGGGCGAGCTCGCGGGCGCCGGCGAGCGGCTGCTCCTCATCCCACAGCGCACCCACCGTCACGCCAATGCGGCGCTCGCGCTGGGTCAGCAGCGCGTCGAACGGCGCCGCCTCCTCATCGCTGGCGTGGAACGTGCGGTAGTACCGGGTGCTCATCCACGCCGCGAGCATGGAGACGGCGACGCGGCGACGCGCGTGCGCGGCCTCTTCGTCGGGCACGATCCGCGGCGGGTCGGTGATTTACTCCCCGCCCTGGGCTGTCGCGCGCCGGCGCGCGTCGCGTCGGTCGAGGATCGGAAGCACGCCGTTCGAGACCACCTGCCCGAGCACGACGATGTTCAACAGCAGGAAGTCGACCATCGCCCCCCACTTCAGCAGGGTCGCGATCGTGGTGCCGTCTTCGCCGGCCTGCTGGATCCACAGCACTCCGAGCACGAGGCCAATCAGAATCGCGAATAGCGCGACCGGGACGTCCCAGCTGCGGATGAAGCGCGAAAAGGCGGCGGCGATGCCGCCACCGATGGCGATGTTCGACGCCATGAACCCGAGCAGCGGCGTGCCCTCGTGATGCCAGACGTCGAAGGCCGTCAGGAAGAGCGCGGTCAGGCCAACCGGCGCCAACAACGCGATCAGGATGCCGGGCAGGTCGGATCGCTTGAACCGCATGCGTGCTCCCCGTGCTCGGTGCGCGGCGCCGAAGCCACCGTTGCCTGCGCCCGCCGCCATTGTGCGGTGCGGGCGCCGGATATTCGACTAGATGTTCGAGCGGGACTGCCCGCCGTCGACGTTGAGTGTGGCGCCCATCACCCAGGACGCCGCCGGCGACGCGAGGAAGACGACCGCGTTCGCGACCTCTTCCGGGCGGCCAAAGCGGCCGGCCGCGATCTCGCGTTCGATGAACTGCTTCATGCCCTCGGGATCCTCGATCAGCCGCCGGCCCCAGGATCCGCCTTCGAAGGCGATCGAGCCGGGTGCCACGTTGTTCACGCGGATGCCCTCTTTCGCCCACTGCAGGGCGAACATCTTTGACATCGAAATCTGGGCGGCCTTCGTGGCGTTGTAGGTCGGGCCGCCGCCGGACTCGCGGCCGAAGATCGACGAGATGTTGATCACGGCCCCGCCGCCTTCGGCGCGGACGAGGTGCGGCTTCGCGAGCTCCATCAGGCGCACGGCCGAGAGCACGTTCAGCTCGAAAGTCCCGCGCCAGTCCGCATCGAGGTCGCCGGTGCGCACGGCGCCGCCGGCGTTGTTCACGAGCACGTCGAGCGCGCCGTACGTCTCGATCGCGGCGGCGACGAGCCGTTCCGCGTCGGCGGACTGGGTGACATCACCCGTGACCGCCTGCACCTGCGCGCCCGGATAGGCGGCGGCGATCGCCGCACGGGTGCGCTCCAGCTCATCCGCGCCGCGCGCGCAGAGCGTGAGCCGCGCGCCCTCGGCGGCGAAGCCTTCAGCGATTGAGCGCCCGATCCCGCGGCTCGATCCAGTGACGACAACCGAGCGTCCGGCCAGTTGTAGGTCCATGCGGCACCCCCCGCGCGACATCCTTGCAGTCCCGGGCGGTGCCGTCCACACGCGCGCGGAATCGGCCCGCCGGCGCAGTTTGACGCGTCGATCGTGGCCCGCCTACAGTCGCTGCGCCTCCCCACCGACGTGCGCTACCGCGCGTCCGCTCCTACCCACTCATGCGACATAAGGAATCAGCATGGCGCCTGCCACGGTGACGCTCGACGGGCACGTCGCCACGCTCGCGATCGCGCCGGCGGGCGGACTCGCTGATCGCGCGTTCTCGTTCGCGCTCGCGGACGCCGCGGCGGAGGTCGCGGCGGCCGCGGACGTGCGCGCCGTCGTTGTGCGCGGCAGCGGCGCGGACTTC
>JAQBZW010000165.1 GCA_027622315.1 Chloroflexota bacterium | reverse complement strand
GCGGCGCCCCCCGCGCGCTCGAGCGCGAACGCCGTCACGCCCGTCAGGCCGTGCGCGCGGCTCGCGTCCGCGATCGCAATGAGATCCGGCGTTGCGCTCGAGAGCGCGTCCGCGCTCTCGGCCTGCGCCACGAGCCATACCGGGCCCACGTCGATCGCCAGTGGCGCCGGCGCGATCACCGGCGCGCCCAGCCACGCCGCGACATCCGCCGCGTCGAACGCGAGTTCGCGCACCACCCGCGGCGACGGCACGGTGGCGACGATCCGCGTGCCGTCGACGCGCATCGCGATCACGCCCGCCGTGCACTCCTGCGTGAGCGCGCCGTCGTGCGGGCTCGCGATCGCGGCCTCGATCACGGCGTGAGCGGAGCCGATCGTGGGGTGCCCGGCGAACGGGAGTTCGCCCTTCGGCGTGAAGATGCGCAACCGGTAGTCGGCGCGGTCGGACGGCAGCACGAAGGTCGTCTCGCTGAGGTTCGTCCACCCCGCGATGCACTGCATCTCGTGATCAGTGAGCGCGCTGCCGTCGAGCACGACCGCCACCGGGTTGCCGAGGAACGGGTGCTCGGTAAAGACGTCGACCTGCTTAAACGCGACACGCATGCAAGCCTCCCGCGTGTCGGCCGGCTAGAAGAGCACGTTCGTGAGCCGCCGTCGGTACTCGGTGGTCAGCTCGTGACGGTCGCCGAGCAGATGAAAGATCTCGAGCATGCGCAGGCGCGCACCGTCCGTGTCCACCGCGCGGTCGAGCATCGCCGACTCGAGCAGGTGCTCGAGCGCGGGCTCCCACTCCGACGCGACGGCAAGCACCGCGCCAAGCCGGTACTGCGCCTCGGCGTCACCGGGGCTCGCGGCGACGCGAGTCTCGAGCGCGGCGCGGTCGGCGCCGCCGGCCGCGCGCACGAACGCGACGCGCGCGAGCACACGTTTCGCGTTCGCGTCGCCCGGGAAGCGCTCGGCCAGCTCGGCCGCTCCGTCGAAGTCGCCCTGCTCGAGCAGCGTTGCGGAGAGCGCGATCGTCGCCGGGCGATGGGTCGCGTCGACGGCGAGTGCGGCGCGGAAGCGGTCGCGCGCAGTGTCCAGGTCGTTCTCGCTGAGCGCACGACCGCCCTGCTCGGCGAGCCGGTCGGCCTCGGACGGCAGGAGCTGTTCGAAAAACGCGCGCACCTGCCGCTCGGGTTGCGCGCCCACGAATTCGGCCGCGGCATCGCCGTCGCGGAAGCCGATCACCATCGGGATGCTGCGCACATTGAACTGCGTGGCGACCTGTGGGTTCTCATCGATGTTCACCTTGACGAGCAGTGCGCGCCCGGCGAACTCGTCGGCGAGCTGTTCGAGCACCGGGCTGAGCGTGCGGCAGGGACCACACCACGGGGCCCAGAAGTCGACGATGACGGGGAGCGCGTGTGATCGCTCCACGACGTCGATGGCGAAGCTCGCGTCCGTCGCGTCGATCACCGTTTCGCTGGTCATGCCGCCTCCTGCTCCGCGCCGGTCGAGAGCGACAGGCTAGCGGGCGCGGCGACGCCGGACCACGGCTACGTCACTTCGGGGAGCGTGAAGAAGAAGGTGGCGCCGCTGCCCGGCGTGGATTCGGCCCACACGCGCCCGGCGTGGCGGGTGACGATGCGGTGCACGATCGCGAGCCCCACGCCAATGCCATCGAAGTCGCGGATGGAATGCAGCCGGCGAAACGGCAGAAAGAGATCGTCTACGCGCTGCATGTCGAAGCCGATGCCGTTGTCTCTGACGAAGTGCACGCGGTCGCTCGCGCGACCCTTCGGTCGCAGCGTCCCGACCTCGATCGTGGGCGTCGCGCTGCCGCTCGTGAACTTCCAGGCGTTCGTCAGCAGGTTGTGCAGCACGATCGCAATCAGCCGTTCGTCGCCGAGGGCCGTCATGTTGGGCTGAACGATCGAATGCACCGCACGCGCCTGATCGCGTTCGGCGAGGCGCTGGAGCTCGTCCCGCGCCAGCGTCGAGAGGTCGAGCGCCTCACGATGTGGCTCGGCACGGGCCGCGGCGGAGAGTTCGAGCAAGACTTCGATCAGACCGTCCATGCGTATGGCGGCCGCGTGGATGCGACGCACGAGATCGCGGGCTTCCACGCTGTCCCGCGCCGGGCCGGCGTCCCCGAGCGCCTCCGCGAGCGCGCTGATCGTGCGTACCGGGGCGCGGAGATCGTGCGAGACGGAGTAGCTGAAGGCCTCCAGCTCGCCGATCGTCGCCTCGAGCTCAGCCGTGCGCGCCTGTACTCGCTGATCGAGATCGGCATTCAGGCGTGCGAGCTCGACCTCGCGCTCAACGGTGGCGGTCACGTCCGTCCAGACGCTGACGACGCGCGTCTACGCAGAGACGGGTACCGCGACGACCTGTGCCCAGGTGACCCCGCCGTCGCCACGGCGAATGCCGAGTACGGGTACGCGCTGGGAGCGGCCGGTCTTGAGCGCGCGCGCAGTGGGGACCGCGTCGGGAGCGATGATGTGGCCCTGTCGGTCCATCACCTCGAGGCGCCCCGATGATGTGGGCATCGGTTGCCCGATCACCTGGGTTGGAGTGAGGCCCCAGACGCGTCCGGAGGCGCCGTTACATTCGACGACTCGACCGTCCGCATCGACGACGATGACGAGATCGGCCAGCGATGAGATGGTGACCTCAAGCTCGCGGATTCGCTCCGCGAGCCGGTTGCCTGCGCCAGTTGCCCCTTGGCGCCGCGACGGATCATGATCGGACATATCCCCGCAATCCGACCGACCGCCTGGATCGTAATCGCACATAACGTTGCGAACAATGCGTGGATAGGTTCTCACCGCGCGATCGCGGTCGCCCGGACGCGGCCATTGCGATCGCGGATGCGAGAAAGACGAGGCACGAGGCCGACCTGGTTACGCCGGCGGTGGCAGCGTGAAGAAAAAAGTCGCGCCCTGACCCGGTGCGGATTCAGCCCACACCCGGCCGCCGTGGCGCGTCACGATGCGGTGGACAAGCGCGAGTCCGACGCCGGTGCATTCGAACTGGGCCGCGGAGGACAGTCGGCGGAACGGGAGGAAGACGTCTTCGGCCGAATCCATTTCGAAGCCGATCCCGTTGTCCCGCACGTAGTACATCGGACCGTCGGCGCCCCCGTCCGGCTCACGTACGCCGATCTCGATGCAGGGCGACTCCACATCGGCCGTGAACTTCCACGCATTCGCAAGCAGGTTGGCGAGGACGCTTTGAACCAGTTGTGCGTCGCCCGAGGCGACGATGCCATCTGCCACGGTGCACGTGAGCGCGCGGCCGGGTTCGCGGTCGGTGAGTGCCTGGAGTTCTTGCTGAGCGAGCGCGGACAGGTCGATCAAGGCGCGCTGCGGCTCGACGTGGGAGGCGGTCGCGAGCTGGAGTAGCGCGTCGATCAGGGCGTCCATCCGCGAAGCGTTGCGGTGGATGCGCGTGATGAGGTCGCGGGCGCTTGCGGATCCGCCCTCGTCCAGCTCCCCGAGCACCGCTTCGGCGAGCGCGCTGATCGTTCGCACGGGTGCGCGCAGGTCGTGAGCGACGGAATAGTTGAACGCACCGGTCGCCCGGGCGCTCCGCTCGAGCTCCGCGATCGTCCTCTCGAGCTGCGTGATCGTTGCCTCGAGGTCGTTCTGGCGCGCCTCGACGCGTCGCTCGAATTCGAAGTGCAGGCGACTGACGTCGGTTCCCGCCCCAGTGTCGCCGTCACGTCGATCCATACGCTGACGACCCGCTGCAGCCCACCCTCGTCGGGGAGTGGAGTGGCGTGTACGTGTGCCCAGATCACAGAATCGTCGGCGCGGCGGATGCCGAGCGCGGCAACGCGCTGGCGCTCGTGTGTGACCAGCGCCTGCACCGTGGGCTCGCGTTCGAGAGGCAGCGCGTTGCCCTGGCGATCGAGCAGAGTGACGCGCCCGGATGAGGTGGGGATCGGCTGGCCGATCACCTCCGAGGGGCTCAGCCCCCAGACGTGATCGGACGCACCGTTGCATTCGAGGACGATCTTGTCTTCGTCGACGACGACGACGACGACGAGGTCCGCGAGCGAGGAGACCGTGAGTTCGAGTTCGCGTAGGCGGCGGGCGATCGCGGCGGGGTCAGCCGTGGACGCGTGTGCCGGATCCCGTGTTCGCTCGGGCATGACGCCACCGTTCGTTCCGGCCCGGCTGCCGAGATGAATAACATAACGCAGTCGCCTTCGCGGCGTCAGGCGCGTGCGGAGGTCGATCCGTATTCGTTACTCGACGAGGCGGCGAAGGAGCGCCTTCAGGCGTGGTGAGCGCTCGATCTCCCGGCGCAGCGCCTCGAATTCGCGCTCGTTGACGATGAGAGCGCGGTCTTCCAGCTCGCCGTCCTGGCTGTACGCCGCAAAGCGGATGGCCTGCTGGCCCTTCTTCTCGCCGAGCTCGTACGTCAGCAGCTGAAGCGCCGGCGCGTGCAGTCCGCCCTCGATGCCCGCTTCCTCGACGATCTGCCCGCTACCCCAGGGGAGAGAGAACGCGCGCGGTACACGACGCTGAGGCATGAGCCCTCCCTCGGTTGCTCGCCGGCAGGCGGGCGCGGTTTGGCGATTCGGGCTAGTGCCCGCCGCTCACGCGCTCGATGGCGCGCTCACAGGCGCGGCCCAGCCGGCGCGCGCCCTCCCGCAGATCGTCTTTCGACGTCCATGAGAAGGCGAGGCGAATGTGCTCGCCCGTGGTGTCGATGCGATTGGGGAAGAAGGCGTACCCGATCGGGAAGGAGATGCCCTCTTCGAGCCCGGCGGCCTGAAGCGCGTCGGCGGTCAGTCCGTCGCGCAGCGTGACCCACAGGAAGAAGCCACCGGCGGGCTTTTTGAACGAGAGGTAGGGCTCGCAGTACTCGTGCATCGCGCTCGCGAGGATGTCAAGCTTCTCCGCGTAGAGCGATCGCATCTTCTCGAGGTGTCGGTCGAGCGTCCCGTCCTTCATGAACTCGTAGATCATGCGATGGAGCAGCGGGCTGTTGCCCATCTCGAAGCGCATGCGGGTGCAGCGTTCGATCAGCGCGGGCTCGGCGTGAATCCAGCCGACGCGCAGGCCGGTGGCGATCATCTTCGAGAACGTCCCGGCGGTGATCACGCCGTGGCCGCCGGACAGCGCCGAGAGCGCACGCGGGGCGGCCTCGCCGAAGTAGATGTCGCCATAGGCATCGTCGTCGAGGATCAGGATGCCGTGGCGGGCGGCGATGCGGAGCAGGTGCTCGCGCCGGCTCAGCGACATCGCGGCGCCCATCGGGTTGTGGAAGTTCGCGATCGTATAGATCAGCTTGACGCGCCGGCCCTCGGCGACAAGGCGCTCGACCGTTTGCTCGAGCTCCTCCGTGTGCATGCCCTGGTGATCCATCGAGACCGTGACGACCTCGGTCTGGTGACCACGGAACGTGCGCAGCGAGCCCGAGAACGACGGCGCCTCGGCGATCACGACATCGCCCGGGGACAGGAACGCCGAGCAGACGAGATCGATCGCACCGGCGCTGCCGTTGGTCAGGAGGAAGTGCGCGGGCGTGACCGGCCGGCCGCGATCGCGGGTGTAGCGGTCCGCCAGTGCGACGCGCAGCGGTTCGAAGCCGACCGCGCCGCCGTAGCGCAGCGGGCCGTCGTCCGCCGGCGCGAGTGCGCGTTGCATGGCGTCGAGCAGCTCTTCGCGCGGCAGACTCGCGGGATCCGGGATGCCACCGCCAAGCGAGATCGTCGGTACGGCGTAGTCGACGACAGCGGACAGGCCCCAGTCCGTAGCGGTTCCTGCGCTCAGGTATTGGGCGGCTTCGCTCGTCAACGAGTCGAGATCGTATTCCGCCCAGAGGCGGCCGAGTTCGTCTGTGAGATCAGATGCGGAGTCGACCGTCACTCAAGGGCCTCCCGAGCGGACCGGAATTGCCGTCGGCGAGCCGATCGACACTCTCGCCCGTGAACGCGCGTATTCGCGAAATGCTATGTCTCGTCCGAGTGTCCAGCAACTCGGGCTTCCCCGAGGTGCGGCGACGCGGCCGCGACTTCCTCGAGCGCGGCGCCGAGGCGCGCGATCGCTTCGGCCAGGGCGCCCGGGGGCAGCGCCGAGTAGACGAGCCGTGCACGGTCCTCGCCGCCCCCGTTCGCGAAGTAGCCAATCCCGGGCGTGATCGCCACGCCATGGCGGGCCGCGGCCTGTGCCACGGCGACCGCATCGATCCCCGGTCGCAATTGCAGCCAGTGGAAGAAGCCACCCGCGGGGCGGCGGAACGAGAGGTACGGCTCGCACTGCTCGATCAGCGCGGACGCCGAGGCATCGCGGCGCTCCCGGTAGGTCGCCTGCAGCGACCGCACGTGCGGATCGAATGCGCCCGACCGGAGGTAGTGCACGACCATGGACTGGACGAACGGCGACGCGCCGTTGTCGAAACGCATGAACACGAGCGGACGGATCACGGCGGCGTCGGCGACCACGAAGCCCACGCGCAGCCCGGTCGCGATCGTCTTGGAGAAGCTCCCCACGCGCAGCACACCGCGGCCGCCGGCGACTTCGAAGAGCGAGGGTGGTGGCGGGCCGTCGAGGTCGATGCCGGTGTAGGCGTCGTCCTCGACGATCAGCGCTCCATGCTCGCGCGCCATCTGCACGAGCGCCTCGCGCCGGGCGAGCGGGAGCGTGGAGCCGGACGGGTTGTCATAATTGGCGATCACGTAGATCAACTTCACCGGCGTGCCCGCGGCGCGCTGCGCGGCGAGCGCCTCCGCGGCGCGGTCGACGCGCAGGCCGTCGCCGTCCTGCGGGACATCGATCAGCCGCGCGCCGCGCGCGCGGAACGTGCGAATCGCGCCCGGGTACGAGGGCGCGCCGATCAGCACGCCGTCGCCCGGTCCGATGAAGGTGGC
>JAQBZW010000164.1 GCA_027622315.1 Chloroflexota bacterium | reverse complement strand
CGCCGAGCCCCCACAGCACCACGAAGGCGGCCGGCCCGCTCGCCCATGAGGCCGCGGCGAGCAACGTGCCGCCCGCGGCGAGCGCGCCGAGCAACACCGGCCGCGACCCGGCCCGGTCGAGCGCGTAGCCCGCTGCCACGGCCGCGGGTCCCGACAACAGCACCCCGACGGAGAACGCGAGCGCGAGCGTGCCCGTGCTCCAGCCGGTGTCGGCGCTGATCGCCGGCACCAGTACGCCGATCGCGTACTGGACGAGCCCGTACGCCCCGATCGTCGCGAACCCGAGCAGCACGGCGCCGCGCCACGCCCCGAGCCACCGCACCGCGTCCGCTGGAGTCACGCGCGCTCACATCCCGTGCCATCCCGGCGCGGCCCGCAGCATCGATGACGAATCGCGATCGGTCCAGCGCGGCCGGCCGGTGGGATCCCCGCGATTGCATTGGCTGGTCCGTCTCTCGATGCACTCGAGACGAACGGGAAGAGAGCGCTCAGATCGTGAGCTACGCGCCGGTCGTGCCTTCTCGGCGACGTGGCAAGGCGCCGCCGCCGGCGTGCTCCTCGCCCACGAGCGCCGCCCCTTCCGTTCGTCTCGAGTGCATCGAGAGATGCGCGGGCCGCGGGGTCGGCCCCACTCCCGACGCGAGCCCCGGTCGTGCTAGAACGCCAGCGACGCGGCCGTTCGGCCGCGGCTGCGAGTGGAGGCAGCTCATGGGCAGGCTCGATGGCAAGGTTGCAGTGATCACGGGGGGTGCGTCTGGCATGGGCGCCGCCACCGCGCGGCTGTTCGTGTCCGAAGGGGCTCGGGTGGTGATCGGCGACATCCAGGTTGACCGCGCCGCCGCCGTCGCCGGCGAGCTCGGGAAGGCATGCGTCGCCATCCCGGTCGATGTCACGAGCTCGGAGGACGTGCAGTCGCTCGTGCGCACGGCGATGTCCGAGTTCGGTCGGCTCGACATCGTCTACAACAACGCCGGCGGCGGGCCCCGGCCGGAGTCGCGCGCGCAGACGGGCATGGGCGGCGCGATCGCCGACATGAGCGAGGCGGCGTGGGACGCCACCGTCGACCTCAACCTGAAGAGCGTCTTTCTCGGCATGAAACATGCGCTCCCGCTGCTGATCGCCAACGGTGGCGGCTCGATCATCTCGACGGCCTCGGTCTCCGCGTTCATGGGCATGCGCGGGCAGGGCGCCTACGGCGCCGCGAAGGGCGGCGTGGTCCAGCTCACCCGTGTGTGCGCGGTCGAGTACGCGGATCAGGGCATCCGCGCGAATTGCATCTGCCCGGGCGCCACGCTTACGCCGCTGCTCTACGACTTCCCGGGCCGCCAGCAGCCGCGCGATGAGATGGAGGCCACGCTCAAGGTCACGCAACCGATCCCGCGTGCCGGTCTCGCGGAGGACATTGCGAACGCCGCACTCTGGCTCGCGAGCGACGAGTCGTCGTTCGTCACTGGCCAGGCGATCGTCGTCGACGGCGGCTGGATGGCGTCTGCGCGCCAGCCCGGCGCGGGCTTTGGCACGCCCCGCGGCTGACGAGGCTGCGCACTCCCTCCGGTCACCCCGAGGCTCCCCCGGGCGAAGCGAAGTGCGGGGTCGTCGAGCGCACACGCACGTTCGGGTGCGACGACGGCGGTCCCTCGGTGACCGTCCGGCCGCGCTCGTATGCTCGCGTCGGTTCCGGGCAACCAGGTGATCGGTTCGACGGGGAGGCAACCGTGTCGGGGACTTCAAGCGATTCGTGCTCAGAGGGAACGTCGTCGATCTCGCGGTCGCCGTTGTGTTGGGTGCCGCGTTCGGCTCCGTCGTCACCTCGCTGGTGGGAGATCTCATCACGCCGCTGATCGCGGCGCTCGTGGGCGAACCCGATTTCTCGGCGCTGACCTTCACGCTCAACGGCAGCGACCTCCAGTACGGCTCCTTCCTCAACGCGCTGTTCGCGTTCGCGGCGATTGTGGTCGCCGTCTTCTTCCCGATCGTGCGACCGGTGAACGCTCTGATCTCGCGCTCCCGCCGACAGCCGACGCCTGACCCGACGACGAAGCACCGCCCGGAGTGCATTAGCGAGGTCCCGATCATCGCGACCCGCTGCGCCCATTGCGCGATCGCGCTTGCGCCCGTGGCATAGCGGGAGCGCCGCGCGGCGCCCGGAACACGCGTCCACGGGCGGTTGCGTGCGGCTCGATCTCCACCGCGCACTCGCGAACTGAACGACGGCGCGGCGCGGCCCGCTCGCGCCACTGACGGCCGGACGCCGCGCTGCGGACGTCAGACACGGCCGATCGCCCACGATCGCGCGCGCGCCTGCTGAACCGCGCTCTCCGCTCCGATGATCGAGGGTCGGCACGTCGTCCCCGTGAGGGTGGCATGCCCGCGGCCCGCGCATTCTCCGCGCGGCTGCGTCACAGAGCGAGGGACGTGATCGTCCTTGCCTGTGTGGGGCACACCCGCCCCCGCCCGAACGGAGCAGTCATGCAGATGAACCGACAGACGCTCGCAGCCGCCACGCTGGCGGCCGTGCTGGGGCTGGTGCCCTTCGCGGGCACCGAAGCAGCCGCACTCGCGCCCGCAGCGCACACCGCGGCGGCGACGCACGGGCCCGCTCAGGAGGCGCCCGACAGCGGCAGGGCCGACGAAGACCGAGACCGCACTCCGGCGGAGCCAGCGCGACCGGACCGCGCGGCCGCCCGCGATGCGAAGGCGGCTGAGCGCGCCGCTGCCCGCGACGCAAAGGCGGCCGAGCGCGCTGTCAAGGACGCCGAGCGCGAGGCGAAGGCGAGCGAGCGCGATCGGAAGAATCACGAGCGCGAGGCGAGCGCGGCCGAGCGTGCCGCGCGGGCAGCAGAGCGCGAGCTGAAGAGTACGGAGCATGAGACGAAGGCCACCGAGCGCACCGCTGAACGCGAGGCGAAGACAGCGGAGCGGACGGCGGAACGTGAGGCGAAGACCGCCGAGCGTGAGCTGAAGCGAGCCGAGCGCCAGGCCGAGCGTGAGCTGAAGCGGGCCGAGCGCCAGGCCGAGCGTGAGCTGAAGCGGGCCGAGCGCGAGGAGCGGGTGCGCGCACGTACAGCAGAGCGCCGCGACCGCGTCGGCGCGCTCGAACTGCCCGAGCGCGCGTCGGAGCGCGCCAGGGCCGCCGTGCAGCGCTCACACGACCGTCGCCAGGCCGTGCGTGACGCGATCGCTGCTGCGAAGGCGCTGCCGCCGGGCGAGCGCGGCGCCGCCGTGAGCGCTGCGATGCACGACCTCCGCGACCTCTTCCACGCGGTCGCCGATGCGATCGAGCCACCGGACGACGAGGTTGCGTCGGACGGCACGGCCGGCGACGGGACGACTGACGACGGGACGACTGACGACGGGACGACTGACGGCGGAACGACTGACGGCGGAACGACTGACGGCGGAACGACTGACGACGGAACGGCCGGTGTGGCCGCGGCGGCCGACACGACGGGCGTCGGCTCGGGCAGCTAGCCACTCGCGACGCTTCACGATGAAGCGAGGCGGGGCAACCCGCAGCGGGCCGGGACGCCCGCAACGATCAGGAGCCGATCACGATGAACCTCTTCACCGATACTTCCACCGTCCGCCGCGCGCTGATCAGCGCGCTCGCGCCGCTGGCGCTGGTACTCACGTTCAGCGCATGCGGTTTGTCCGCGACGCCTGCCGCCCCCGTGGGCGATACCGCTGCGGCGACGACTTCCGGCGCGGTGGCAGACGCGGATGTGCTCGCCGAGCCGGTAATCAGCGAGGCCGACTACACCGCGACCGTGCGCGCGTTACTCGACGAGATCGCGGCGGCCACCGATGAGATCGCGGCCGTGCTCGGTCGCGCTGACGTCGAGTCGGCCACCTGGCAGGCGGAGCTGGCCACCGCGCTCGACATGCTCGTCGCCACGCAGGACGCCGTCGCCGCCCTCGACCCGCCCGACTCGGTCACGCTCGTCCAGGAGCTGCTCGAGGAAGCCACCGGCCAGTTCGCCGCCGCCGCCGCCGAGCTCGTCGGCGGGCTGAAGGTGATGGACCTCGACCAGATCCAGCGCGGCGTCGACGAACTCGGCTACGGGATCGAGGCGCTGGCGGAGGCGCGCGCACAGCTGCCGCTGCAGTCGTAGCGGAATCTGCCGGGGGGCGACGTCGGCATCCGGTCGGGTGCCACGTGCGGAGCCGGTGCGCTCAGCCCGCGGTCCAGCCTCCGTCGGCGGTGACGATCGCGCCGTTCACGTACGACGCCTCCTCCGAAGCCAGCTAGGAGAGCAGCGAGGCGATCTCGTCGGGCTGGGCCATGCGCTCGCCGAGCGCGTGGATCTTGGCGAGCCGGCCGAGGCCCCATTCGCTGCGCGGCACGGCCGTCGTGCCGATGTTCGTCTCGACACCACCCGGGCAGATCGCGTTACAGCGGATGCCCTCCGTCTGGTAGACCCACGCAATCGAGCGCGTGAGCCCGACCACGGCATGCTTCGAGACCGTATAGGCCACGCCTGCAGCGCCGCCACCGAGCCCGCCGACCGATGCGATATTCACGATCGCGCCTGCGTGCCGCTCCATCATCGACGGCAGCACCTTGCGGCAGAGCATCATCGGGCCGTCCACATTCACGGACATGACGTGCCGCCAGGTGTCGTCATCGACCTCGTGTGCCGGCAGGAACCAGTCCATGATCCCGGCCACGTTTGCGAGCACGTCGATGCGGCCGTGCCGCGCCAGTGTGTCGTCGACAATGCGATCGACCTCAGCCTGATCCGTGATGTCCGCGGTGAGCACCGAGGCGTCGTGTCCCGCCTTCCGGATCGCCGCGAGCGTGCCGTCGAGCCCCTCGGCGTTCACATCGCAACCCACCACCTGCGCGCCCTCACCGGCGAGTCGCAGCGCAGTCGCGCGGCCGATACCCGAGCCCGCGCCGGTGACGAGCGCGACGTGATCGCGATGCCGTGAGCTGTCCATGTCGAGGGGCCTTTCGGGTTCATAAGACTGGTCAGGGGTCGCGGGCCAGAGGCACGCGCCGTCAGTGGCAGTGTGCGCGGCAGTTGCGGCTGACGGGTACGGGCGATCGGCCCGGGACGAGGGGCCCTTCGACAAGCTCAGGATGAGTGGGATATCGCCCTTCGCATCGTTCAGAATGAGCGGGCAGGGCGCGCCCGCATTGCCCTACCGGTCGGTCGAGAGCCTAGCCTCCGCCGGCTGCGTTCGCGCCGACGCCGGCGTGGGCCGGCTCGTCGACGGACGCCGGTCCGGCAACGTGCCGTGCGCGTGTGAAGTAGTACGCGGCCCCGAGCGTCGTCACTACGAGCACCGCCACGCCCTGGCCCGCGATCACCGCCCGCTCGCCGAAGTGATCAGCGAGCATGCCGATCGGTAGCGCGATCAGGCCGTTCGCGCCCCACGCGAGCGTGGTCAGCGACATCACCCGCCCGTGGAAGAGCGGCTCGGACTCGAGCATAAGCAGCGAGTTGTTCATCAGCTGGAAGCTGCCGGTGCCGGCGCCGACCACGACCATCGCTCCGAGCGCGGTCGCGATGTGTGGCGCCGCGGCGAGCAGGAAGAGCGCGACCGCGAGCACGCTCATGCCCGCGAACATCAGCTTCCATGCGTGTCGCCCGCCGGTCATGCCGGCGAGCGCGATCGCCGCTGTGAAGCCGCCGAGCGCCGAGATTCCGATCATCGGACCGACCATGCGTGCGGGCTCGCCGAGCTCGTGCTCGAGCAGCCCGGGCAGTACCGCCTGGAACGAGAAGCCGGCCATCACGGTGGCCGGGAAGAGCACGGCGAGCAACGCTCGTCGGCGGTTCGAACCGACGTGGTGGAGCCCGGCCCGCAGGTCCCCCAGCACCGAGTCGCCGCCTACGCGTGCATGCGTGGGCGGGAGCGAGCGCAGCGTCACGATCACAAACACGAAGAGCGCCGCCATCACGAGATACGTCCCGCCGGCGCCGACGTACGCGACGCCGATCAGCACGCCGGCCGCCATCGGCGAGATCACGCGTGCGAACGTCTGCGAGAGCTGGCTGAGCGCGATTGCGTTCGCGAGCCGCCGCGGCGGCACGAGCTCACCGACATACGCCTGTCGCGCCGGCCCGATCAGCGTGAAGCCGAGGCCCATGATGAATGTGCCGCTGGCGAGGATGAGCAGCGTGATGTGCCCGCTGATCACCATCACGCCCAGCGTGCCGTACATCAGTCCAATCGCGCCCTGCGCCACCAGCAGGATCGCGCGTTTCGAGAGCCGATCGGCGAGCACGCCCCCGAACGGTCCGAGAAAGAGCATCGCCGCCCCGCTCCCGAGCGAGACGACGCCGACGGCTGAGTTCGTGCCGGCGATGTCGAAGGCGACCACGCTCTGCACGGGCATCGACATCGTGAACGCGAGCATCGATGCGGTGGTTCCGATCCACAGCACGCGGTACTCACGGATGTCGAGTGCGGAGAAGGTGCGGCGGGACCACGAGCGCATCGCGGACGGCCAATCGGGTGCGGTGAGCGTGCGAGCGAGGATACGCCGCGCCCCCGTTGTGCCGAATCAGCGCCGTGTTGTGCGCGTGCCGCACCGGGATCGCGCGGGGCTCACGCCGCCCGCGCGGGTCGTGGTTTTGGGCTAGCCCCGGCTGACAAGCCGGGTTGTACAGAACCGGCGGTCGCAAACCGCCGGGGCAGCCGGGCCAACCCCGGCTGACAAGCCGGGTTGCACCGAATCGGCGGTGGGCGGACCGCCGGACAGGCCGATCGGAGCCCAGGCGCGATGCCGGCCGCCCTCGGCGAACCGCCTTTCGACACGCCCCCCGCTGCGCTCAGGGCTGCTCAGGATCAGCGGGTCGGGACGCACGGAGGGCGAGCGCTGAACGCGCCCGCGAGGGCCGCGCCCGCTAGCTCCCAGCCCCGCCGG
>JAQBZW010000163.1 GCA_027622315.1 Chloroflexota bacterium | reverse complement strand
GGGTCACGCTCGGCCGGCGGGCTTCCGATCTACCGGTACCCAGATCCGGCGATCCTCCGGGGAACGGCGTAGGCGGAGCACCGGGTGGCCTTCCTCGACGCGCGGGCGGATCCAGCCGAGCGTGTCGATCGCATCGTCGCGATCGAGCTCCTGTCCGTCTTCGTTCAGGATGTGCTCGATCGCCGTGCGGTTGCGGATCTCTCCGGCAGTGGTGCGTCCGGCGAGTTCGCGCAGACCGTGCAGATCGGTGTAGCGCCCGTCCTTGCCGCCACCGCGCAGCCCTGCGGCCGAGAGCGCGCCGATCATGCCCGCACGCGATCCGCCGAGCCCCCGCAACAGCACGTTGGACTCCGCCGCGTAACGTTCGGCGTCGCCGAGCTTCATCAGTTCCTGCTGTGCGCGCCGGCCGAACGCGAGCGCGTGCGGCATGTCGGAATGACGGGAGAGCACGGCGACGCCCGGGTTCGCGCCCTGTGCCGCCTGCGCGCGTACGAAGTCAACGACAAGATCCTCGACGTCGAGGATGTCGCGCTCGGTCTCGATCGCGATCGCGTAGCAGCGGTTGCCGTTGGTCGCGGAGAGCTTGTCGCTCTCCCACAGCTGATGGCGGGTCACACCGAGCACCGTGCCGAAGGCGGTCGCTTCCACGTGTGCGCCGAATGCCCGCGTCAGCGTGCCCGTCCCGGGCACATCCGGCGTGTCGGTGTCGTCTACACCGATCACGAATCGCTCGCTGATCATCGGGCTGCTCGATTCCTGCCACTGCCCGCCGATCGCGGGCTCGGTCGGGCGAAGCGTGTCTGGACGCGGGCGAGCCTAGCGTCTTTCGCCGCTAGCGACGCCGACGCATCGTCAGCCGAGGCCAAGCGCGTCGAGCCGTTCGTCGTCGATCCCGAAGTGATGGGCGAGCTCGTGGATTACCGTCGTCCGCACCTCGCGCGGAATGTCGCGTGGATCGAAGTGGCGCTCGATCGGCCCCTGGTAAATCACGATCCGGTCCGGGAGCGTCATGCCGTACTGCTCGCGATCGGTCAGGGGTATGCCCACGTAGAGGCCGAACAGGTCCTGCTCGCCCGGCGAGAGATCCTCCGCACCCGGTTCGCGTTCGATCACCACGTCCACGTTGTTCAGATAGCCCGCGAGCTCGGGCGGCAGCGAACGCATGGCGCGCAGCACCAGCCGGCGGAAGCGGTCGCGGTGCACCCGCGCTAGCGCTCCGCGCGAGACCAGAGCGTGCGATAGCCCTCGCCGGAGATCGCGCGCCGGATCTCCTCACGTTCGAACGCGAGCAACTGCTCGTAGGCCAGGTCCAGCTCGGTGAGCTGATCGAATGCATCGAGTTGCGCGAGGCGGTTCCGGATCGCGTCGAGCGCGCCGATGCGCTCGAGCCCGCGCACGCGCGCGGGCACGCCGATCACGTAGAGGCGGTCCGGCAACGGCAACTGCGGGCGGGCGCGGCGAATGCTCGCGACCCGCTCGGCGAGCGACTTCACCGGCGGGAGCACGTGAACGCCCGGATCGGCGCTGCCCTCGGCGCGGAAATCTACGAACAGCCGGGACTCGATGGTGGCGAACCGGAAGAGCAGATGGTCGGCCGTCGCGATGGAGCGGGCCAGCGCTTCGCGGTCGATGTCGAAGTAGGGGTCGGAGTCCATGGCCTGAGTCTACAACGCTCCGTCACCGCGCACGGGGCGGCGCGCGGCTGAGCACCGCACGCTGATGTGCCCGCTCACGTGGTGGGTAAGGAATTCGCGAGCGCTGCCGATGATGAGGAGTATCAGGGTGTTCCCCTAGGGGTCGGCCCGTGATCGCCGGCCCCGAGGACGCGCGTGCGGCGCGATGGAATGGAGACCGTGTGCTTCGTCGGCTGTACCAACGCATACGCACCGAACCACTGCGGCGTCGCGTGGAAGCCTCGATTCACGAGGGCACCGGCCTGTCCAAGGGCGAATGGGTGCTGAACGAGCTGCCCTTCGCAGACGCCCATATCAACGAGCTGTCGAATCAGATGACCGAGTGGTGCCAGCAACGGATGGCCGAATCACGGCGCCCGTACGGCATCGACCAGATGGCGCTCGCGGTCGCGTGTGCCGTTCCCGGTGGTCAGCCGCTCGCGTCGGCCAGCTTCGGGGTCTTCAGGCCTGTGGAGTTCTACGTGGACGGTGGCGTGGCCGATCGTCTCGGCCACTTTCTTCGCTCCGTGCACCTCGAGGATCTCAATCGCCGGCACACGTCGGTGCGCTTCGCGGCGGCGTTGCTCTCATGGGGTGACATCGCCCGCGCGACGGTGTTCGCGGACGAGGCAGCCTGACGCGCGACCGCCCTGTGCCGCGCCGGCCATCCGGCATCGGTCCCACACACACGCAGACACACAGACGCGGCCGTGAGGGCCGCGTCTGTGTGTCTGCGTGCTGCCGGACGCTGCCGGCGGGCTTCACCGGCGCAGTGCTCGCGTCGCGACCGCCTCCGCAATGTGCTGGATGAGACCGCCCTCGGCCACGAGTGCCTCGCAGACGAGCAGCAGTTCGCGGGCCTCGAGCGGGCGGTTCGCGGGCACGCCCGCGATTCGCGCCGCGCGGTTGAGCACGGCCCGGGCGTCGGACGCCGAGGTCACGGTGCGCAGCTCGGCGCGCAGGTCATCGATCGATACGCGCATGTTCGGACCCTCCGGTCCCGGGCGAGCCTGATGCCGTGATGTTCGGCACGAGCGCGCGAGCGGCACGTTGGGGTTTCCCCGCGACCGGCGCGTGCAGGTGGGCGGGCGCGATGCGGGGCGCACGCGCGTTGACCCTGCGTCGCGGCGCCGGGGACAATCGGCGCGTGCCCCTGACACGACGGCTCATCACCCTGGCGGCGCTGGCGGTCACCGTGCTGCTCGCGGTCGCGTGCCGCGCGGAAACGGAACCGGTCGGTGTGCGTCCCGCCCTGCCGCGCGATACCGAGGGACCGCCGCGCTCGTACCTGCTCGGGTTCTCGTCCACGCCCGGCGAGCTCACCGACCGCGCCTACCTGGAGACGTTCGACTTCGCGGCCCGGTACGGGGAGCTGCTGCTCGTGCAGCGCCCGCCGGAGTGGCGGGCGTTCGTGCCCGGGGCCACGGTGCCCGCGAGCCTGCGCGATCAGACGCTGTCGGAGCGCGAAGCCACGCGCGCGCGCGGGCTCAAGCTCATGGTCGTGCTCGACGTATTCGATCCCGCCGCCCGCGAGCGGCTGAACGCCCTGCCCTCGGAGCTCCGCGACCGCCAGCTCGACGACGCGGATCTGCGGGCGGCGTTGATCGCCGAGGCCGTGTTCATCGCCCGCAACGAGCAGCCCGACTACCTCGGGATCGGCGCGGAGGTGAACGCGACCTTCGAGCGCAACCCCGCCGCCTACGCCCAGTTCCTCGCCGCCTACGCGGAGGCGTACGACGCGGTGAAGGAGGTGGCGCCGGAGATCACGGTCTTCCCGACATTCCAGTACGAGCAGTTGCTGGGCGTGATCCCGTGGGAGCCGCCGCACGCGCCGCGTTGGGAGTTGCTGGACCAGTTCGCGGATCGGCTGGATCTGTTCGCGATCACCTCGTATCCGTCATTCGCCTACCCGGTCGCCCGCAAGGTGCCGCCGCTCTACTACCGCGAGATTCGCGCGCACACCGAGCTCCCGGTCGCCCTCGTCTCGGTGGGCTACTCGTCGGGGCAGGTCCGCGATGGCATGAACTCGTCTACGCCGCCTGAGCAGCGGCGCTTCGTGCAGCGGCTGTTCGAAGATGCCGACTGGTTGGGCTCGCCGATCGTGGTGTGGTTCGCAGGACGTGACCTCACGTTCGCGAGCTCACCGCCCTACGACCTGCTGCAGACGATCGGTCTGCGCGATGCACAGGACCGGCCGAAGGAGGCGTGGCCGGCGTGGGTGACCGCCGCGCAACGCCCGTACGACCCCGCGGCCGCGGAGGCGGATCGCCTCGCGGCGCTCGCCGCCGAGGCCACAGCGGAAGCCACGGCGACCGCCACCCCCACCCCCACGCCGGACGGCGGTTAGCGTCCCGCTAGCCGTAGACGAGCTGGCGGTCGATCAGCGAGCGGGCGATCACGACGCGCTGAATCTCCGAGGTGCCTTCCACGATCATCAGCTGACGCGCGTCGCGGTAGTGACGCTCCAGCGGGTGGTCCATCATGTAGCCCTGCCCGCCGAGCACCTGTAACGCTTCCGACGCGACCCGGTTCGCCATCTCTGTCGCGAACGCCTTCGCCATGGAGAGGTAGTGCGCCTTCGACGGCCCGAAGTCCGGTTGATCGACCATCCACGCGCCTTGGTACACGAGCAGCCGTGCGGCTTCGATGTCGATCGCCATCTCTGCGAACTTCATCTGGATCGCCTGCAGATCGGTCAGCGGCCCGCCGAACGCGCGCCGCTCGCGTGCGAAGTCGAGGGCGTATGCGAGCGCGCCTTCGGCCAGCCCCACACCGCGCGCGCCGACGACCGGGCGCAGCGAGTTCAGCGTGGTCAGGGGGCCGCGCATGCCGAGGCCTTCGGCCTCGCCGATCAGGCGTGACTTCGGCACACGCACGTTGTCGAACGTGAGCACGCCCGTGGGCACACCGCGCACCCCCATCTTGCGGTCGATTGAGGTGACCTCGAAGCCGGGCATGGTCGCGTCCACGATGAAGGCGTTCAACGATCGCGGCTCGTTCAGATCGGTCTTCGCGAAGACCACCATCTGATCCGCGATCGGGCCGGCGGAGATGTAGCACTTCTGTCCGCTAATCAAGTAGTCGTCGCCGTCGCGCACGGCGCGCGACTGGAGGTTCGCGACGTCGGACCCGGCGTCGGGCTCAGTCAGGCAGAACGCGCCTTTGCGCTCGCCGCGGGCGATCGGCCCGATGAACTCCTCGCGCTGCGCCTGGGTGCCGAAGAACTTGATGGTGTGCGTCGACAGCGACGAGAGCAGGAGCATGAGCCCCGCCGAGCAGTCGTACTTGGCGACCTCCTCGACCGCGAGCGCGAGCGCGAGCGTCCCGGCGTCTGCCCCGCCCACCTCCTGCGGCAACGTGATTCCGAGCAGATCCGCCTCGCGGAACGCCTGGAAGTAGTCCTCCGGGTATTCGCCGGTGGCGTCGACCTCGGCCGCGCGCGGAGCGATCACTTCGCGCGCGACGCGGCGCGCACTCTGCTGGATGAGCCGGTGCTCCTCGGAGAGTGTGAACTGCATGTTCCCGCTGCCTTCCCTGTCCGTGTGCCCGACCGTCGTCGGCATTTGCGCTGCCGACCGCGACGGGCGCGATCTGTCTGCTCGGAGCCGGCCCGTGCCGGTGATCACGGTAGCGGTCCGTCGCGTGGTGACGCGCTGATGCGCGCCGGCGTGCCGTGAAGTCAGAAGTCGAGCCCGGCCGGGGCCGACGGGGGCGTGCTGTGCACGCCGGCTAGGGCAGGCCGATCGGCGGCGTCGTCGTTGGGATCGCCGTCGGGACGACCGTCGGGACGACCGTGGGGTTCGCCGACGGGACAACCGCCGGCACGGCGGTGGGGTTCACCGTCGGGATCGCCGCCGGGACAACCGCCGGCACGGCCGTGGGGTTCGCCGCCGGGACAACCGCCGGCGCGGCCGTGGGGTTCACCGTCGGGACGACCGGCGGCACAGCCGTCGGAACTACGGTCGGGTTAACTGTCGCATCTGTACCGGCCCCACCACTCCGCCCGCGGCAACCGGCGCCGCGGGTCGCCCGATCCGTCGCGCCCGATGTGAGGACGCGCCCCCCCGCCCGACCGCGGTGCCGGGAGAAGGCCGAGTAGAGAATTTCGGGATCGACGTGTAGAGGACCGCGCCGGCGACCGTCCTATCAGTACGCGGGGAAGCACCGGGTCGAGGGCCGGTGGAGCCCGCCGAGTTGGGGGGGTGCACGGTGGAGTGGCGAATCGTGTCCAGTGATCGCTTTCGGTGCCCGTGGTGTCGGTCGGTGGCGAATCAGCGCCTCACGCTGTCGCGTGATCCGGATCGCGATGTGCACCGGTCGACATGTGAACGCTGTCATCGCACGGCGATCTGGGAGAACGCGCGCGTAGTGTTCCCGTCCGAGGATGCGCGGCAGCTGGAGCGCGAGCTGGCGGGGGCGGCGGTCACCGAAATCGACGACGGCGGGACAAGCACGCGCGCCTTGCTGCGCCGGATCGGCGCCTGCGCTAGGTGCCTCGGGTGAGCCGGAAGCGGTTGCCCTCGGTGTCGACCACGCTTGCGAGCAGGAACGTCTGGCCCTTCGGGCGGTGGGGCTCGCTGATCAGACGGCCGCCGGCGCCGAGCACCGCTTCGACCGCGGCCTCGATGTCGTCGACTTCGAGGCTGAGCCGGCTCTGGTGCTCCGATCCGTCGTGTCCGGCCGTGAGCACGATCAGCGCGTCGCCGGACGTGAGCTCCGTCCACTGATCGTCGCCGAAGCGCACCGAGAGCCCAAAGACGTCGCGCCAGAACGCGACGCCGCGCCACATCTCCTGGGCGCGCAGCATGACTTTGACGTGAACGATTTCCATGATTCGGCCTGGCCGCCGTCTTCCTCCGCGTCTGCGCAGGAAAAAGGGCTCCCCGCCTGCACCCCTCGCGTTCGCGCGTGCGTCGTCCCGGCGAGCCCGCCGGCGCTGAATCAGTGTGTGAGCGCGCAAGTGTACGGGCACGCGCTTTGCGTCGCACCATGCCGAGCGCCGCGGCACGCCGGGCCGCTCGCGGCACGGCCGCCGTCAGTTCGACGGGATGATCACGGCGCCGCTCGCGGCGAGCGCGGCCTGCTCGGCCGCGGAGTAGCCGAGCGCATCGAGGATCTCGCGAGCGTGTTCGGAGAGCCGTGGCGCCGGGCGGGCAATGCGGCCGGGCGTGCCGAGCGCGCGAATCAGCATGCCGGTGTTCGTCGTGCGTCCCCACTGCGGATCGTCCTGCTGGATGACGAGATCGTTCGCCGTCACGTAGTCCGCGTCGAGCACCGCTTCGCGCGCCGCAATC
>JAQBZW010000004.1 GCA_027622315.1 Chloroflexota bacterium | reverse complement strand
TAGACTGAAGGCCGTCCCGCTCGGCGACCCGTTCCGGAAGGAGCCCCCCGTGCCCCGCGTCACCCTCCACGCCCCCGACATCACCTGCGATCATTGCATCGCGACCATTCGCCGGACGGCTGACGCCGTCGACGGCGCCAGCTTCGTCTCCGGCGACCCGGACGCGCGCGCGTTCGTCGTAGACCTCGCCACGGGCGGTGCCCTCGACGCCCTCGCCAGCGCACTTTCAGACGCGGGCTACCCCCTGGCGGACGCCTCCGACGCCGCGACCGCAGGCGCCGACGCCGACGCCGACGCCGACGAGTTGGCTTCGCCGAGCGACGCGACGCACACGGCGGGTGGCGACCCGCGCGCGGTCGGCTGGCAGCCGGCCTACCGCGTGACACGCACCCAGGCGGGCGCCGATGTGAACTACGACTGTTACTGCGGATGCGACGCGGGCTTCGCCCTCGATCGTGCGCAGGCCGACCCCGCGGCCGAGAGCTGCTGCTGCGGCAACCACATGCTCGTCGGACGCGATGCCGGGGAACGGCTGCGCGCGCGGCTGGACAACGTCACGTCGTACCGAGTGGAGGTCGCCCCGGTCGCGATGCCCTGGGGTCAGCCGCTCGAGGTCGCGCTCGCGATTCCGGACGCAGACGGCGGGGACATGCAGCGTGGATGACGTGACGAAGGAAGATGTGCTGAAGCGGCTCGCATACGTAGAGGGGCACCTCGCCGGAATCCGCCGCATGGTGGAGCAGGACACGTACTGCGTGGACGTCATGAAGCAGACGTTTGCGGTGCGCCGCGCGATCGAGAAGCTCGAGTCGAAGATGCTCGACGGCCATCTCCACCACTGCGTCATGGACGCGATCTCGGCGGGCGACGCCGAGCCAGTACTGAACGAGCTCGTCGAGCTGTACGGGCTGGCCAATCGTTGACGGTGCTCGCGACCCGCTCGCGTGGCAACGCACCCGCTGATCGAGAGGAAGCAACGCTGCAATGGCAGACACGACCATGACCACCGCGGCCCCCGTCGACGGCGGCCCGGCGACACCGGACGCGCACCGCTTCGTCGTGCGCGGAATGCACTGCGCCTCGTGCGTGCGCCGAGTGGAGAAGGCGCTCGCCGGCGTGGCGGGCGTCGAGCGTGCGTCGGTGAACCTCGCGACCGAAGAGGCGACGGTCGTCGGCGGCCGCCAGATCAGCGCGCTCAAGGAGGCGGTCGAGCGAGCAGGCTACGAGTTGTGGCTGCCCGACGAGGCGGAAGAGGAGAGTGCGCGCGATCGACTCGATTCGGCGCGGCGGGCCGAATACACCGCGCTGAAGCGCCGCACCATCTATGCGCTGGCGACGGCGGCGGGCCTTGTGGCCTGGATGCCGCTCACGTGGATCTTCCCCGACCTGATGCACATGATCCCCGCGCGCGTGTTGCACCCACTCTTCTTCGCACTCGCGCTGCCCGTGCAGCTGTGGGCGGGACGCGAGTTCTACATCGGCGCGTGGCGCGTCGGCCGGCACGGCTCGACCGACATGAACACGCTCGTCGCCGCCGGTACCACCGCGGCCTTCGGCTACTCCACGATCGCGACGTTCGCCCCCTCAATATTCGAGGGCATCGCCGGCATCGAGCCGGCTGTGTTCTATGACACCGCGGCCGCGATCATCGGCCTGATCCTCTTCGGGCGGCTGCTCGAAGCGCGCGCGAAGGGCCAGACCGGCGCCGCGGTGCGTGCGTTGATCGCGCTCCGCCCGCACACCGCGCGCGTGATCGAGAACGGGGAGGAGTTCGAGATCCCCGTGAAGGCGGTGCAGCCCGGCGACATCGTGCTGGTACGGCCGAGCGAACAGATCCCCGTCGATGGTGAGGTCACCGAGGGCGCCTCCGCCGTCGACGAGTCGATGCTCACCGGCGAGTCGGTGCCTGTGGCGAAGCAGCCGGGCGATCACGTCTTCGGCGCCACGATGAACACGAACGGGTTGCTGCGCGTACGGGCGACCGCCGTCGGCGCGGACTCCGCGCTCGCACGGATCGTGCGGCTCGTCGAGGAGGCCCAGGGGTCGAAGGCCCCGATCCAGGGCCTGGCCGACCGCATCGCGAGTGTGTTCGTCCCGATCGTCTTCGTGATCGCGGCGCTCACGTTCCTCGGTTGGCTGGTATTCGGCCCGGAGCCGGCGTTCACGATCGCGATCCTCAACGCCGTCGCGGTGCTAATCATCGCCTGCCCATGCGCGCTCGGGCTCGCCACGCCGACTGCGGTCATGGTCGGCACCGGGCGCGCGGCTCAGCAGGGCGTGCTCTTCCGCCACGCCGACGCACTCCAGCGCGCGAGAGCGATCGACACCGTGGTCGTCGACAAGACCGGCACGATCACCGAGGGCCGGCCGGCGGTGACGAGCGTGGAGCTTGCGCCGGACGCTCCCGTCGACGGCGACACGCTGCTTCGGCTCGTGGCCTCAGCCGAGCGCGGGTCCGAGCACCCGTACGCAACGGCGTTCGTGCGCGAAGCCGAACTCCGGCAGATCACGCTCGACTGGCCTGACACGTTCGAGGCGGTGACGGGCCAGGGCGTGATCGCCACCGTCGACGGCCGGCGCGTGCTGGTCGGCAACGCCGAGCTGCTCGCCGCGCACGGAGTGCCCACTGCCACGCGCGGCGGGCTGCGCATGGACTTCCTCGTCAACGCGGCAGCCGAGCGCGGGGAAACGCCGGTGCGTGTCGCCGTCGATGGCGTGCCGGCGGGCGTGGTCGCGCTCGCGGATCGCGTGCGCGACACCGCGGCGGACGGCCTTGCCCGCCTGCGTGCGCTCGGCGTCGACGTGGTGATGCTGACGGGCGACGCCGAGGCCCCCGCGCGGGCCGTGGCGAGCGCGGTCGGGATCGATCGCGTCGTGGCGCGCGTGCGCCCCGAGGACAAGTCGCGCATCGTCGGCGAGCTGCAGCGCGACGGCCACGTGGTGGCGATGGTCGGCGATGGCATCAACGACGCACCCGCCCTGGCGGCGGCCGACGTCGGGATCGCGATCGGGACCGGCACGGACGTCGCCATGGAGACGGCAGCGGTCACGCTGATGCGGCCCGACCTCCACGGTATCGCCGCCGCGATCGGAACCAGCCGCGCGACAATGCGGGTGATGTGGCAGAACCTCGGCTGGGCGTTCGGCTACAACGTGCTGCTGATTCCGGTGGCGGCCGGACTCGGTTATGTCGTGTTCACCGGGTTGCTCGGTCTGAGCGAGGTCCCGGCCGTGCTCCAACCCGTGTTCGGCGAGCGCGGGTTCCTCAACCCGATCGCCGCCGCCGCGGCGATGGCGCTGAGCAGCGTCTCCGTGATGTCGAACAGCCTGCGATTACGCCGCATGAAGCTCAGCTAGCTAGCACACGCCACATCCGGCGCCTTCCCTGACGACGGCGCCGGATACACTGGTCGCGCAGCCCTGGGGTCCACATGCCGCACACGCTTCTGCTCGCCGAACCACGTGGCTTCTGCGCCGGTGTCGTACGCGCGATCGACGTGCTCGACCGCGTGCTCGACCGCGAAGCGGCCCCGATCTACGCGTTCCACGAGATCGTGCACAACCGCTACGTGGTCGACTCATTTCGCCAACGCGGAACCATCTTCGTAGACACGATCGATCAGGTGCCTGATGGCGCGCGCATCGTCTTCTCCGCGCACGGGGTGTCGCCCGCGGTCGTCGAGCAGGCGCGTGCGAAGCAGCTCCGCGTGATCGACGCCACCTGCCCGCTCGTCACGAAGGTGCACCTCGAGACGCGCAAGGCAGCGAAGGACGGCTTCGACGTCCTGCTCGTTGGCCACGAGGGGCACGATGAGGTCGAGGGCACGAAGGGTGAGGCTCCCGAGCGCACGCGCGTCGTCGACTCAGTGTCCGACGTCGAGCGGCTGGACGACACGGGGCGGCCGGTGTTCGTGGTCACGCAGACAACGCTCTCCGTGGACGACACCGCGGCGACGATTGACGCCATTCGTGCGCGTCACCCGCAGGCGCAGATCCGCAACGACATTTGTTACGCCACGACGAACCGTCAGGCTGCGGTGCGCGCAATCGCGCAGCGCGCGGACCTCGTGATCGTGGTCGGCTCGTCGAACTCTTCGAACAGCGTGCGCCTGCGTGAGGTCGCCGCCGGCACCGGCACACCCGCGTACCGCGTGGACGGCATCGAGGAGATCGATCCGGCGTGGTACGAGGGAGTGGGCGTGGTGGGACTGACCGCCGGTGCGTCCGTCCCCGATGAGCTGCTCGATCCGATCATCGACGACCTGCGGGCGCGCGGCGTGACGCGCGTGGAGCCGGTGGTGGTCGCCACTGAAACGATCGAGTTCCGCATGCCCGATGAGCTCGAATTGCCGGTGATCACGCCCTGAGCCGGCGGCGCAGCCCCGGTCTCTCCCGTAGCGCCCCGGCAGATCCCGCCCGGAGTCTTCAGGCCGGTCGCGTTATTGCGCGGCGCCGAGCTGGCGTTGGGCGTCCGTGATCAGCGTCTCGGTCTCGTCCCAGCCGATGCAGGCGTCCGTGACCGAGACGCCGTACTTCAGCGACTTGCCGTCGCCGAGCGGCTGGCTGCCCTCGAAGAGGTGACTCTCGAGCATCACACCGACGATGCCGTCGTTCCCGGCGAGCCGCTGCTCCAGCACATCGCGGAAGACGCCACCCTCGCGCGTGTGGTCCTTCGCGGCGTTCATGTGGGAGCAGTCGACGATCAGACGTGGCTCCAGATTTGCCTTGCGCAAGGTTTCCAGCGCCGAGGCGACGGCGGCTGCCTCGTAGTTCGGACCGTCGTCGCTGCCGCGCAGCACGAGGTGGCTGCTGGCGTTGCCCGTGGTGTGGATCACGGCCGTTCGGCCCTGGTGGTCGATCCCCAGAAATGCCTGCGCGGCTTGTGCGGCCTGGATCGCGTCGGCGGCGATCTTCACGCTCCCGGCGGTGGTGTTCTTGAAGCCAACCGGCATGCTCAGCCCGCTCGCCATCTGGCGGTGCGTCTGGCTCTCGGTGGTGCGGGCGCCCACGGCAGCCCAGCTCACCAGATCCGAGAGGTACTGCGGCACGATCGGGTCGAGGAACTCCGTCGCGGTGGGGATTCCCATCTCGGCGATCTTGAGCAACAACCCGCGGGCCCTGTGCAGCCCCTCCCCGATCGCGAACGAGCCGTCGAGGTGGGGGTCGTAGACCATGCCCTTCCACCCGAGCACCGTGCGTGGCTTCTCGAAGTAGACGCGCATCACAATCAGGATCTGGTCGCGCACGCGCTCCGACAGCTCCGCGAGCCGCGAGGCGTATTCCAGGCCGGCCTGTTCGTCGTGAATCGAACACGGCCCGGTGATCACCAGCAGACGCTTGTCCTCGCCACGCAGCACCGCAGCGATCTCATTGCGGCCACGCACGATGGCTTCCAGTGCTCGCGCACTGCCGGGCACCTCCCGGGCAAGGTCGTCCGGGGAGATCAGCGGATCCGTGCTTCCAATGTTCAAGTCCGTGGTAACCGGGGTGGAGGCAATGTCGGTCATGCTTCGTTCCATCGACTCGGGCGCGGGCTGGGACGCGCGCGCCGACGGCTAGGGTTGCGGGTCTACGAGCGATCCGCGGGCCACAGATACTCCCACGTACGCGCTTCTCACGCCATAAGGAGCGATCTGTACGTCACCGCCGGGGCGCGGCCGAGACGGGCCCGCGCTTAGATGGCCGGCCCGAGACCGTGCGTCGCGAGGAACTCCATGAGCAGCGCGCGGAATTGCTCCGGCGCCTGGCGGTACACGCCGTGGCCGGCGTCCTGCAGGATTTCGAGCCGCGCGCCCGGCACGGTGCGTGCGATCACCACCGATCCGCCCGCTCCCGCGACCGTGTCCTTGCCGCCGCCGACTACCAGCGTCGGGCAGGAGATACGCACGAGGTACGGCGTGAGGGGATGCTCCCGCAAGCCGGCCGTGGCACGCGCTTCCGCGACATACGAGTTCACATGTTCGGGGCTCACCGCGGGGCCTGCCACCGCTGCCGTCACCGTCTGGTGACCGGCGAACGCCGGCGCCGCCTCGCGACCGGCCACCGCCTCCGCCCCCAGCCGCGCAACCTCGCCCCGGAGGTACCAGTTCTCGCTCGCGGCGGCGTTGACCTCGCTCGACGTCGAGTCGAGCACGATCGCCGCGCAACGCTGCGGGAAGTCCAGCGCGAAGCGCTGGACCACCACGCCGCCCCACGAGACGCCGTGCACGACGGCGCGCTCGATGCCCAGCCGGTCGAGCAGGCGATCGAGGTCGGAGGCGTAGAGCGGGAGCGAATACTTCGTCGCTTGCCCCGAGCGGCCGAGTCCTCGGTTGTCCCACGACACCGTGCGGAAGCGCTCGGCGTACCAGTCCATGTCATCGCGCTCGAAGCCCTCGCCGCTGCCGCCGAGCCCGTGGCAGAAGACGTACGCGGTGCGACTGGAGCCACGCTCCTCGTAGTGCAGCTGCACATCGCCGAGATCCATGAGCGGCATGCATGGGCTCCCTTGCCTGATCGTCGATGCGTTCGGCGCCCGGCCACGTCCGCGCAGCCAGTCGTGCTGTTCTACACCTTCGGGCGCCGCCTGGCGGACTTCCGCCGCGCAGCGTCTGCGCGGCGGACTCGCACACTTCTTCGCAACCCAGCGCCGAGTAGGCGCGGCGAGGCCGGTCCCCACTCGGACCACGGATCGCCCGGCAGCCGTCCCCAATGTACGGGTGCGCCAGTGCTCAGGACCGGGCGATACGTTGTAGTCAGCGCGCCCCGTACGCTCGGGGCATGACGCCGCGGCGCCTCAGAAGACTGGCCGATGCGGCGATGGTGCTCGCGGCGGCGGCGATCCTGGCGCTGACGTTGAGCCCGCCCGACACGCTCCTCGCCAGCGGCTTCAACATCGACGCCGGCGTCGGCCATTTCGCGCTGTTCGCGGCACTGGGTGTCGCGTCCGCGCTGCGCTTCGCGGTGAGCGCACGTGCTCGCCGCTTTCCGCGCAGCTCGCTCGGCGCCGCCTTCTTTGGCTTCTGGTTGTTCGCCGCCGCGACGGAGCTGCTCCAGGGGCCGGTCGGTCGCGACCCGAACATGACCCACTGGCTGCTCGACATGGCGGGCGCCGTCGTCGGGTTCCTGCTGGGATCGCTTGTGCTCAGAACGCTGATCCGACCAGTCCAGGCCTCGCGCACGCGCCGGGCTCGCAGGACGGACCCGCAATGAGCCCTGTCCTCCCCGGGTGACTGCTCCCCGGGTGACTGCTCCCCGGGTGACCGCTCGCCGGGGCACGCGTCAGAGTTCGCGGTATACCCGCATCCCGTAATCGTTGTAGCGGCGCTCGGGGCCGAGCGATGAGCGGGCGGCGATACGCGAGACCTTGATGCGGTGACGCCACGATCCGCCACGCGACGCGCGCCGCACACCATCGGCCGGTCCGCGCGGATCGAACCGGTCCGCCGACGCGTACCCGTCCGGCAGATACCAGTCGCTGCACCACTCGTGAACGTTATCGGCAGCGTGGTAGAGGCCGAAGCCGTTCGGCGGCGACGAGCCGAGCGGCTGCGGGCGGTCCATTCCGGCCGCGCCAAAGGCGTGCGCGCCCTCAGACCACGGCTCATTACCCCACGGAAAGAGCACCTCGGGGACGCCGCCCCGAGCCGCGTACTCCCGCTCGGCCTCGGTCGGGAGCCGGCAGTCCTGACCGAGCACCTCGCTCAGCCACGAGCAGTAGGCAACGGCGTCGAACCAGTTGATCCCGACCACCGGGCATCCCGGCTGGTTGAAGCGCTCGTCGTCCCCGAAGCGCGGAGGTTCGTGCTGCGTCGCCTCGAGAAACTGCGCCCACTCGCGGTTGCTCACGGGCGTGAGCGCCACGGCAAAGGGGCGCACGGTCACCTCGTGAACGGGCTCCTCGTCCGGACGTTCATGCGAGCCCATCGTGAACGAGCCGCCCCCCAGGGTGACGAAGGGGGTAGCGCTCGCCCCCTCCCGAAGCAGCCGTTGAATAAGGGGATCCTCGCTCACAGCGGGATCCTAGCAGTCGTCCGAGGACGAACCAGTCGAATGATCGCGGCCGCGGCGCAGCCGCGATCATTCGTGACAGATTGCACACCTAAGGGAGGCGGTTATGATGACCAGCGACGTACAGTCACCACCCCACCGCCCTGGCATTCCCCACGTCACGGCCGAACGGGTCACGGCTTCAGTCCCGAGGAAATGCTCGTGCCGCTAGAGATCCCCGAGGTTGTGATCGACCGCTTGCCGGTCTATTACCGCCTGCTCGCGCGCCTCTCGTATGAAGGCCGTGCTGTGGTGTCGTCACAGGAGCTCGGTGAGGAGCTCGGCGTGACCCCGGCACAGATCCGCAAGGATCTTTCGTACTTCGGTCGCTTCGGCAAACAGGGCCGTGGGTACTCGGTGCCACGACTGACCGAGGAGTTGCGCGTGATCCTCGGACTCGACACGCGCTGGAGCGTGGTCGTGGTCGGGATCGGCCGCCTCGGCCGCGCGATCGCCTCGTATCCGGGATTCGAGGATCAGGGCTTCGACATCGTCGCGCTCTACGACGCCGACCGGAAGGTCATCGGGACCGAGGTCGCGGGCGTGGTCGTACGTGACTCGGGGCACCTCGAAGATGATCTGCGGCAGCGACCGGCCGACATCGCGGTCGTCGCAGTGCCATCCACAATCGCACAGGAGATTGCCGACCGCCTCGTGCACGGCGGCGTGCGTGCGATCTTGAACTACGCGCCTACGCGCGTGGTCGTCCCGGCCGGCGTGGAGTTGCGGCATATCAACCCCGTGCTCTTCCTCCAGAGCATGACCTACCACCTGAAGCGCACGGCGAACCGCAATCTCCGCGCCCCGGAGCCCCTCCCGCGACGCGATCCATCGGCTGAGGCCCGCCCCGCCTGACGGTGCGCCCTCGCCCTTGCGTGCATCCGGGCAGCCGCCGACGGGACCTCACCGCTCGAGGATGAGCGATTCCTCCTCGGTCGGGAGGGCGCGCGAGATTACCTCGCGATAGTCGAGCGCGGCGCCCGCACCCTTCGCCACGCACTGCAGCGGCTCTTCCGCAATGTGCACCGGGACGCCGGTCTCGTGCATGAGCAGGTCATCGAGGTGACGAAGTAACGCGCCGCCGCCGGTGAGCACGATGCCGCGGTCGATCACGTCCGACGCCAGTTCGGGCGGTGTCCGCTCGAGGACGCGACGTACCGTCTGCACAATCGCGGCAAGCTGTTCCTGAATGGCCTGGGTGATCTCCGAAGCGTGAACGGTAATCGTGCGCGGCAGCCCGGTGATCTGATCGCGACCACGCACGCCCGTCGTCAGATCCTCCTCGTCCGGGAGCGCGGAGCCAATTGCGATCTTCACCTCTTCGGCGGTGCGTTCGCCGATCACGAGGTTGTGCCGGCGCTTCACGTACTGGGCGATCGCATCGTCCAGGCGATCGCCCGCGATGCGCACGGACTCGCTGGCGACGATGCCGAACATCGAGATCACCGCCGCCTCGGTGCGGCCTCCGCCGATGTCGACGATCATGTGGCCCCGCGGCGATCCCACCGGAATCTCCGCGCCGATCGCCGCGGCTAGCGGCTCGGGAATGAGCTGTGCCGGTCGCCGCGCGCCGGCCGCCTCGGCTGCGTCACGCACCGCTCGCTGCTCCACACCGGTGACCCCCACGGGCACGCAGATCATCACCTCGGGCCGCACGAGGTTGAAGCGGCCGATCACGCGCCCGATGAAGTAGCGGAGCATCGCCTCGGTGATCAGGTAATCGCCGATCACGCCGTCGCGCATCGGACGGATCACCTGGATGGTGCCGGGGTGGCGGCCGATCATGGCACGCGCGTCGTTGCCGACGGCGACCACGGTGTTGTCGCGCTCAGTGATGGCGACCACGGAGGGCTCGTCGATCACGATGCCCTTGCCGTGCTCGAACACCAGCACGTTGGCCGTCCCGAGATCGATGCCGATGCGCTTGCCGAGCATTGCCCCCGCCGAGCGGAATGTGAGGTGTGTGGAGACTCCGCCGGCCTGCGGAGCATCGGGAGCGTAGCCGAGCGGCGTCACCGCGGGTAGCACGCGTGGCGGAGACCCGTCGGTCCCGGTCGTCAGGGCTGTGGTGGGCAGAACGAACGCCGGAGCTGCACCGCTCAGCGCTGATGTAGCCGGCCGAGGAAGGCACGCGCGCGCTCCGTACGCGGCGCCGAGAAGAACTCCGCCGGTGGTGCCTCCTCGACGATTACGCCGTCGTCGATGAAGGCAATCCGACGCGCCGCGTCGCGCGCGAACTCCAGCTCATGCGTGACGACCAGCATCGTCATGCCGTCCGCCGCGAGATCGCGCATGACCGCCAGCACCTCGCCCACGAGTTCGGGATCGAGGGCGCTGGTGGCCTCGTCGAACAGCATGAGCTTGGGCTGCATCGCGAGCGCGCGCGCGATCGCGACGCGCTGCTGTTGCCCGCCCGAGAGCTCGGACGGGTACGCGTCCAGTCGCTCGCCCAGTCCTACTCGCGCGAGCAGCCCGCTTCCGCGCTCCCGCGCCTCCGCGCGCGACAGGCCGAGTACGTGCACGGGCGCTTCCGTCACGTTGCCGAGCGCGGTCAGGTGCGGAAAGAGGTTGAAACGCTGGAAGACCATCCCGATCTCGCGCCGGACGCGCGCGGTGCGCCGATCGCTCTCCGGGCGTAGCCGGCCGTCGACCTCGCGATACCCGACGAGGCGGCCGTCGAACACGATCCGGCCGCCGTCGATCGTCTCGAGGTGGTTGATGCAGCGCAGCAGTGTCGACTTGCCGGACCCGGACGGTCCGAGCACGGCCACAACCTCGCCGCGCTCGACCGTCAGCGAGATGCCGTTGAGCACCTCCACCGCGCCGAAGCGCTTGTGTACGTCCACGATCTCGAGCAGCGGCCGCTCGCTCATCGGCCGGTGTCCCGCCCGAGCCGCTCCAGCGCACCCGTCACGCGCGCTCCGAGGCTGCGTCCCTGTGGACGCCGGCCGCGGCTGAAACGCTGCTCCAGCCACGCCTGCGCGAGGCTCGCGACCGTCGTCAGTGCCAGATACCAGATCGAGACGATCAACAGCCATTCGAGGTAACGCAGCGTCGACGAATACTGCAGCTTGGCCACGAGAAAGAGCTCGCTGACGCTGATCACGGAGACCAGCGACGAGTTCTTCAGCATTGCGATGAACTCGTTGCCGATCGGTGGGATCACAACCCGCATCGCCTGGGGCAGGACGATCCGTCGCATCGTCAGCGGTCCCGTCATGCCCAGGCTCTTGGCCGCCTCCACCTGGCCGGGATCCACGCTCAGTAAGCCCGCGCGCATGATCTCCGTCATGTAGGCGCCTTCGTTCACGGAAAGCGCGACCAGCCCAGCCTGGAACGGGCTGAGCTGCCCGTTCCACGGCGCCCAGCCAGGCCAGAGCTGCGGCAGTGCGAAGAACCAGAACACGATCTGGACCAGCAGCGGCGTGCCCCGGAACAGCCAGATGTAACCCACGGAGGCCGCGCGCAGCGCCGCGATGCGCGATCCGCGCATGATCCCGAAGACCGTGCCGAGCGCACCGCCGATGGTCATGCTCAACACGGTCAGCGCAAGCGTGAGCCGCACCCCGCCCAGCACGAGATCAGAGAACAGGTTGTCTCCGATCACCCCCCAGTCGAGCGCCCCCGCGAGCAGCACGGGCTAGGGCAGCTTCCCGGCCTCCAGGTTCCAGTACGCGAGGATCGCGTCGTACTGGCCGCCTGACCGCATCGCGGTGATCGCGGCGGCGAGCGCCTCGCTCACCGTCTTGTCGTCCTGCCGTACCGCGATGCCGTAGGGCGCGGTGTCGTACTGCTCACCCACGACCTCGGTGCCGCTCACGTTGGCGGCCGTGTACGCCGCCACCGGGAAGTCCATCAACGCAGCCGCCGCACGACCGGACGACACCGCCTGGATGGTGTCGGTGTTCTGCTCGAACGTCTGGACGTCGATCTTGTCGGTGCATGACGCGTTCTGGGTCTCGGCCTCTTCGATCTGGATCGTTCCGACCTGGATCGCGACAACCTTCCCGCACAGCGAAGCCAGGGACTCGATCCCGTCGGGGTTGCCGGAGCGCACGAGGATGCCCGAGCCCGCGACGAAGTAGTCGACGAAGTCCACGGTCTTGCGCCGCTCTTCGGTGTTCGTCATCGCCGACATGATCACGTCTGCCTTGCTGCCGGTGAGCGCGGGAATGATCGTGTCGAACGAAACGTTCTGAATCTGAAGCTCAACGCCCCACGCCTGCGCGATGCAGCGAGCGAGATCGGCGTCGAGGCCGATCGGTTCGTTCGTGCCCGCTTTGACGAAGTCGATCGGCGCGTAGCTGAGGTCAGAGGCGACGAGCAGTTTGCCGGCGCTCTTGATGCGCTCCGGAGCCGTCAGGCCAAGGCCGCTGCAGTCGACGCTCGCCGCCGAGAGCGTTGCGCCCGCTGAGGCAGTCGCGTCAGCGCCGTCGTCGCCCCCTCCGCACGCCACGCCAACCAGCACGACTGCCAGCAGCACTCCGACGCCAACGAACCACGCGAATCCGCGGGTGCGTATGCAGGATCCTCACCTTCCCGGCCAACTGAGATTCGGTCGTGCGCAGGATGGTACCGCCGGATCGACCGGCCGGTAGTGGCGGCGACGGCGACCATGCGGCCGAGCGCCGCCCGGAGGAGAGTGCCCGCTCAGTACTCTCGGCGCACGGGAAAGCCGAGCGGTCGGGGAGGCGGATCCGGCGGCCGCATCAACTCGCGAATCGCATCGAAGACGGCGCCGAAGCGCTCGTCGTAACGCGCTTCGAGCGCGTCCACGCGCGATGCGAGCTCGACGTTGGCGGCGAGTCACGACCGCAGGCGCACGAACGTGCGCATGATCTCGATGTTGACCTGCACTGCGCGCTCGCTGCGCAACACGCTGGAGAGCATCGCCACGCCCTGCTCGGTGAAGGCGTATGGCGGATAACGCCTGCCTCCCCGCGGACTTGAGATCACGTTCTGTGATCTCAAGTCCGCGAACTCCTGATCGGAGAGCCGGAACATGAAGTCTTCGGGGAAGTGCGCGCGGTTGCGCTGAACCGACTGCACGAGCGTTCGTGTTTCGACTCCGTAGAGCGTGGCAAGGTCGGAGTCGAGCATGACGCGCTGACCGCGGAGCAAACGAATCGACGCCTCGATGGTCGAGATTGAAACTGCCTCGAGCGCGTTCGCCATCCGCCCGCTCCGCCTGTGCGGGTGCCTCGCACGCGTCGATCCTACGAGCACGACTGCGGCGATCGGACCGGGAATCGTTCGGGTAACACCTGGAAAGCGACGGGCGCTACGCTCGCTCGACATCCGCCCCGAGCGCGGTCAGACGCTCGACGAGGTGCGCGTAGCCGCGGTCGAGGTGGTTCGTGTCGTGCACCTGCGTCTCGCCGTCGGCCGCGAGGGCGGCGATCACGCATGCCGCGCCCGCGCGGATGTCGAGCGCGCGCACGGCGGCGCCGACCAGGGGCGTGCCTCCCTCGATGATCACGGACTGTCCACCGACCGTGATCCGCGCGCCGAGCTTCCGCAACTCGCCGACGTACAGCGTGCGGTTGTCGTACACGCGCTCGTGCACGACCGACACGCCGTGTGCCTGCGTCAGCGCGGCGGCGAGGGGAGCGTGGAGGTCTGTGGGGAACCCGGGATACGGCACGGCCTGTGCCTGGACCGCGCGTAGGCCGCCGCCCTGGCACGCGGCGCGGATGCCCCCGCTCTCGCCGGCGGGCGCCAGGTCGACCGTCATCCCCATCTCCGAGAGCTTCGTGGTGAGGCTGTCGAGGTGGTGCGGCACTCCGTTTGTAATGCGCACGTCGCCGCCGGTCGCGGCGCTGGCGAGCAGATAGGTGCCGGCTTCGAGACGGTCCGGGATCACCGAGAACTCGGTACCGTGCAGCCGCTCGACGCCCTCGACGTAGACGACACTTCCGCCGTGCCCGCGAATCCGCGCGCCCATGCTGTTCAGCATGTTCGCGACCATCTCAACCTCGGGCTCGGCCGCGGCGTTGATGAGCACGCTCTCGCCGTGCGCCAGCGCCGCGGCGAAGAGGATGTTCACCGTGCCGAGCACGCTCGGGTAGTCGAAGAAGATGCGCGCGCCCTGGAGGCGCGCAGCGCGCGCCACCCACTCCGCGCCCCGGCGGCCGACCTCGGCGCCCAGCGCCCGAAAGCCGGCGAGATGCACGTCGAGCGGCCGCGCGCCGATCACGTCGCCGCCGGGCGACGCACACGCGGCTTCGCCCAGCCGCCCGAGCAGCGGCCCCATCACGAGGAACGACGCGCGCAGTGCCAGCACGAGGTCGGCGGGCGCGGACGTCTCGGTGAGCTCTGACGCCTGGATCTGTGCAGTCCCGTCCACGTACTCAAAGCGCGCGCCCAGCGCGCGCAGCAGTTCGCCCATCTCGTCGATGTCGGCGATCGCCGGGACGTTGTGGAGTGTGACGGCGTCGGCGGTCATCAGACCGGCCGCGACCGCGTAGAGCGCCGCGTTCTTCGAGCCGGAGACGGTGACGTCGCCACGCAGCGGGCGCCCGCCGCGGATGAGTAGTCGTTCGGGACGCCTGGACATCAGTCGCCGCTCCTGATCAACCCGCGCCGTTTCGAGGATAGGGCACGCGGCTCGCGGAGGCTGTCAGAACGTCGCCTCACGCACGCGAACCGACCGCGCATGGGGCGCGGTCGGGTGTATGCCAATCGGTGCGCGCTGGTGTGGCGCCGCCTAGCGCTAGCGCATCGTGGGCACGCCCGTGGCCGAGCGGCGCCGGCGCACACGCAGACGGATCAGCGAGCGCTGGAGCGAGAGCTGCGCACGCAGGATGTCGACCGCCCCGGCCTCCACCGGCACGCGCCCTTCGATCCGGCCGCGCGATCGTTCACGAGCGGCCTCAGCGCGAGCCTCGTCGATCTCGTCCGCGTGCTCGGCGGCGTCGGCCAGCACGCTCACGTCGTCGCGGACGATCTGGATGAAGCCACCGTGGATGGCGAGCGGGATCGGCCCGTCCGGCACGTGCACAATCATCTCGCCGATGCTCAGGCTGGCCATGAGCGGCGCGTGACTCGGCAGAAGGGTGATCTGCCCCTCGGTCGTGGGCACGACGAGGCGCAACACGTCGTCCCGTTCGAGCACGGTGCGATCGGCCGTAACGATCGAAAGCGTGAGCGGCACGCCTAGTCCTCGCTTGCCATGCGCTGTGCCTTTTCGACCGCTTCGTCGATGTTGCCGACCATATAGAACGCCTGCTCGGGCAACGCGTCGTGGCGGCCTTCGAGGATCTCCTTGAAGCCGTTCACGGTCTCCGCGATCGAGGCGTAGCGGCCGGGCGAGCCGGTGAACTGCTCCGCGACGAAGAACGGCTGGGTGAGGAAGCGCTGGATGCGTCGCGCGCGACCCACGGCCTGCTTGTCATCGTCCGACAGCTCTTCGATGCCGAGGATGGCGATGATGTCCTGCAGGTCCTTGTAGCGCTGCAACGTGCGCAGGACGCCCTGTGCCACGTCGTAGTGCTCCTGGCCCACGATGTTCGGGTCGAGCACGCGGCTGGTCGAGGTCAGCGGGTTCACGGCCGGGTACAGGCCCTGCTCGACGAGCGCGCGGTCGAGCGTCACGGTCGAATCCAGGTGACCGAACGTGGTCGCCACACCGGGGTCGGTGTAGTCGTCGGCGGGGACGTAGATCGCCTGGAACGAGGTGATCGAGCCCTTCTTCGTCGACGTGATGCGCTCCTCGAGCGCACCGACCTCGGTGGCCAGCGTCGGCTGGTAGCCCACCGCGGAGGGCATGCGACCGAGGAGGGCGGAGACTTCCATACCGGCCAGCGTGTAGCGATAGATGTTGTCGATGAAGAGCAGCACGTCGCGGCCCTCGCGGTCGCGGAAGTACTCCGCCATCGTGAGACCCGTGAGCGCGATCCGGAGGCGCACGCCTGGCGGCTCGTTCATCTGCCCATAGACGAGCGCGGTCTTGTCGAGCACGCCCGACTCGCGCATCTCGTTCCAGAGGTCGTTGCCTTCGCGCGAGCGCTCACCCACGCCGGCGAAGACAGAGAGACCGCCGTGCTCCGTGGCGAGGTTTCGGATCAGCTCGGTGTTGATGACCGTCTTGCCCGTGCCGGCGCCGCCGAAGAGGCCAACCTTGCCGCCGCGCGCGAGCGGGGCGATCAGGTCGATCACCTTCACGCCCGTCTCGAGCATGGACGGTGTCGTCTCCTGCTCGGCGTACGTCGGAGGCGGGCGGTGGATCTCCCAGCGCTCGGTGTCCGCGGGAATCTCGATACCGGGATCGAGCGGCGTGCCGACGACGTTGAAGATGCGCCCGAGGGTGCTCGGTCCGACCGGCACCGAGATCGCGCGACCCGTGTCGGTCGCCTCGGCTCCGCGTGGAAGGCCGTCCGTGGAGTCGAGTGCAAGGCAGCGCACCCAGTTGTTGCCCATGTGCTGCTGGACCTCGGTCACCAGCTTCGGGTGCCCGCTCCCCATGTCGATCTCGACGGCATTGTAGAGATCGGGCAGGCTCCCCGAGGGGAACTCCACGTCGACGACCGTGCCGATCACCTGCCGAACGTGTCCGATCGCTCCCGCTGTTGCCATGGCCATGGTTGCCTCCTGCGGCGTGGCTTACGCGTTCAGGGCAGCAGTGCCGCCCACGATGTCGAGTAGTTCGCTGGTGATCATCTCCTGACGCGCCTTGTTGTAGGTCAGCGTCAGTTCGGAAACCATTTCGTCGGCGGCGTCCGTCGCTTGCCGCATGGCGACCATGCGAGCGGACTGCTCGGAGGCGCGCGCCTCGAGCACTGCCTCGTAGATCTGCATCTCCACGTAGCGCGGCAGCAGCGTCTCGAGCAGCTGCGCGGGCGAGGGTTCGAAGATGAAGTCTGTGCCCCGGGCCTCGGCGCCCTCGGGCGCTTGCACGGGCAGGATCTGCCGCAGCACCGGTCGTTGCACGGCCGCGTTCACGAACTGCTGATAGGCGACGTAGACCTGATCGAGCTCGCCCCGGATGTAGTCGTCGATCACAATGCGCGCGATCGGGAAGACGTCGGTCGAACTCGGGAAGTCGCCGAGGTTCGTGAACTCCGCGATGATCGGGAAGCCCGATCGGCGAAAGAAGTCACGACCCTTGCGACCGACGGGGAGCACCGACACGCTCTCGACATTCGGCTGATGCTCCAGCACGAGCGACGCGGCGGCGCGGTTCATGTTCGTGTTCAACCCACCGGCCAGACCGCGGTCGGCGGTGATGTGGATGATCGCAAAGTGCTTCACGGTGCGCTGCTGGAGCAGCGGGTTCAGCTCGTCCGGGTCCGCGCCGACGGTGTAGCCGGACAGCTGCGCGAGCACGGCGCGCATGCGCTCGGCGTACGGCCGCGACTGCAGCGCGCGATCCTGGGCGCGCCGCATCTTCGATGCAGCGACCAGCTCCATCGCACGCGTGACCTTGGCGGTGTTCGAGACAGCCCGCATACGGTCGCGGATGGCACGTACGGCTCCGGCGCCTGGCATCTACGCTCCGCTTCCTTGTTCGTCCGCCCGCCGCGCTCAGCGACTGACGATCGTCGTTCGTTCCTCGGCGCCCGCGGCGATCCGCGGACACGCCGTCGGCCGGGTACGTCCTAGTACGCGACCGTGCCCTTGAAGTCGGTGATCGCCTGCTTCAGGGTCTCCTCGGCGTCGTCCGGGAGCTCGCCGGTGCGGTTGATGTTCTCGATCAGGCTCGACTGGCTGGCCGCCATGAACTCGTGGAAGCCACGCTCGAAGTCCGCGACTTTCTCGACGGGCACGTCGTCCAAGTAGCCGTTCACGCCGGCGTAGAGGATCGACACCTCCTGCCCGAGCGTCTGGGGCCGGTACTGGGGCTGCTTGAGCAGCTCCGTAAGGCGCTGGCCGCGGAAGAGCTGACGCCGGGTGGCCGGGTCGAGATCCTCCGTGCCGAACTGTGCGAAGGCCTGGAGCTCGCGGTACTGGGAGAGGTCCAGGCGCAGCGAGCCGGCGACCTTCTTCATCGCCCGCGTCTGCGCGGCGCCGCCCACGCGCGACACCGAGATGCCAGGGTTCACGGCGGGCCGCTGGCCGGCGTTGAAAAGGTCGAGCTCGAGGAAGATCTGCCCGTCCGTGATGGAGATGACGTTCGTCGGGATGTAGGCCGAAACGTCGCCGGCCTGCGTCTCGATGATCGGCAGTGCCGTGATCGAGCCGCCACCGAGCGATTCGTTCACGCGCGCCGAGCGCTCGAGCAACCGGGAGTGCAGGTAGAAGACATCGCCCGGGTACGCCTCGCGGCCCGGCGGGCGCCTCAGCAGCAGTGACACCTCGCGGTACGCCCAGGCGTGCTTCGAGAGGTCGTCGTAGACGATCAGCACGTCCTTGCCCTTGGCCATGAAGTACTCGGCCATGGCGCAACCGGCGTACGGCGCGAGGTACTGCGCGGCAGCCGACTCGGATGCGGAGGCGACGACCACGATGGTGTACGCCATCGCGCCGTTCTCCTCGAGGATGGCGACGGTCTGCGCGACCTTCGCGTCCTTCTGACCGATCGCCACGTAGACGCAGATCACGTCTCCGATCTTCTTCTGGTTGATGATCGCGTCGATCGCAATCGCGCTCTTGCCTGTCGAGCGGTCGCCAATGATCAGCTCGCGCTGACCGCGCCCGATCGCCGTCATGGCGTCAATCGCCTTGATACCTGTCAGCATCGGCTGATTCACGCCCACGCGATCGACCACGCCGGGCGCGATGCGCTCCACCGGGTACTGCTCGGCGGCGTTGACCGGGCCTTTCTCATCGATGGGGTCGCCCAGCGCGTTCACGACGCGCCCGAGCAGCGCCTCGCCGACCGGCACGGAAGCCACGAGGCCGGTCGTGCGGACCTCGTCGCCTTCCTTGACCTGCGAGTAGTCGCCGATAATGACCGCACCCACGGTCTCTTCTTCCAGGTTGAGGGCCAGTCCGCGGATCGCGCGGCCCTGCGTGTCCTGGCTCGAGAACTCGATCAGCTCGGACGTCTGGCACTGGCCGATGCCGTGGATGCGAGCGATGCCGTCGCCAGCTTCGATCACCGTCCCGACGTTTGCCTCCCTCGCCCCCGCGTCGAAGTGCTCGATCTGCTCGCGGAGAATGGAGGCGATCTCTTCAGCTCGGACCATCGCGCTACCTCGATCTCATGCCGCGCCTAGAGCGCAGCGCGTTCCAGTTGGGTGCGCAGGCTTCGGAGCCTGTTTCGTGTTGATCCGTCGACCATGCGATCCCCGATGCGGACGATCAGTCCGCCGAGGAGCGCCGGGTCGACGCGCGCCTCGAGCGCTACCTGCTTACCGGTGTCGCGCGCGAGCTTGTCGAGCAGCCGCTGTCGCTGTCCCCCGTCGAGCGCGGTCGCGCTCGTGACTTCGGCACGCACGATGCCGCGCTCCTCGTCGAGCAACTCGCGGAAGAACGACGCGATCGACGCGCCAAGCCCGAGCCGATTCTTCTGGCGCAGGAGGCGGAAGAAGTTCAGCTGCTTCTGCCCGACGCCCGGCAACACGCGGCGCACGATCGACTGGAAGCGGTCGTCGGTCATGCCGTCAGCCTGCAGCGCCTGAACGAACGCGCGCTCGGAGGTGAGGCCCGCGAGCGCCTCGATCGCGTCGGACCAGGCGTCGAAGTCACGGTCGTCGCGCGCGATCGCGATCAACGCGAGCGCATAGCGGCGGCCGGCAATGTCGCGGGGTGCGGGCACGGGCGCTCCTCGACTCCGGTGCGACTAGTTGGACTCGCCGAACGAGCTTTCGACGATCACTTCGTCGATCAGCCGTTGGTGCGCCTGGCGATCGAGCGATTGCCCGATCACGCGTTCGGCGGCGAGCATGGCCAGGCCCGCGAACTCGGACCGCAGCTGCTGGATTGCCTGCTCGCGCTCGAGCTGGATCTCCGCCCGCGCACGTTCGACGATCTGCTCGGCCTGTGCGCGCGCCTGCTCCTCGAGCTCGGTCCGCAGCCTGCCCGCCGTCTCCTGCGCGCGCTGGATCACCTCGCGCGACTCGTTGCGAGCCTCTTCCATCGCGAGACGCGCTGCGTCCTCGCAGGCGGCGGCTTGCGTCGCCGCCTGCTCGGAGCGCATGAGGCCTTCCTCGATGCGCCGCTTGCGCTCGTCGAGGATGCGAAGGATCGGCTTGTACAGGAAGAGCCGCAGGACAACCAGCAGGATCAGGAAGTTCACCAGCTGAGCAACGAGGCCCGGCAGGTTGAACCCCAGCGCGGCGATACCCCCGGACTCCTTCGCCGCTTCCGTGGCGCCCGCAACGGCGGGCGCCAGCGCCGCGCCCAGGGCTACGGCGACGGCGAAGACGCGCGGATGACGCAGGTGCTTCATCACGATATCCCTCGCTCCTTCGGCTGCTCTCTATGCCCCTCGGGACCGACAGCCCGCCCATGCGAGCCGCCGGTCGATCTCGGGAGGCGGTCGACGCGGCCGTCGACTAGAAGACGAAGCCGATCAGGATCGCGACGACTAGGGCGTAGATGCCGATCGCCTCGGCGAACGCGATCGCCAGAATCATGTTGGTCTGAATGGCGCCGGCGGCCTCCGGGTTGCGACCCAGCGCCTCCATCGCCTTCCCGCCGAGCAGACCGATGCCGATGGCCGGGCCGAGTGCGCCCAGTCCCATCGCGATGCCTGCGGCGAGGAACTTCATCGAGCTCGCGGTGAACTCGTTGTCCCCCGCTGCTTCCTGTGCTCCGGCGACACCGGTCAGCGCTGCGAACAGCGCTGCGACGATGGCCGCCGCAACGAGACCACGGCGGGCGATGGTTGCGTTCATCAAGGTCATTCCTCCCTGGGTCGCCCCGGTTCCGACCGGAGCACGTCTTGGAATCGCTATGCAGTCCAACGCGAGGCTCAATGCCCCGCGCCGTGCTCCTCACCGTGCCCATCGCCGTGCGAGAACGTCACGGCAGTCTGGGCGAATACCAGCGTCAACATGGCGAACACGAACGCCTGGATCAGTCCCACGAACAGCTCGAGCCCGTAGAACACGTCCACGAGTACAAACGGTACCAGGAACATACCCATCAACAGCAGCACTTCTCCTGCGAAGATGTTGCCAAACAGACGGAAGGTGAACGAGACCATTCGCGAGAGCTCAGAGACGAACTCGAGCACTCCCACGAACACGTCGATGATACCCATCGGGTTCAGCCGAATCAGTCGGCTGAAGTTGAAGAACTTCGTGAGGTACCCGAGGCCGAGCACCGAGAACGCCCAGAACTCCACGAAGATGAACGACCAGATCGCGATCGCCAGCGGCGCGTTCACATCGGTCATGACCGACCGAAAATATGGAGCGATCACTCCGGAGAACGGCTCCCCGGCCTCGTCCGCCAGGATCGCTGCTTCCCCCGCGCCGGTGTCCACGCTATCCGGCTTGAACGGGATATATGCCATGTCGATGCCGGCGATCGTGCGCTGGCCGAGCACGGCTTGCTTGACACCGTGGTTGGGCTCCGGCTTTCCGATCACGTTGTTGATCGGGAGCAGGCCCATGTAGTTAGACATAAGAATGAAGAAGAAGATCGTCGCGATCACGGGGAAGAAGCGCCGACCATTCTTTTCGCCCGCGACGCTGACGACGAGGTCGTAGAAGACGACGATGGCAGCCTCAACGGCCCCGCTGAACCCGCTGGGGACGACCTTCGCGCCACGACCTGCGATGTAGGCGATCAGGATGAGCACGAGCACCACGAACCACGAGGTGAACATCGTGTTCGTAATGCCGATGCCGCCGGCGTGGAAGACCACCTCGGGCGCGACCGAGATGAACGGTGACGCGCCGCCAACGAAGACGAAGCCGACGCCAATCAGGATGAGGACGGAGATCGCGATGATCGACAGGCGCATCGACGACCCTTCCGCGTTCAACCCTTACGCGTACGCTCGGTCAGTTCCCGCAGTTGCTTGTAGGCCCCGTAGAACCCTGCGGCGAGTCCCATGACGAGGAACACCAGCGTCAGCACGGGCCGCGTATCGAACCGTCCGTCGAGCCAGACGCCAACCAGCGTCAGCCCCACGATGGAGGTTGCGAGATAGCTCCCGAGTCCGAGTAACCCGAACGCTGGAGAGTTCCACATGGCCGCACACGCCCTTCAGGCTGCGAGGCCGACGGGAGGCTAGCATGCACCGACGGGTGAAACAAGCCGTTGTGAGCGCATGCACAATCGCGGACGGCGCCGCTGCGCGCTGTCTGCAACCACGTCGGACCAAACTGGTTTTTCGGGGCGGCTCCGGCTTCGCCGAGAGCTATTCGCCCTTCCCGAGATCGTCCAGATCGAGCCCCGCGACGAAGTCACGGAACGCTGCGAGCTTCTCGAGCTCTTCGGCGGTCGGCGCGGGCGGGCGTTCGCGATCCTGCCCTTCGATCGCCTGGCCTTCGTCGTCGAGCACGATCCCGGCGCGCTCGAGCACGTCCTCGGCGGCGTAGATCGGTACCTCGGCACGCACGGCGAGCGCGATCGCGTCCGACGGCCGCGAGTCGATCTCGAGCGTGCGCCCGTTCTGCTCCACGATCACCTTCGCGAAGAACGTGTCGTCCTTGAGATCGTTCACGATCACGGACTTCACGACGCCGCCCAGGTCGCCGATCGAGTTGAACAGGAGGTCGTGCGTCTGCGGGCGAGGCACGGCGACGTTCTGCAGCTTGAGCGCGATCGCATCGGCCACATCGGCGCCGATCCAGATCGTGAGGAAGCGCTCCGCTTCCTTTTCGCGCAGCACGACGACGCGTCGGTAATGCCGTAGTCCGACGCGAATGCTGTCGATGACGAGTTCAATCACCGGGTATCCCCCACCGGCCATACGTGGCCGGGAGCAGGCGGAGTGTAGAAGTGGGTCAGATCACGAGTCAACGAAACGCGCCCATCCTCATGCCTGCGATTCACCCCAGAGCGCCCGCTCGATCTCGGGGTCGAGCGCCGGACCGCGCTCGACAAGTCGCTGCGCCCTGCGTACGAGCGTACTGCGCTCCATGAGCACGCGACGACCGCAGGTCGAACAGCGCAGCCCGACATCAGCGCCGAGACGCACGATCGCCCACTCGAAGCCGCCGCAAGGGTGCTTCTTGCGCATGCGGTAGACATCGCCCATGCGCAACTCGATCACGGTGCGCTACGCGCCTCGCGCGTGGTTGATGGCCTCTCGCAGCTCGTCCGCCGCGGTGCGCGCGGCGCGCGCCCAATCGCCAAGCGTGCGAGCGCCGGCTGCCGCTCCGGCGTACATCACGCCGCGCGACGCGTTCACGAGGATGCCTCCTCCGCGCACGTCGATACCGGCCCGCACGGCAGCATCGAGGTCGCCGGCTTGCGCGCCGACGCCGGGCATCAGCATCGGTTGGTCCGGGCAGATCTCCCGGATGCGGCGCGCCTCCTCCGGGTAGGTCGCCCCGACGACGAGACCGACATTGCCGTGCTCTCGGTTCCACTCAGCGGCGAGCCCGGCCACGTGTTCGAACAACGTGCGCCCGCCTTCGAGACGCAGGTCCTGGAGGTCGCGAGCGCCCGGGTTCGACGTACGCACGAGCAGGAACGTCGTGCGGTCGGCACGCTCGAGGAACGGTGCGATCGCGTCATGCCCCAGGTAGCCGTTCGCGGTGACCGCATCGGCGCCGAGGGCGTCGAAGACGGCGCGCGCGTAGAACGTGGCGGTGTGACCAATGTCGCCGCGTTTCGCGTCGAGGAGGACGGGCACGCCGTCCGGAACGTTCGCGATCAGCTGGCGGAGCCGCTCGATGCCGGCTCCGAGATCGGGTTCGAAGAAGGCAATGTTCGGCTTGTAGCAGCAGACGAGGTCCGCGGTCGCTTCCACGATCGCGGTCAGGAAGTCGCCCGCGTCCACACCCGCCGGGATCCGCGCCGGATCGGGGTCGAGGCCGACGCAGAGCAGCGACTGGTTCCGCGTCGCTGCCGACTCGTACTTCTGGCGGAAACCGTGCGCGGTGCGTTGCGCGGCTGTACGGGGCTCTGTGCTCGTCATGTGCGGCTCCGGGGGGAGATAGCGGCGGGCGTGAACGGCGGATGCGCCGCGACTCGCAACGGGGGCAGATCCGCGCCGGCTGCTGCGAGCCGCTCGATCGAGGCGACGAAGCGCGCCCGATCGCCGGTAGCGTAACAGAGCACCTCTGCCGGGGCGCCGCCGACCCCAGGGTCGCCGCCGGCGCTGCCGAGCAGTGAAACGACGCGTCGTGCGACCGGCTCGGCCGCGTCGATCACCTGCACGTTCCGGGGCACGATCGCCTCGATCGCCGCGCGGAGAAAGCCGTAGTGCGTGCATCCGAGCGCCACCGCATCGATGCCCTCGCGCAACGGGCGCGCGAGCGCGCCGCGCAGCACGGCGTCCACGCGCGCTCCCGAGACCACACCCTCCTCGACGAGGTCGGCGAGGCCGGGCATCGGCAGCACGGTGACGTGCGCGCCGGCGCCGTGGTTCGCGCGCAGTCGGGCGAGCCGGTCGCCCGCGGTCGTCGCCGGTGTGGCCAGCACCGCGACGCGGCCGCTACGGCTGCGCTCGACGGCGGGCTTGAGCGGCGGCTCCATGCCGACGATCGGGATCGAGAATGTGTGTCGCAGCGTTTCCAGCGCGGCTGACGAAGCGGTGTTGCAGGCGACGACCAGCAGCGTGCAGCCGTCGTCGATCAGGCCGTGCGCGAGCTCAACCGCGCGCGCCGCGATCTCGCGCGACGTGCGCTGGCCGTACGGAAAGAAGGCCGTGTCCGCCACGTAGCGGACGGGGAGCGCGGGGCGGAGGTGGTGGAGGGCGGCGGCGACGGACAGACCGCCGACGCCGGAGTCGAAGATGCCGACGATGGCGCCCATGCTGCCTCCGTGCGTCCCGCCGGGGGCGCGCGATCGAGCGTAGAGAGTGGCCCTTCTGGGCGCCACCGACGCGTTGGGACGACCCCGCACGGCGCGCTGGCGGCGAAGCACCGCGGCCGCGCGTATCCCTACACTCCTGCCAATGCGCGTCGACCTGACGATCCTGCCTCCCCCGGCGTCCCCGACGCGCGAGACCTGCCTCGTCGTGGACGTGTTGCGCGCGACCTCCGTGATGGCCGTGTTGTTCGGTCGCGGGATCGAAGCGGTGTATCCGGCCGCCACGATCGAGGAGGGGCGCGTCCTTCGCGCACGGCTCGCGGCCGACGGGTCGGCGCCGATGCTCTGCGGCGAGGTCGATGCGCTGCCGCCGGAAGGCTATGACTACGGGAACTCCCCCGGGGAGTTCATGCGCATGGCCGCCCTCCCGGCAAACCGAGCGGTGGTGGCGACGACCAACGGAACTCCGGCGCTCGTGAGGTGCGCGAGCGCACCGCTTGTGATCGCGGCCGCGCCGCTGAACGCGGGCGCCGCCACACGCCTGGCGCTGGCGGCCGGGCACGACGTGCTGGTGGTATGCGCCGGCACGGCCGGCCTGCGTTCGGAGGACGACCGGCTCGCGGGTGGACTGCTCGTCGCCCGGCTCGTGGCGGCGGGCGCGGAACCGACGCCCGCAGCCGCCTCCGCGCTCGCCGACTTTCGCGCCGTCGCGACGAACTTCACCGCAGCCCTGCGCGACAGCGGACACGGCCGGCGCCTCGTCGCACTCGGCTTCGACAGCGATATCGCGCTCTGTGCACAGAGCGATCGCTATGAGCGCGCCGGCACGTTGCGCTTCGAAGATGGGATCGCGGTGCTTCGCCCCGCGGAGCAGGAGGGAATGGCGTCATGAGCGATCACTGGATCAAAGCCTGCCTGAACGGATCGCGGCGCCCGGGCGATCACCCTGCGTTGCCGCTCACGCCCGCGGAGCTCGCCGAAGACGCCGCGCGCGTCGTCGCGGCGGGCGCGGCCGCGGTCCACATTCACGTCCGCGACGACGACGGCGCGCAGACCATGGACGGCACGCACATCGCCGCGGCGCTGCGGGCGATCCGCGCCCGCCAACCGGGGGTTGCCGTCGGGATCACGACCGGCGCGTGGATCGAGCAGGATCTCGAGCGGCGCCTCGCGCTGGCGCGTGCCTGGAGCGAGCTGCCGGACTTCGCCTCGGTGAACTTCTCTGAGGACGGCGCCGTCGAGTTCGCGCAGCTGCTGCTGGAGCGTGGCGTCGGCATCGAGGCCGGGCTGTGGACCGTCGAGGACGCGCGCACGCTGGTCGCCTCGGGGCTCCACGATCGCTGCACGCGGCTGCTGCTCGAGCCGCGCGAGCGCGAGCCGGGCGCCGCGCTTGCGCTCGCACGCGGGATGGAGGCGGTGCTCGACGAAGCGGGCGCGTCGTCACCGCGACTGCTGCACTGCGGCGGCGCGGCAGCCTGGACGGTCCTCCGCGACGCGCTGGCCCGCGGGCTTCAGACGCGCATCGGTCTGGAGGACACGCTCGAGCTGCCAGACGGTACGCCCGCCTCCGGAAACGCGGCGCTGATGGCGACCGCGGTGGCGATCGCCGACTCGCTCTAGGCGCGATCCGTCTGCTGTGGCTCGTTAGAGCAGTCGCCGCGCATTCTCGTCCCCGCGGCTCGCGCGTCGCGAGAGGATGATGCGCGCCTCGATTTCCTGGCTCTCGGACGGCTGGCGCGCGCCCTGGATGCGTTCGCGCACCTCCTCGCTGGGCGGGTGGCTCGCCGCCCAGGTCTCGAGCGCGCGCTCGAGCGGCGCGAGCGCCTCCGCGTCGGGGAAGTGGCGCCCGTAGCGCGCGCGGTCGAACGCGTCGGCGATCGGCCCGAAGGCCGCGGCCTCGAGCATGCGGCCACCCACATCCGCGAACTCGATCGGCGTCTCGGCCGGACGGATGCGCAGCCCCCGCACTTCGGCATCGTGCACGGCGCGGCCGAAGAGCTGATAGATCGGCTGCTGTCGCATCCATGCACCGCCCGCCCCCCGCGCACCGCGCCCCGGGATCAGGTTGCGGAGCAATCCGCCGAGTCCGGTCGCGTTGGCGTCCGTGGTGCGTACCTCGGCATACGCCTCCTCCTCGCGGTCGCCGCCGCGACCGAGCAGGGCTCGCAGGCCCGCGAAGATGCCGTACGTCAGCGCGCTGAGCGCGATCACCTTGAGCACGAACACCACTGACGACGCGAACCGGAAGCCGTCACCGCTCTCCGCGGGCTCGAGCGGCCCGGGTGTGCCCTGAGGGGGCGCCAGGAAATTCTCCGGCGGCGTGATGTTCGCGAGGCTCAGCAGCCCCTCGACGACCCAGAAGATCGGAGTGAGGATCAGGACGAGCAGGAAGCCGATCACGCGGAACAACGCGTCGACGACGAACTGGAACCAGCTGCCGGCGTCGATCAGCGCGAGCAGCCCGAGGATCAACGCGGCCGCCGTCAGCGCGCCGACCGTCACGAGCACGGACAGCACCCACGGCGCGGCGCGGCGAGCGTCCTCCATCACTGTCTGCGGGCGCGCGCTGTGTGCCACCGCCAGCATGAGCACGGCCAGCACGAAATACGGAACCGCATACGCGGCCAGCGTGGTGACGCCGCTGACGCTCGCCAGCACGACGAGCACGAGCGTCGCCGAGAAGCCGAAGGTAAACGAGCGGGCGCCGCGTTCGAACGTGACCAGCGATCGCCCGCCCAGAAGGAAGCGCGTCCACATCGCGACGAGGCCGGCGAAGGTGATCATCAGCGCGCCGCCGTGCGGGCGGCCGAGTCCGGGATTCGCGATGAACGCCTCGAGATCCGTGCCCGGGGGGAAATGCGTCGCAGGGTCGTTGATGAAATTGGCCGCCCCGCCGGTCTGCCAAAACAAGACGTCGCGGGTGAAGGTGAAGTGGAGCAGTGCGTTCAGCACGAGAATCGAGACGATCAGGATGCCAGCCGCGCCCATCGCACCCTGCAGGCGCAGGCGTCGGAAACCGCGCATCGCGGCGAAGGCGAGCATGCCCGTGAACACCACGATCAGCAGCGGCGGCCCGGAGATGACCTGCTCCGACGCCGCACGCACGTCGCGCAGCGCGAGCAGGTGCGCCGGACTCGGCGAGAGCTCGGTCTGGATGCGTGTCGCCAGCTGAGCGAGCAGGTCGCGCTCGGTCCACGTGGCGATCAACGCGATCGCCATGAACCAGACGACCGCCTCCGCGATCACAAATAGGTAGTCGACCAGCGTCTGTTGCCAGCGCTGCGTCACGCCGGCACCCGCATGCCGAGCGCGGCCGCGGCCGCTTCATCGCCGCGATCCACGAGCAGTCCCTGCCGCTCGAGCTCCGCCTCATGCGCCTCCATGATCGTCGCCAGTTCGGAAACGCGGATCGGGTCGATCGGTATTCGCCACGGTGCGTGCGAGGTCTTCACGACGTGCACGAAATGGCCCGCGGTGCGGAGCCGCTGGAGCGAGGCCGCCAGGTCCTCGTTCATCACCGCCGCCACGAGTACGACCGTGGCGCCGGCGGGCAGCGCGCGTCGGTGATCCTCGAGCTCGGCGGACATCCGCGACGTGGTGAACGCGGTCACCATGGCCAGTGCTTCAAGCACGTGATTGAGCTGTTGCGGATGGCTGCTCGCACCGATGCGAATCGGACGATCTGCGTCCGGGAACGAGCCGTTCGCGATCAGGCCGACCGCGGAGCCTCCCTCGTACGCCGCCCGCGCGAGCGAGGCCGCGAGCGAGACGCCACGTTCGAGCAACAGCGGATCGGATCCCTGCCACTGTTGTTCGAACGTCGGGATGTTGAGCGCGACCACGACGGATTGCGTGCGCGACGGCTCGTACACCCGCGACTGCAAGCGCTGCACGCGCGCCGTCGCCTTCCAGTCGATGCGCCTCATGGTGTCGCCAGGCTCGTAGTCACGGATGCCGATCACGCGCGACGGGTCTTCGTAGATCCGATTGCCGCCCCGCTGCTCACCGAAGGGGCGTGCGCTGTCCAGTCCAAGGTCCGGCAGCGCGTACGTGCGCGGATAGACGACGATTCCGTCTGCCGGCGCCCCGGTCACGACCTCCCGTTCGAAGAACCCAAAGATGTCCCCGGAGCGCAGCCGCGACGGCCCCACGCGAAAGTAACCGCGGTGGATGGCCCTCAGCGTGATCGGCCATTCGATGCGGTCGCGACGGCCGAGCGACGTATTGCGCTCGAGCACCGGGCTGCCCGAGGCGCCAATGTGCGTCCGCGCGTCGATCACGGGCATGCCGCGCGGCATCCCCGTCTGCACCTCGATCCACGGCACGGGCAGCGGTTTGCGGTTCTCGAGCGTGAGCTGCACGCGCACCGTCTCGCCGACGTAGACGCGGTGCTCGCTCAGCTCGCGCGTGAGCACCACCTCCTCGAGCGAGAGCCGCGACCACAGCCGTGCGGCGGCTCCCGTGCCCAGCACGAGCACGCCGAGGGACACGATCACGATCGAACCGCTCAGCAGTCCGATCGCGATCAGGACGGATGAGACGAGGAGCCACGAGTCGCGAATGACCGTGCGCATGAAAGCTCCGGCTGTCGGGTGGCGCGGTTAGGAGACGGCGTCGGCGATGGGGACGGGAACGGTGCCGAGGATCTCGCTCAGCACGTCGTCCGAGGTCCGCCCGCGCAGTCGCGTGTTCGACGAGAGCACCAACCGATGCCCTAGCACGGGCTGCGCCAGCGCCTTGATGTCGTCCGGCCGCACGTAGTCGCGACCGTCGATCGCCGCGGAGGCACGTGCCGCGCGGAAGAGAGCGAGCGACGCGCGCGGGCTCGCGCCAAGGTCGAAGGCCTCGTGGAGGCGGGTCGCCCGACACAGCTGCACGGCGTAGCGCGCGACGGCGTCCTCGACGTGCACGTTCGGCAGGAGAGCGCTGGCGGCCACCAGCTCGTCCGCCTGCACGACCGCGGTCAACGACTCCAACGGAGACGCCTGCTCGAACCGTCGCAGCACCTCGAGCTCACCGTCTTCGCTCGGGTAGCCCACCTTGAGGCGGACGAGGAAGCGATCGAGCTGCGCCTCGGGCAACGGGAACGTGCCCTCGAGCTCCACAGGGTTCTGCGTGGCGAGTACCACGAACGGAAGCGGGAGCTGATGGGTCGTGCCCTCGATCGTGGCCGTGCGCTCCTCCATCGCCTCCAGCAACGCGGACTGCGTGCGTGGCGTGGCGCGGTTCACCTCGTCGGCGAGCACGATGTTCGCCATCAGCGGTCCCGGGCGGAACTCGAAGTCGCCCGATTTCTGCGAGAAGAAGTTGATGCCGAGGATGTCTGACGGCATGAGATCAGGCGTGAACTGGATGCGGTGGAAGCTCGCGCCGATCGATCGGGCGAACGCCCGCGCCATCGTCGTCTTGCCGGTGCCCGGGACGTCCTCGAGCAGCACGTGCCCGCCCGACAGCAGCGCGACGAGCGTCAGCGTCACGGCTTCGTCGGCCCCCACGATCACCCGGCCGACGTTTTCGCGGATCCGCGCTGCCGCGTCGTGGATCGCGGCGATGCCGACGCTCGGCGCCTCGCGGTGAGTCATTTCGGTCAACGCCAACTCCATCTCCGATGGGCATCGGGATACTCGTGGTGGGCTCGGTTACGTCGCGAAAGTCGGCGCAGAATATCAGAGGCCACCGGCCGAAGGAGCATCCCCGTCGCGAGGGCGCGTACCGCATCCACGCGATCCGCGGCGCCGCCCGCCGTGATCAGCCGACGACGCGGATGGTGTCGACGGCGATGCCGAAGCCGGTGTCCTCCGTGAAGTGGAAGCGCCCAATCACCTCGGCGCGGCGACCGCTCATCGCCGCGAGTCGCTCGTGATCCACGCCGCGCAGCTCGACGCGACGCTGCCCGGGACCTTCGACCACGTAGTGCTCATCCGCCTGCCCGAGGTTGAAGCCGAGCACGACGCCGGTCGTGCGGACGCGCCTGCCCTCGTAGCGCTGCGGCGCGGCCCAGAGGTCTCCGGTGCTGGCCAGGATCGCCGCCTCGTCGCTCGCGGAGCCACCGCATCGCAGTCCGGTGACGAGCACGAGGGCGGCGAGGAGCAGCAGAAGCAGCGACACGGCGGGGCGTGTTGCGGGCACTCGCCGTGGGGAACGAGGTGTGAGCGACATGCGCCATCCCCTTCACCGCGGTCGCATCCTACGCTGTGTGCGCGCGACCGCAGGCGAGAGGAACGTCACGTGCCCGAGCACCCGCATTCGTTTGACGCCGCGGACGCCGCCGCGCGATTGCGCGCGTTGCGCGCGGAGTTGCTCCCCCTGCTCGAAGCGTTGCCGGAGACCAGGCTCGGACGCGCGCTCGAGCGGCCCGGCTGGACCCTGCGACACGAGCTCGCCGCGCTCGCGGCGGGAGACGCAGAGCTACGCCACGTGCTGGATGCCCTGCGTACGCACGGCGAGGCAGGCGGCGCGCTCGCGCTGCGACGGCTGCGCGGCGAGGCGATGTTGCTCGCGCAGCAGATGCGCCTGCACGTCATGCGCGAGCACCTGGCCGCCGGTGTGGATCAGGCAGCTGGAGCGCTCGAGCGCTCGGGCGAGCTGCTCGATCGACCGCTTGCGATCGTCGGACGTGAGGTCACGTCGGTGCGCGCCTACGTCGCCGGATTGCTCGCGCAGGCGGAGTCCGTTCGCGACGAAGTACGCACGGCGATCGGGCACTGAGGCGGCCACGCTCGGCGACCGCCGATTCGCGATCACGACGCGATCGGGCTCATCAGCGCTTTGATACGCTCCTGAGCCTCAGAAGGGCCCGGCGATGACGACCAACGAACGCACGGACGCGATCCAGAACCGGCTCAGCATCCCGCGCCAGGCCGTGCCGAAGCAGACGCCGGCGGAGCGCGTTCGCAACTTCGACGAGACCTACCTCGCGCTCGACATGAACGCGGCGATGGTGGAGGCCGCCCGCTGCATCGACTGCCCCTCGGCGCCGTGCATGGACGCCTGCCCCGTGCACAACGACATCCCGGCCGCGCTCATGCTGCTCGACGCCGGCGACGTGCTCAACGCCGCCGCGAAGTTTCGCGAGACGTCCACGCTTCCCGAGATGTGCGGGCGCCTCTGCCCACAGGAATCGCTGTGCGAGGGCGCGTGCGTGGTCGGCTTCGCCATTCGGCCGGACGGGTCGAAGCAGCCGCCGGTTGCGATCGGTCGCCTGGAGTCGTTCGTCACCGACGCGCAGCGCCGGGAACAGGGTGGCTTCCCGATCCCGGAGCGCGGCGTGTCCAGCGGGCGCAAGGTCGCGATCGTCGGGAGCGGGCCTGCCGGTCTGACGGTGGCGGAGGAGCTGAGCACGCGCGGCCACGAGTGCGCGGTCTTCGACATGTGGCCCGAGCCGGGCGGGGTGCTCCGGTACGGCATCCCGAACTTCAAGATGCGCAAGGACATCCTCGAGGAAAAGCTCGAGATGCTGCGTGGGCTGGGCGTGACGTTCGTCAATGAGATCCGCATCGGCGAGGACGTCACACTCGCGCAACTGCACGATCGCGATCGCTACGACGTGATCTTCATCGGCACGGGCGCCGGCGTGGGGAACCGCCTGCGGGTGCCCGGCGAGGAGCTGCGGAACGTGTACGCCGCGACGGACTTCCTCGTGCGCGGCAACCTCACGGACGATGAGTTGCCCGCGGGGCAGCGCGGTCGCCCGTTCGTCGGCAGCGACGTGGTGGTGATCGGTGGGGGCGACACCTCCATGGACTGCGTGCGGACCGCGATCCGGCTGGGCGTCGAGCATGTCACCTGTGTCTATCGGCGCACCGAGAACGAGATGCTCGGCCGCACGGAAGAGCGCGTGCACGCGCGCGAAGAGGGCGTGCAGTTCGCCTACCTGACCACGCCCGCGCGCTTCGTCGGCGACGACGACGGCGCCGTGAGTGAGGTCGAGCTCGTGCGTATGGAGCTGAGCGAGCCCGACGAGAGCGGCCGCCGGCGTCCCGTCCAGGTGCCCGGTTCCGAGTACACCGTGCCGGCGACGTGCGTGGTCATTGCGATCGGCTACAACGCCGACCCGGACTTTGCCGGCTCCGCCCCGATCGAGGTGAACCAGTGGCACCTCGTGAAGGTCGACCAGCGCACCGGCCAGACGAACGTGCCCTACATCTTCGCCGGCGGCGACGTGGTCAACGGCGCGGACCTCGTGGTGACCGCCATCGCCGACGGCAAGCGGGCCGCCACCTGGCTGCACACATACCTCAGTAGCCTGGGGCCCACGGCCGCCGCGGCGGCCGCGCGCTAACGCTCGCGCCGCCGCCGGTCGACGCCATGACCGCCGGCATGCGCGACCGCGATCTCGACGCCGCTCTGGCACGCTACGGTCGCGCCCGCGACTGCGGTGGCGCCGTATCTACGTAGCGGAACCTCCCGTTCGCCAGCTTCATCGCGGGGCGGGGGGGACGAGTCCGCGCTCCCGCTCGAGCGCGAGCCGCTCCCGCTCCGGCTGCTGGAGCAGTGGGCGGCGTAGCGCGGACCCTTTCCGAGCTCGGCAGTGAGGACCACGCCTGCGGCGGGCGCCGTCACGCGCTCGCCGCGTGCTCGAGCGAGACCTGCGAGGCACGCCATGCAGCGTCCGGCGCGCCTACTGGTGCGGTGCGTGACGCCCTTCGACAGGCTCAGGGCGAACGTAGAGGGCGAGGCACGGCACTCGGTTCGTCATGCGGCTCGGCAGCGGCGAAGCGCACGGGCGCATCGGCGGGCACCGGCGATCAGCGAGCGGTCAGTGATCGCCCGCCGCATGCGGGCAGGCTGGCAGATCTCGGCGGAGATCCCGTGCGTCCCGCGTCCCGTCGGTCGAGGACCGCGCACGCCCGCGCGCGACGTTCGAGGCCCCGATCGCTGTGCTAGGGTCCACGGCGCTCGCGATACCTCTCGGCGCGACGTCACGTCGGGAGCCCCGCGGGTAGGCCGGGGGGCAACGTGCATGACGTGATCGTGGTCGGCGCGCGTGTGGCGGGAGCACCAACGGCGATGCTGCTCGCGCGCGCGGGACTCGACGTGCTGCTCGTCGACCGGGCGCGCTTCCCCAGCGACATCATGTCCACTCATCTGATCCACCCTGAGGGCATGCTCAGACTCGGCCGCTGGGGTCTGCTTGGCGACCTGATGGCCGCATCCGATACGCCGCAGCTCGACGTCCTCACGCTGAACATGGGTGCGAACCGGCTCCCGGTCGAGTACCGGAAGGTCTATCCGCCGGAGTTCCCCACGGCCTTCGCGTACTGTCCCCGCCGCACGGTGCTCGACGCGTTCCTCGTGGGCGCAGCGCGCGCCGCCGGCGTGGAAGTCGTCGAGGGCTTCAGCGTGACGGACGTCGTGCGCGACCCGGAGGGCCGCGTCGTCGGCGGCGTCCACCGATGTCAGCGCCCGACTGGTCGTCGGTGCCGATGGCCAGCACTCGCGTGTCGCGCGGCTCGTCGACGCCGAGGAGCACAACCGCATCGACAGCGCGCTCTGCGGCTACTACTCGTACTTCAGCGGGCTCGACATGGGTTGCGAAGTCTCGCTGGCGCCCGGGGCCGCCACGTTCGTGTTTCCCACCACCGCCGGCCAGCACTGTGTCGCGGCGCTGACCACCGTCGATCGCTTCCCGGAGTTCCGCGCGGACACCGACGCCACGTTCGTCTCCGTGCTCGCCGAAGCGGCGCCGGCGCTGGCGAAGGCCCTGCCGTCGGCCACGCGCGAAGAGCGGTGGACCGGCACGACCGACGTGCCGCATTACTACCGCCAGCCGTGGGGCCCCGGCTGGGCACTGGTCGGCGACGCCGGGCTGCACGTCGACCCTACCCGCGGGTTCGGGATCACGAAGTCCTTCAACGAAGCCGAGTGGCTCGCCGAAGCGGTGACCGAGGGGATGCGCGACGGCGACCTCGATGGCGCACTCGAGCGCTACGGTCGCGCGCGCGACCGCGCGGGAGCGGTGTACACGGAGCGCAACCTTTCGTGGGCCCGTTTCATCGGGCGGGAGAACGACGCGTCGGCGATTCAGCGCGAGGGGCCGCTGCCGCTCGGATCGCTCGCGGAGTGGGCGGCCTAGCGCATTCGCTATGCTTCCGGCGCACCAACAGATGGCCACCGGGAGGGCGACAGCATGCGCGCGGAGATCATCTCGATCGGTACCGAGATCTTGCTCGGTGAGATCGTCGACACGAACGCTGCGCACATCGCATCCGCGCTGCCCGAGTTCGGCATCGATCTGATGTACGTCACACAGGTCGGCGACAACCCGGCGCGCTTCGAGGAAGTGGTCGCGCGCGCGTGGGGGCGCTCCGATTACATCTTCATGACGGGCGGCCTGGGCCCCACCGAGGACGACCTCACGCGTGAGACCGTGGGCAAGACGCTCGGCGAGGAGCTCTACCTCGACGAGGAGCAGGAGCGCATCGTGCGCAGCTTCTTTGCCGGCCGCGGCGCCGCCAACATGCCCGAGCGGAACCTCAAGCAGGCGATGCTCATCCCCTCGGCGCGCGCGATTCCAAACCCGCGCGGGACCGCACCCGGCTGGTGGGTAGAACGCGACGGCAAGGTGATCGCCGTCATGCCGGGGCCACCGTCGGAGATGACGCGCATGTGGGAGCACGAGGTCGCACCCGAACTGGAGCGTCGCGCCGACAGCATCCTGGTCTCGCGCACGTTGAAGACCACCGGGATCGGCGAGGGCACGGTGGACGAGATGCTCTCGCCGCTGCTCAAGGGCACGAACCCCTCGATCGGCATCTACGCACGCGCCGACGGCGTACACGCACGGATCGCCGCGAAGGCGCCGACGCGCGAAGAGGCGTGGCATCTCATTCATCCTGTCGAGGAGGAGGCGCGTGCGATCCTCGGCCCGTCGATCTGGGGCGTGGACGACCAGTCGATGGCGAGCGCGGTCGGCCAGATGCTCGAAGCGCAGGGGCTCACGATCGCGCTCATGGAGTCCGCGACCGGGGGCTCCGTGGCGAACGCGTTCACCGACTACGAGGGCGCTTCGAACTACTTCAAGGGCTCGCTCGTGACGTACACGGCCGAGGCGAAGATCAGCGAAGGAGTGCCGGCCGAGCTGATCGCGATGCACGGCATGATCTCGCGCGAGACCTCGGAGGCGATGGCGAAGGCGGTGCGTGAGCGCCTCGGCAGCGATCTCGCGATCGGCATCACCGGTATCGCCGGCGGCGAGGAGGTGGAGGGCCAGCCGCCCGGCACGATGCACATCGTGCTCTGGGACGGGCAGGAGGCCGAGTACTCGCACTCGCGCTACTACCAGGGCCGCGAGGCGGCCAAGCGCCGTGCCGTGCTCCAGGCGATGACGGTGCTCCGGCGCTACCTGATGGCGCGCGCGCAGGGGGCGGTGCACTAGCCGCAGGCGTCCGATCGGCCGGCCCGTACACTCGCGCGCATGCTGCCACCAGCGCTCCCGGCGCGCATCGACACCGAGCGCTATCGACTCGATCAGCTGCAGCCGGCAGACGCGGCAGCGCTGCTCGCGCATTTCGCCGACCCGGACGTGACGCGTTACCTCGACATCGATCCGCTCGCCGAGCTTGCCGAGGCGCGCGACATCATCGATTGGGCACAGGGCCTCGCCCGAGACCGTGCCGGTGGTCGCTGGGCGATCCGCGCGCGGGACGAAGGCGTCTGGCTCGGCACCGCCGGCTTCAACGCGATCACCCGCGCACGTGCCTCCCGGGGCGAGATCGCCTACGACCTCGCACGCGAGTGGTGGGGCCGCGGTGTTATGCGCGAGGTCCTCCCGGCGCTCCTCCACGTCGGCTTCGCCGATCTCGATCTGAACCGGCTCGAGGCCTTCGTCACGCCCGGCAACGAACCGTCCCGCCGGCTGCTCACGCGCCACCGCTTCCGTCAGGAGGGCCTGCTACGCGCATACGGCCGGTGGCGCGGACGCGACTGGGATCAGGAGCTGTGGAGCCTGCTCCGCGCCGACTGGGCCGCGTCGCGAGGCCCCTGATGGTGCCCGTGATCACGCCCGCCTAGAGCACGGTCGTCTGGCTGTCCGCACGCATGATCGTGAGATGCGACATCGGCGACGTCGTATCGCCCGCGCCGTGCCAGTGATCTTCGCCGGCCGGGATCAGGATCGCGTCGCCGTTGCTGATCACGTGTTCACCGTCGTGGTCACCGACCTTGCCAATGCCCGATACGACGTACAGCAACTGGTCCGACGTGTGCCGGTGCATGCGCGTGCGCGCGCCGGGCGCGAACTGCACGACGGAACCGGAGAGGTGCTCGCTCGCGCCCGGCTGGACGAGCGTGCGGCCGTGCACCGATCCGCCCTCGAAGATCTCCGCTGCCGACCGGTCCACCGACTCGCCCTCGTTCGCTCGCGTGATGTGCAGTGCCATCGTCGCTCCTCTTCCTCGCGCCTTGGTGCGGCGACGAGCCTACGGGCTCCCGAGACGCGGCGCAGCCTCTGCGATCCGCTCGACGACAACGCGGCGCGAACCGCGCCCGACACGGCGACGTGGCACGGCTTGCCCCCGTCCGCGATGATGCGCGGCAGACACGCGCAGCGATCGCACGACGGAGGTCCACATGAAGTTCGGCGCGTTCATGTTCCCCACCGACTATTCGATCCCACCGGTCGAGCTCGGCCGCGCGCTCGAGGAGCGCGGTTACGAGTCCGTGTTCTTCCCCGAGCACTCGCACATCCCGACGAGCCGCGAGACGGCCTACCCGGGCGGGGGCGACCTGCCGAAGGAGTACGCCGACACGCTCGACCCGTTCGTCGCGCTCGCGGCCGTCGCCGCCACCACGGAGCGGCTGCGCCTTGGCACCGGCATCGCACTCGTGATCCAGCGCGACCCCATTCACCTCGCCAAGGAGGTGTCGACGCTCGACCTGATCTCGGGTGGGCGCGTGATCCTCGGGGTCGGCGGCGGCTGGAACAAGGAGGAGATGCGCGACCACGGCACGGACCCCGCGCAGCGATGGAAGGTGATGCGCGAGCGCATCGAGGCGATGAAGCAGATCTGGACACAGTCCAAGCCCGAGTACCACGGCGACTTCGTCGACTTTCCGCCGATGTACCAGTGGCCCAAGCCCGTGCAGAAGCCGCACCCGCCGATCCTCGTCGGCGGCCAGGGGCCGAATACGCTGAAGCGCGTCGTCGCCTACGGCGACGGCTGGCTACCGAATCGCGTCCCCGACCTCGCACCGTGGATCGCGAAGCTCAACGAGTTGGCCGAGGCGGCGGGCCGTGACGGCATCCCGGTGAGTGTCTTCGGCGTGCGCCCGTCCGCGGAGGCGATCGAGGAGCTGATCGCGCTCGGCGTCGAGCGTGCCATCTTCCCGCTGCCACCGAGGGGCGCGGAGGAAGTCATGCCGCTGCTCGACCGCCAGGCCAGGCTGATCGAGCAGTTTCAATCGGCCTAACCGGCGAGCGAACCACTGACCGGGGGACTCATGAAGTTCGGCGCATTCATCTTTCCGACCGATTACGCAATCAAGGCGATCGAACTCGGACGTGCCCTCGAGGAACGCGGCTTCGAGTCGCTCTTCTTCGCCGAGCACTCCCACATTCCTGCGAGCCGGGAATCGCCGTGGGGCGGCGGCCCCGAACTGCCCAAGATGTACTACGACACGTTCGACCCATTTGTGACGCTGGCCGCGGTGGCCGCGACCACGGAGCGGCTGCGCCTCGGCACGGGGATCGCGCTCGTCATCCAACGCGATCCGATCCACCTCGCGAAAGAGGTCTCCACGCTCGATCAACTCTCGAATGGTCGCGTGATCCTGGGTATCGGCGGCGGGTGGAACAAGGAAGAGATGCGTGATCACGGCACCGATCCGGCGCGACGCTGGACGTTGCTCCGTGAGCGCATCGAGGCCATGAAGGCGATCTGGACGCAGTCCAAGCCCGAGTACCACGGTGAGTTCGTCGACTTCCCGCCGATGTACCAGTGGCCCAAGCCGGTGCAGAAGCCGCACCCGCCGATCGTGGTCGGCGGCAACGGGGCGAACACGCTCAAGCGAGTGCTCGCGTACGGCGATGAGTGGATGCCGATCGGCGGCCGGCCCGGGCCGGCGCTCGGCGAGCGCATCGCTGAGCTGCAGCGAATGGCGGCAGAGGCGGGCCGAGAGCCAATCCCCGTGTCCATCTTCGGGGCGGCCGCGAACGCCGCGGCGATCGAGCAACTCGCCGAGCTTGGGGTGTCGCGGGCCGTGTTCGCGCTGCCGCCCGAGCCCGCCGAGACGGTGCTGCCGTTGCTCGACGCGCAGGCGAAGTTGATCGAACAATTCGGATAGCGACCGCCGTGGACGACGACGCGAGCGTGGAGTGCCCCGGCCGATGAGCACGCTCGCCACGCCCGCAGTCTCGCTCGGCGACAACGTGCTCTACCCCCTCGTGCTGGCCGAGGGTGGCGTCTTGCTGGTGGACGGCGGCCCCGACTTCACCCTGCCTGACGGCGAGCCCACATGGGCCGACGCCGTCCGCCAGCTGGCGGACGGCGT
>JAQBZW010000162.1 GCA_027622315.1 Chloroflexota bacterium | reverse complement strand
GCGGCGGCTCGTCGCGCCCGCCCCGCGTGGACCGTGCACGGTCCGCGGACGCGCCGGCGCGGGCCACTATCGCACCCGCTCCGGGCAGCTCCGCCGACCGCATAGACGACTGCTCGGAGGACGGCGCCCCACTGGCGTCGATCCCGCGTCGATCCCGCGTCGATCCCGCGTCGATCCGGACAGCCGCGCGGTGGGACGCGCGATCATTAGCGCGAACGGACACCGGTCTACGAGCGCGGACACGCCGCTGGGACGCGCGGCAGGGCACAGCCGCGTAGGCTCGCCACGGCCGCCCGGCGCGCGGATCGAGGAGCTGCCACGTGCACTGGATCGACGTCACCGTCCCCATGCGCCCGGGCATGGCGGCGTATCCCGGCGACCCCGCTGTCGAGGTGGATCGCACCGCCGCGCTCGCTGACGGCGACGCGTACAACCTCACGCGGCTGACCATGGGCACGCACGCCGGCACACACGTCGATGCGCCCGCCCACTTCATCGCGGACGGACCCACGATCGATGCGATCGACGTGCAGGATCTGATTGGCCCGGCCGTAGTCGCGGACGCCACCTCAGCGCGCGATCACATCGATGCAACCGCACTCGCAGCGCTCGACATCCCGCCCGATTGCGCGCGCGTCATCCTGAAGACGACGAACTCGGAGCTCTGGCGCGCGCCGGCCTTCACACCCGACTACATCGCGCTGACCGACGATGGTGCGCGCTGGCTGGTCGCGCGCGGCGTGCAGCTGATCGCGATCGACTACCTCTCGATTGCGCCATTCGCCGATCCGACACCCGTGCACCGGACGCTGCTCACGGCCGGAGTCATCATCGTCGAGGGGCTCGATCTGCGTGCCGTTGACGCCGGAGATTACACGCTTGTCTGCCTGCCACTGCTGATCCCCGGCGCCGACGGTGCACCCGCACGCGTGCTCCTCGGTCACGAGGACGGGCAGCACTAGCCGGCAACACGGGTGGGACAGGAGGGCGGCTGCTCGTGCGACCGCCCTCCTGCGTGTAGACGCCGTCACTACTTGGAGAACTGCCCACGCAGCGCACCGCCGGGGAAGACGGAGTTGTGCACGTTCACGTAGTACGCACCCGGGTCCTGCATGATCGCCTTGATCAGCGCCTGGGCAACGGAGACACAACCTGACGTCGGGCTGAGCGGAACGACGACCCCACCGTTCACGCCAGCGGGCGCCTTGTGGATGTGCGCTGCGAGCACGGGCGCGATGTCCGCAGTGGTGATCTCCCAGCACACCTGTCCCTGGCCGTGGTTCAGCGTCACGATCGCGCTACCGCTTCCGTCCACGTCGCCGCCACCGGACTTCGGCGGCACCCGTGAGGTCCGCGGTCAGCGGCCTCCCTCCGGTCGCGGAACCGGCGATCTTCTCGGCGGCCGCCGGTGCGGCGAACAACGCAAACGACGCCGCCAGCAGTGCGAGTGCGACGAAGCCGACGGTCGTCCGCCGAAGCAGCAAGTTCATCATCCCGGACATAGCGATCACCCCTGATCAGCGCGGGCGGGAGCGGTCACGCGCCGGGGCGGCGAAAGCGTATGTGATGGCCGCCGGACGTCAGCGTCCCGGCCGGCATCCGCCTGCTCGCACTTCAAGGACCGACTGACGCCGGGCTCAACGACAGCGGCCCCCGCGAACGCGGGGGCCGCTCATGCTCGATCATCCCGAGCCGGACATGCCTAGGCCGTCGCGGCAGCCACCTGCGGCTGCGCGATCTTGCCCTCGGCAACCCACGCCCGAACCAGCGCCGCGAACGCGGCGGGCTGTTCCAACTCGGCGAGGTGCCCGGCCGCCGGGAGCGTCGTCAGCTTCGCGCCGGCGATGCCGGCGCGCCATTGCTCACCGAGCGGCGCCAGCACAACGCTGTCCCGCTCGGACGTCACGACCAGCGTCGGCGCCTTGATCCGGGGGAGCCGCTGCGCGATGCCCTTGTCGGGAATCGGCCACATGAACTTGGCTGCAGCCCGCAAGTCAAGCAGCTCGGAGATGCCGGCCTCCATCGGATCGCGATCGCCGATCAACAGCGACGCCCGCAGCTCAGGCCTGGAAAAGAGCACCGCCGTGGGCCGCGCCGGCGACTGGGCGAAAGGGTCGACGCCCTGTGCCTGTTCGTCCCAGATCCCGATCGGGTTCACGAGCACCAGGCGCTGCACCCGACCGGGCACGATTGCTGCAAACTCGGCCGCCATCCATGCCCCGATGCTGATGCCGGCGATGTGTACGGCGTCGAGCCCGAGCGCGTCGAGGAAGTCGACGTAGTGCAGGACGATGTCGAGGTTGGTCGCCACCTCGGGCAGCTGGTCCTTCGCGGGACCCCATCCCGGGTGGAACGGAGCGATCACGTCGAACGACTGCGACAGCTCATCGAGCGCGGGCTCCCAACCCACCATGCCCAGCATGTGGTGCAGGTAGAGCAGTGGTGGCCCGTTCCCTGCCCGGTAGTAGTGCGTTTCGAGCCCGCTCGGCTGCACGGTGATCGTCTGCAGATCGGGCATCGCTACGCCCCCCCGCCGGCGGTGCCGGCCGGCGCGGGCTGCAGGAACTTGCCGGGCTCGAGGCGCCGGCCGGGCACCGCTCGCGGGGTCGCCATGTCGTCCTTCGGCAGGGGGTGCGGCGACCACTTGTCCTCGTACTCGGACCACAACGGCCGCAGGCGCGGCATCACGCGCGTCGCAAACATCTCGGTGTTGTAGAGCGTCTTGTCCAGCGGCATGTCACCCATGTGCAACAGGCAGACGATGTGCCCGACGCGCAGCTTCTCGGACATCTGCTCTGCCTGCTCCGCCACGTCGTCCGGGCTGCCGGCGAGGATGAAGCCGCGTTTCACGAGCTCATCCCACGACAGCTCGTGCGCAACGGCCGACCCACCGGCCTGCCCGCTGACCTGCGACATCAGCCCGGCACGCATCGTCGCCTCCGTGCGGTAGCCGGGCGCGTCGGCGAAGCCGGGATATACGTGCAGACAGCGCTCGAAGAAGTAGCGCACGTGCGGCTCGTACAGGCGCTGCGCCTCGGCCATGTTCTCGGCCACGCAGATCTGCTGAGCGAACGCCCCTTGGTACGGGTTGAACTCTTGGCCGAGCTCTTCCATCCGCTGCCAGAAGCCCTTCATCAGCTGCTCGGCACGGAGGTACCCGGAGAAGGACAGGTACGAGTAGTTGTAGTTATTGGCGGCGCAGAAATCCCACGTCTCGATCGAGCCGCCGCCCGGAATCCAGATCGGTGGGGAGGGGCTCTGAATCGGGCGCGGCCAGATGTTGACGTAGCGCAGCTTGTGATACTTGCCATTCCACGTGAAGACGTCGGGCTCAGCCCACGCCTTCTTGATCAGGTCGTGCGCCTCCTGGTACTGCTCGCGCAGCGTCGCCGGGTTCGTGCCCACCGCGTAGTTGCCGTCCATCGAGGTGCCCACCGGGAAGCCGGAGATCAGCCGGCCACCCGACATCACGTCGAGCATCGCCATCTCTTCGGCGACCCGAGTCGGCGGGTTGTAGTAGGCGATCGACTGGCCGAGCAGCAGGATCGACACGTCCTGCGTGCGACGCGCAAGCGTCGCCGCCATCAGCTGCGGCGACGGCATCATCCCGTACGCGTTCTGGTGATGCTCGTTCACGCCGATGCCGTCGTAACCGAGGTCCGCGGCGAACTCGAGCATGTCGAGGTAGTCGTTGTAGACGCGATGCCCCTTCACGGGGTCGTAGAGCCGCGAGTCGACATCGACCCAGACGCTCCGATGCTTCTCGCGGAAGTCGTCCGGGAGATACGGCCATGGCATCAGGTTGAACCAGTGAAACTTCATGCGCCCTCCACATCGCTGGAAATTGGACCCGGCCGGGCCATTTCACGCCGGACCGTACGCCTCACGCGGCCGCGCCGCCAAGGGCGAATCGCCCGAGGCAGGCGGGACCTTCGGCCCGCGCGGCGGCGCGCGTCGACCCGCCTCCGCCTAGCCCGGGAGCAGCTCCGCGAGCGCGATGCCCGACTCTCCGGCGACGGCGTACAGGAGGTAATCGCGACCGTCCTCGCGGAAGAGTGCCGGGTCCCGCAACTGGCGCGCCCGCTCGGTGATCTCGCCGCGAATCGAAGGCTGCAGCGGCAGGTCGGCACCTTCGTATTCGAGCTCTGGGGCGATCACCGGCACCGGCGGGGTTTCGCGCCACGACATCCAGTCGCCCGAGAGGTCGACCCGCGAAAGCACCACGCGCTCCGGCGCCTGGCCCACGATCGTGTAGCAGACGGTCAGCGTGTCACCGTCCACGACCACGGCGGAATGGCGCATGTTCCGCGTGAACAGCGTGGGCCCCTGTTCGAAGCCCGTGAGGCCGTCGTGCGAGCGCAGGATGGCGCCCGGCATCGCCAGCCCGTACCACCACTCGCGGTGACGAAAGACGCGGAAGTACGACGGACCCAGGATCTCCTCCCGCGCGTCGAAGCGCAGGCCGTCGGCGGACAGCGCGACGCGCGTCACCTGTCTGCGGTTCGCGAGAATGCCGTGGTAGTACATCCGCACCTGTCGGGCCTCGTGATCGACGTGCACGTCCGGCGACGCGATGTGGGGCAGCGGCTCCACGAAGCCCGCTGCGACTGAGCCGGCGTCAAAGGGTTCGAGTGCCGCGGGGAAGTGTGACTCGGAGTGCTGCAGCGTGCCCGCCTCGTGCGTGCGCCACGGCCCCGCCATCGCGTCCGCGATGGCCAGCCGGATGTACGAACCGTTGTGGTGCGAGAAGTAGAGGTAGTAGCGCCCGAGCGGAGCGGGGATCCAGTCCGGCACGCGAATGAGAGACGGGCCGGCGACGTTCGCACCCATCCGGCCATCCATGTGCGGCACGACGAGCGGGCGCTGCCCGAGCCGCATGACGCGAAAGGTCCCGTCCACCGGCTCCCCCCAATCATCGCGCTCCGCGTCGAGGCGGCGTCCACCGGTGCCGGCGGTTCGCCGTGCGCACCGTGCGCGCGTCATGGTCTCGTAAGAACTGCCGCCTAGCGTCTCGTCCCATCCGCAGGTGCCGGCTACCGCCGGCGCCCGGTGCGTGAGAGGACGCAAGCATGCATGAAACAGCCCGTTTGTGGAGACCAGCCTTCCTTCGCAGTGCCACGGCACTCGCGGCCGTCGCACTGCTGGTCGCCTGGCTCGCGTGGACCCCGGCGTCCGCGCAGACAACAACCACGTTCACCGTGACGCTAACCAACATGGCGACCCCCGGCATGTCAATCTCGCCCGGCGCCCACGTCCTGTCGACCGCGGCTGGCGTGCTGTGGATGGACGGTGGAACGGCCTCGCTGGCGCTCGAGCGGATCGCTGAGATCGGTGACCCGAGCGAGGCCGTAGGCGCGCTTGGCGCGACTATGATCGACGCCGCGGGGGCAGCCGGCGACACGACCACGTTCGAGATCACGGCAGCGCCGGGAGATCTGCTCTCCTTCGCATCGATGCCCGTCGGCTCGAACGACGGCTTCGTCGGAGTCAACGGCCTCGCGCTGTTCAACGGCACGACTGCCCGCACGATCAGCATGGACCTGATGGCTTGGGACGCCGGCACCGAGGACAACAACGATCTGAACAGCGGCTTCGCCGGCGGTCAGCCCGACCCCTCACAGGGTGCGGCGAACGTTGAACACGGTACGGCCACGTCCGAGCCGATCGCGGTGCACGGCCAGTTCAGCGGCGCGCAGGCCACACTGATGATCGCGCCCATGGTCGCTCCGCCGGCCGTACCGGCCCCGGCGGCGTCCGGAAACGCCGGGCTGGTGAGCACCGGCTCCGGCACGCTCGCACTGGTGTTGATCGCACTCGGCGCGCTCACGCTCGTGACGGTCGCCCGCAGGGCGACGGCGGCTCGTAGCCGCCGGTAGCGGTGCATTGCCATTGGGCGCGCGGCCAGCGCGCCCGGTGGCCGACGCCATCGCCGGGTCATGGATCAACAGGCGGCTGGTTGCTGGTGCGGGACGAACCGTCGATGGTCCAGACACGCACCGAGTCGCGACGCCACCCCGACGTGGCTCCGCCGGCTCGGGCAGGACGGTGACGCGCGTGAGGCCGGGCGCCCCCTATCTGCAGTCGCTGTTCGGCGAAGACCACACCATGCAGACGGTGGAAACGCCGATCTGGCACGAGCTGCTCGGGTTGAAATGGGGCGCGATCGATCTCCGCCGCGGCACGCTCAGCGTGCGCGAGACGCTCAGCTACGCCGGCGGCCGCCTGGTCGCGGCGCCGCCGAAGACCCGGAACTCGCGGCGGTCGATCGATCTCTCGCCCGCGACGGTCGAACTGCTCCGGGCTCACCGTCGCGCGCAGCTCGCGGAGCGCCTCCGCCTCGGAGCGATTTGGCACGACCACGACCTCGCCCGGGACCAGACGGGCGACCGCAGTACCGCCAGGCGTTCCTGCGCGGCTTTCGGCGCCTGCTCGCGTCCGCGAGCGCGGAACACGACGGACTCGAGCCGCTCGCAGACCACGGATCCATCAACTGGCACACGCTCCGGCACTCCGCGGGCTCGCTCTGGATCCGCGCCGGCGCCGACGTGTTCACCGTCTCACGACGGCTCGGGCACGCCTCAGCGAGCTTCACGATGGACACCTACGCGCACCTGCTCAGCGGCCAGCAGCAGCACGCGGCGACCGCACTCGACCACCTGATCGGCGCGAACTGATCCCGAAATGATCCCAATTGCTTGTCACCGTTATCAGATCAGACGGTGCCCGAGGCACATTCTAGGTTCGCGCGGCTGGTGCCCCCAGCGGGAATCGAACCCGCGTTTCCACCTTGAAAGGGTGGCGTCCTGGGCCACTAGACGATAGGGGCCGCGCTGTGCGGCAGCATATCAGCGGCCCTCCGCAGGGTCACAGGCGGGCGCAGTCGGACCGAGCTGGGCGTCAGCGCGGCAGCGTCGGGCGCGTGCCGGGGAGCGGGGGCAGCTCCGGCCGGTGCGAGCGCAGATACGGGGACGGCGCGGGGGACGCCGTGCGCGACGCGGCACCCT
>JAQBZW010000161.1 GCA_027622315.1 Chloroflexota bacterium | reverse complement strand
CGCAAGCGCCGGGGGAGGAGGTACGCGAGTGCTGACGCGACAGCGCCGGGGGAGGAGGGCCTAGATACGCACGATCGCCGGCGCGACGGGCACCGCCTCGCGCGTGATGCCACGCGGGGCGAGATCCTCGCAGGCGCCGCAGCGGACACACGCCTCGTCGTCGATCCAGCGTGCGCCGTCCACGCCGTGGAAGGCGTCGACCGGGCAGATCGCCGCAGCCTCGGGCAGGGCCGGGTCGGACTGGTCCGCGATCACGAAGCGGGTGAGGCCCTGGCAGCGCAGTGTGCTGCAGCGGTGGCCGAGCGCGTGCTCGTCGTACTCGCTGCTGAAGTGGCGCAGCGTGTTGCGCATCACCGTCGGGCTGAGTTGTCCGTGCTGGCAGTTCGACTGCTGAATCGTGCTGTCGATCATCTCCAGGTTGTGGCGATCGTCGCGGCGACCGCCGCCGCCGATCAGCCGCCGGAAGATCTCGGTCATGCGCTGGTTGCCGCCGTGGCAGGTCGTGCAGCGGCCGCAGGACTCCTCTTCCACGAACTCCGAATTCAGTTCGTTCAGGTGAATCGTGCACCAGCGGTCGGAGATGAAGACCATTCCTCCCGAGCCCATCGAGCCGCCGTGTGCACGGAACGTGTTCAGCGTCGTGTTGAGCGTGGGCAGCAGCGCCGCCGGCAGGATCGACCCGAGCGGGCCGCCGGCGGCGAGCGCCTTGAGCGTGCCTCCGTCCGAGATCCCGCCACAGGCCGTGAGCACGTCAGGAAGCGCCGTGCCGAAGGGGAGCTCCATCACGCCGGTGCGCTCGATGTCGCCCGAGAACGTGAACAGGCGTGTGCCGCGCATCTCTGCGGTGCCGAGCTCGTGGTACCACTCGGCGCCGTGGCGCATGACGAACGGGACGTTCGCGTAGGTCTCGGTGTTGTTCACGTTCGAGGGCTCGTAGAACACGCCCGAGTTCGCCGGGAAGGGTGGCTTGATGCGGGGCATGCCGCGCATGTCCTGAATCGAGGAGAGCAGGCCGGTCTCGTCGCCGCAGACATAGGCGCCGGCGCCGCGGATCACCTCGAGCGTCACGGTCAGCCCGCTGCCGAGGATGTTCTCGCCGAGCAGCCCGGCGGCTTCGGCCTGCGCGATCGCGCTCTCCACGCGCTCGATCCCGAGCGGGTACTCGTCCCGGATGTAGATGAAGCCGCGCGTGGCGCCCATCGCGTAGCCGCCGGTGACCATGCCCTCCAGCAGCAGGTGCGGGTCGCCCTCGAGGATCACGCGGTTCACCCACGCGCCGGGATCGCCCTCGTCGGCGTTGCAGACGACGTAGTGATCGCTGCCCGGCGCGCCGGCGAGGAAGTTCCACTTCACGCCGGTGTTGAAGTACGCGCCTCCGCGGCCCGTGATCGCGGCGTCGGCGAGCAGCTTGCGCACCGCCTGCGGTTCGAGGTGACGGTCCAGGGCGCGCGCGAAGGCGCGGTAGCCGCCGGTCGCCACGTAGTGCTCGAGCGACTCGGGGTCGGTCAGCCCGATGTTGCGCAGCAGCCGGCGCTCACCCGGCTCGCAGGCGAAGAAGGGGTGCTCACGGATGCTCGGGATGCCCGGGCGGTCTCCGGCGACCACGCCAATCGCGAGTTCGGCGGCGGCGCCCACGCGGCCGGTCGCCTCGTCCACGATCAACGCGACGCGGTCCGCGGTCACGGGCCCGTAGACGACGCTCGCCCCGTCCGGCCAGGTGATCGTGACGAGCGGCTGCAGCCACTGCATCCCGTAGCCGTGGTTGCTGCCGAGCTCGACCGCGGCGCCGCGCTGCTCGATCAGCTGCCGCAGTGCGGCGCGTGTGGCCTCTCCGCCGTTCGCGCGCGCCGACGTGTCGTCGGCGACGTCGATGCGTGGTCGCTCGGGGTTGCGCCAGGCTGCGTACTCGGCCTCGGCGCGGTCGCGCAGGGCCTGGAAGCGGTCGCCGATCTCAGTCATGACCCACCTCGTCCGCTCCCGCGCCGTCGCGCAGCGCGCGCGCCATGCGTACGGCCTTCGCCGCCGTCAGGCGCCCGACCACGCGGCTGCTGTGGTGCGCCGACTCCTCGATCCACACCTGGGGCGCGAGCTCGCAGGTCCCGTTGCACTGGCCGAGCCACGTCCCGACACGTCCGTCCTCGGTCTGATCGCCGAGCTCCTGCAGCCCGAGCGTGGCCAGCATCGCGTCGCGGATGCCGCGACCGTTGCGCAGGTGACAGGCCGGCCCGCTGCACCAGCGCACGGTCACGGCGGGAGGCGGCTGAAAGCGAAACTCGGAGTAGAAGGTGGCTGCGCCGTAGACCTCGGACGGGTAGAGCGCGAGCTGCTCGGCGACGACCTCCATCGCCTCGCGGGAGATCCAGCCGAACTCGTGCTGAATCCGGTGCAGCGCCTGCAGCAGGTCGCCGTCGTTCGGCTTCAGGTCGCCGATCAGCGCCCGCACCTGCGCGCGGGCCTCGGTCTCGAGTGGCATCGGTCCCCTCTTTCGGCGCTCCCGCGAGTGCATCCGCGTCGCGGAAGGACTCGCCGATCTGCCTGCGCCCCGTGTGCACGCGCTCGTCGCTCCGACGTGCTTCCGGCGCGCGCGCCCGGTCGCTGCAATCCGACCGCACTATAGGCAGGGCCCGAGATTCACGGAAGCGCGCGTGCGGCGGCGTCGTCCGCTGCGCGTGCGGCGTCGAGCAGCGCGAGCCGCGCGACCCGCCGGCCCATGCGGATCGAGTAGTTCTGCCCGCGATCCTCCGGGTAGATCTGGGTCGTATTCGCGAGGTACAGGCCCGCCACGGGAGTGCGGTGCGGCGGGATCGTCTCGTGGTACTGCGCATGCACGATCGGCTGCCCGGCGCGGTCCTTAAACAGCCACCGGTCCCGGATCCACGAGCGGTCGAAGGCCGGGTTGATGCGACGGATGTACGGCTCGTACGCGTCGAGCACCTGCTGCACGTCCTGCTCGACGATCGGATCGCCGGGATCGGCATAGCGCGAGAAGTAGACGACGTGTTGCCCGCCGTATTCGGCCGGCGGGACGAAGTTCGTCTGCTCCACCGCCACCACGAACGGCACATCGTCGTCGGTCATCGTCAGCCAGTAGATATCGGAGAGCGGGCGGTCGAGCGCGAGCACGAGCACCGTCGCCCACTGGTAGCGCACGGCCTCGAGCAGCTCGGCGTAGCGGGCGTCCAGCGCGGGCAGCTCCGGGAGCATGCGTGCGAAGAGCGGCGAGGGCACGGTCGCGATTACGGCGTCGGCGGCGACGTGCCGGCCATCCGCGAGCGAGAGCCCGCTCACGCGGCCGTCGGCGATCGTGATGCGCGCGACCGGCGTGCCGAGCGCGAGCTCCGCGCCGCCGGCGGTGAGCGCCTCGAGCAGCGCGTCCACGAGCCGGCCGAACGAGCCGCGCAGGTAGCCGAGCTGCTCCTTCGCGAATAGGCCCCCTTCGCGCGAAGCGAAGCGCAGGTAGATCTTGCCCCAGAACCAGACCATCGAGACGTCGTCTGCGTACGCCCCGAACTTCGCGCGCAGCAACGGCCCCCACACGCGGTCGTAGCCCTCGCGCCCGACGTGCGACGTGATCCAGTCGGAGGCCCGCTGGCCCTCGTAGCGGGTGTAGTCGCTCACGCGGCGCAGCCAGAGGGCGGTCAGCCCGAGTCGCAGGCGGGTGAGCAGGGAGACGCGGTCGAAACGCAGGAGGTCCAGCGGCCCGATGAAGGGGTAGTTGCGGCCGCCCGCGTGCAGCCCCACGTTCGAGTCGATCCAGCGCAGATCGGGTCCGAGCCCGAGCTCGTCGATCAGCGCGACGATCTCGGTGTCTGAGCGGAAGAGGTGGTGGTAGAAGCTCTCGATGCGGCCGCCGCCGATCTCGAACGTGCGCACCTGTCCGCCCCACACCGGACCCGCCTCGAACAGCACGACCTCGTGGCCGGCGCGCACGAGCTCATAGCCGGCCGCGAGGCCGGCGACGCCGCCGCCGATCACGACGATGCGCATCGTTAGCGCCTCATCCCGAGTGTTCCCGTGGAGGCAGCACGCTTGCGAGCTGCCCGCCGACGTGTGGGTCCGCGGGCGCGGCGTCGCCTTCCGCCTGTCGCCGGAGCGCGCCCAGCCCGATCTGTTCGCGCCAGAGCAACACGAGCCCGGCGAGCGTCGTCGGGATGATCAGCAGAGCGTGCAGCACGAGCGCGTACGCCGTGGCGGTGGCCAGGCCGGCGCCGAATACGACGAGCACCGTGCGCGCGAAGTACTCGAACGGACCGATGCCACCCGCCGTGCTCGGTGCGGCGATCGCCAGGTTCGCCGCGCCGGCCACGCCGAGGTAGAGCCACGGTGCGAGCTCGAGCCCGAAGGCGAGCCCGACGAGCCAGTACGTCGCGGCCTCGAGCAGCCAGGACAGCGCCGTCATCGCCGTCACCGCCGCCCAGGCGCGCCGTCCGCGCACGAGCGAGAGCCCCGCGAGGAAGCTCTCGCTCCACGCGCGCAGCGGCAGGCGCAGCCGCGCCGGCGTGAGCCCGAGCGCACGATCGATCAGACGGCGCATGAGCGCCGGGTGCGTGCCCAGCAGCACGATCGCGCCCGCGAGCGCGAGGAAGCCCAGCCCGCCGATCACGGCGAGTGCATCGAGTACGTCGTTGCGGCCGCCGAGCAGCAGCGGCAGCGGCAGGAACAGCGCGAGCACGAGCCCGTCGAGCACGCGCTCGACCACGATCGTGCCGAGCACCGTCAGCCGCGCCGCGCCGGTGCGACGCTGGAGCAACACCGCGCGCACGACCTCGCCGGCGCGCGCCGGCAGCAGGTTGTTCGCCGTGTAGCCGATCACGACCAGCGCGGTGGCGTCGCGCGAGCTGATACGCAACGCGGGCCGCAGCACGAGCCGCCAGCGCTCGGCGCGTGCCCACAACGCGAGGGCGTAGACCGGGGCCGCCGCGAGCAGCCAGGCGACCTCCACGTCCGCGATCGCGCTCCCGACCGTGGACAGGTCCACGCGTCGCAGCAGCAGCGCGATGAACAGCACACTGACGCCGGTGCCGAGGCCGACCCGAAGCAGTGGGCGAGCGCGGCGCATCGCCGCTCCCTTCTCGGGTGGGAGCCGTCTGTGCGTGGAGGGAGCACGCACGATCAGTCTCCGGCATCCGCCGGGCGGTCGCCAGCGGCGGCGCCCGGGGCGGCTCGCGGGAAGAGCACCTCGCCGTCCAGTGATCCGATCGCGCTGCGGTCGATGCGGTGGAGCACGAAGTGCCACCAGGCGCGCGGCAGCGAGCCGTCCGCGATCCCGCGCGCCACGCTCCCGAAGCGCGCGGACTTGTAGCCCTGCTCCGGGAACCACCAGCGATGGCGGTACGGGATGGCCGGCGCGAAGCGTGCGCGCATCGGATCGCTCGCGCTGAGCGTGTCCCCCGCCACGATCACGATCGCGCGTCCCGACGGCGGCTCGGAGCGGATCGCCTCCGCGTCGAGGTAGCGGACGGTACGTCCGCGCAGGTACCACGCCCACGGCCACGACAGCGACGCCGTGGTGTCGACCACTACCTCCGTGGCGCCGTCGGGCGCCTCGAGCAGCGCGACGATGCGGCGGCTGAGCACGGGCACGTCGGGCGCGGTCTGCGTGTAGATCATGGGCTCGACCGGCGTGTCGGGATGCGCGAAAGAGAGGGCGGTCGCCGTGCGCAGCGTGAGCGCGACGATCGCGACGGCGGGAACGGCGAGTACGAGCGCGCCGAGCCAGGCGCGCACGCGCACGCGCTCATCCACGAGCGCGTCGCGCAGTGCCGGCAGCGCGCGCCCGAGCGCGAGCCCGGCGAGCAGCGCGAGCGGCGTGACGAGGTGCACGTTCAGCCATGGCATCTTCTCGCCGGCGAGTGAGAGCGCGACGAAGCTCCCGGCGAACCACCAGGCGAGCAGCGCGGCCAGTCCGCCGCGCCGCCAGAGCAGCCACACGCCGCCGGCGAGCGCCGGGATCAACACCCACAGCTCGTACAGCGGCAGCATCATCAGGTAGTAAAACCCCGGTTGCTCACCCCGCCGCACGTCCTGCTGGGCGAGCCAGTAGTCGAGTGAACCCCAGAAGCCGGTCACGATGCCCTCAGGGTTCGTGAAGAAGGTGCTGTAGAGCGGGATCGTGATCAGCGCGAAGAGGCCGGCCGCGAGCGCGAAGCGCCGCCAGTCCCACGCGAGCCCCACGGCGCACGCGCCCGCGATCAGCAGCAGCGTGGCGACGCTGCCGTAGAGCAGCAGGGCGTCGCCCTCGAGCGTGATGCCCGCGCGCGGCAGCGGCAGCGCCGTGAGCGCGCCGAGCTGCGTGACCGTGAGCGCACCGAGCACGATCAGCAGTTCGCCCTCGCGCGGCAGCGTGTGCAGCCCCAGTCGCGCGCGTACGCGTCCGAGCAGCGGCCACAGCGCCGCGACCACCCATGCCGTGGGTAGCAACGCCGCCTCGACGAGCAGGCGTCCGCGCGTCGTGCCATGTGCCGCCCGCCGCTGCGCGATCAGCGCGCGCCAGAGCACCACGTCGAGGTAGACGAGCAGCACCGCCTCGAAGAGGTAGATCGTCTCCTTCGACGCGAACGAGAGCGCGGTCGCGCCCGCGAGCAGCAGCAGCCAGCGCAACCGTCCCTCGGCGCGGTAGCGCCAGATCGCCGCCACCAGCAGCACCGTGAAGAGCGCCACCGGCAGGTCGTTGCGCGCGAAGCGCGAGTAGTAGAGGAGCGTCGGCGAGAGCGCGAAACAGAACGCCGCGATCGCCGTGCCCGCGCCGCCGAGCCAGCGGCGCAGCAGCAGCGGCGACGCGATCAGCGCGGTGCCGAGCAGCGCCGCGGGCAGACGCGACATCGTCTCGCCGTCGCCGAAGAGCTTGAACAGCGCGGCGATCAGATGGAACTGCAGCGGCCCGTGCATGAGCGGGTCGTGGAAGTACCCGCGGCCTTCCATGAAGTACCAGGCGTAGGTGGCGTGGAGGGACTCGTCGTGGTGCATCGCGCGCGCGCCGAGGTCGATCAGCCGCAGCAGCAGGCCGTCCACGACGAAGGCGAGCACGAGCACGGTGGCAAGCGAGGGCCGCCGCTGCGGCCACCAGCTGCGCACGCGCAGGCGTGCCCGGCGCGAGGTCGCGGGGGGCTGCGGGGGCGGCG
>JAQBZW010000160.1 GCA_027622315.1 Chloroflexota bacterium | reverse complement strand
CCCAAGACCCCTTCCTGTCCACCGCGATTCTCACTCTCGCGGTGGATCTGTTTCAGGGGGTCAGGTCACACCGCATTTTCCGTGGGCGAACGCGTGCGCAGAGTGCTCAGCGCCGCGGAAGCGGCCGCGGATGGCGACCTCGATCAGTTCGTGCCGGTGCGCGCCGCGGGCGACGAAGTCGACCGCCTGGGCGCGTCCTTCAACCACATGACGAAGGAACTGCGCCAGCGGCTCGAGACCGAGCAGCTCGCGCGCGAGCAGGCCGAAGATGCGAGCCGCGCGAAGTCACAGTTCGTGTCCACGATGAGCCACGAGATCCGCACCCCGCTCACGGCGATCATGGGCTTCAGCGAGTTGCTGGAGGAACGAGCGAGTGAGCGACTGACCGAGGTCGAGGTCAACTACCTGCGTCGCATCCGCGAAGCCTCGAACCACCTGCTTGCGCTCGCGAATGACGCGCTCGACGTGGCCCGCGTCGAGGCCGGTCACATCTCGATCGACCTCGAGCGCGTGCCGCTCACCGAGCTCATCACCCCCGTCACCCAGTCCGTCCGGCCGCTCGCCGAGAGCCGGCGGGCGCTGAGCGCGCGCAGGACGTGCGCCGACTCGATGCGCAACAATACACGCCGCCGCGGGCGGCCCGGGCGCCGGCAGCAGGGGGCGGGGGCAAGCGTGACTGAGATCAACTGGCTGGGCGAGGATCGCTGTCACGACCCTGCGCGCGTCGGCGCGAAGGCCGCGCACCTCAGCCGCCTCGCTTCGCTCCACCTCGTCCCGCCGGGCTTCGCGATGTCTGCCGTGCCCGCCGGCGAACCGCTCCCCGACGAGCTCGTGACCCGCGTGCGTGCGGCCTACCGACAGCTCGCGGCGCTCACCCGCCAGGCAGCCCCGCCCGTCGCGGTGCGCTCCTCGGCGATCGACGAAGACAGCGCCGGCGCCTCGTTCGCCGGCCAGCACGCCACGTTCCTCAACGTGCGCGGCGAAGACGCCGTCGTGCAGGCGGTGGTCGCGTGCTGTGACTCGGCGCTGGACGCATCCGCGCTCGAGTACCGGGCGCGCCAGGGCCTGGCGGTGGAGCACCCGGCGATCGCCGTGCTCGTGCAACTGCTCGTCGAGTCGGAAGCGTCCGCCGTGGTCTTCAGTGCCAACCCGATCACGAGCGACCGCGGCCAGATCGTCGTGAACGTGTCGTGGGGCCTCGGCGAAAGCGTCGGCGGCGGCACGGTCACGCCGGACTTCTTCGTGATCGACCGACGTACGCTCGGCGTCGTCCAGCAGTCGATCTCCGATAAGGCCGTGATGACCGTGCTCACGGAAGCCGGCACCGCCGAGGTCGCGGTGCCTGACGACCTCCGCACGCGGTCGTCCGTGACGTCGTCACAGTTGATCGAGATGGCTCGCCTCGCGGCGAAGCTCGAAGACGCGATGGGCTGGCCGGTCGATGTCGAGTGCGCCGTCGCCTACGACGAGCTCTACCTGCTCCAGTGCCGGCCGATCACGACGCTTCGCGACTGAGGGCGGGTGCCCGACTTGCCGGCAATGCTCCGTTCGTCCCTCGATTCACTCGGGACGAACGGGTGGATCGTGCTCAATGGGCGAGCCCCACGCTCGATCGCCTCACCCGTTCGTCTCGAGTGAGTCGAGGGACGAACGGGTGGATCGTGCTCAACGGGCGAGGCCCACGCTCGATCGCCTCACCCGTTCGTCTCGAGTGAATCGAGAGACGAGCGGGTGGATCGTGCTCAACGGGCGAGGCCCACGCTCGATCGCCTCACCCGTTCGTCCCGAGTGAATCGAGGGACAAGCGGGTGGATCGTGCTCAACGGGCGAGGCGCACGCTCGATCGCCTCACCCGTTCGTCCCGAGTGAATCGAGGGAGGAACGGTGCACCTTGTATGTTCCCTGCAACGCAACAGGACTGAGTCGAGCCCTTCGTCTCGTTACCCGTCGTCCGGCGTCCGGCGTCCGTTCGTCCTTCGGGTCAGTCATGAGATCAGATCCAGCGACACTGGCGGCCATCCGATAGCCGCATGGAGCCGGCCGCGGCGTCTTGCTGGCCTGCGGCGTCCGCGAGCGCGCCGATCGGAGTGACCGCGCGCCCCCTTCCACAGGGTCTCAGGGCGAACGGGAACAGGAAGACACCGGGAGGCCCCGTTTGTCCCGGCGGCCCGGGTGCGCCCCCGGGAGGCCCGTTCGTCCTTCCCGGCGCTTCGCTCGATGTTCCGTTCGATGTTCCGTTCGCCCTGAGACTCCGTCGAAGGGGGCATGCGGTCATCCAGTGGCCACGATCGACCAGTAGCCACCGCTCAGTGAGGCTTCCGCGCGGCTTGGCCCGCGCGGATGGTGTCGCACGCACGGCAGCCGGCGAGACGGCCGATCGGGAGACCACGTTCCCCCCCTTCGACGGGGTCTCAGGGCGAACGGAATCTGGACCGGGCGGGCCTTGCGCCATCGCCATTTGCCTTCGCGCGCCCCGCACCGCATCGTCGCAGCGGTCGACTGTCGCGTGCACGGATGTTCCGAGTGGAGGACCCACGTATGAGCACGAAACGGATCGCCGTAATCGCCGGCGACGGCATCGGCAAGGAGGTGGTGCCGGAGGGCATCCGAGTGCTGGAGGCCGCGGCAGGCCGTTTCGAGCTCGACCTGGAGTTCGACCACTTCGACTTCGCTTCGTGGGACTACTTCGAGCAGCACGGCAAGATGCTGCCGGACGATTGGAAGGACCAGATCGGCGGGCATGACGCGATCTACTTCGGCGCCGTCGGCTGGCCGGAGAAGATCCCGGATCACGTCTCGCTCTGGGGATCGCTCCTCCAGTTCCGCCGCGAGTTCGACCAGTACGTCAACCTCCGCCCCGCCCGCCTGATGCCCGGCATCATCGCGCCCGTCGTGCGCCGCGACGGCACCCCGCGCGAACCGGGCGAGATCGACATGTACATCGTGCGCGAGAACACCGAGGGCGAATACTCGAGCATCGGGGGACGGATGTGGGCCGGCACCGAGCGTGAGATCGTGCTGCAGGAAACCGTGCTCTCGCGTATCGGCGTGGACCGCGTGCTGCGCTACGCCTTCGACCTCGCGCAGTCGCGTCCGAAGAAGCACCTCACCAGCGCCACCAAATCGAACGGGATCGCGATCACGATGCCGTACTGGGATGAGCGCGTGGTGGAGATGGCCGCGCACTACCCGGACGTCACGGTGGACAAGTTCCACATCGACATTCTGACCGCGCACTTCGTGCAGCGGCCGGACTTCTTCGATGTCGTGGTCGCGAGCAACCTGTTCGGCGACATCCTCAGCGACCTCGGGCCGGCGTGCACAGGCACGATCGGCATCGCACCGAGCGCGAACCTGAACCCGCCCGGCACGTTCCCATCGCTGTTCGAGCCGGTCCACGGCTCAGCCCCCGACATCGCCGGCAAGCAGATCGCGAACCCGATCGGTCAGATCTGGTGCGGCGCGATGATGCTCGACTTCCTCGGCTACCGCGCTGCACACGACGCGATCGTCACGGCGATTGAGAGCGTGCTCGAGCCGGCGTCCGGCGCCCCGCGCACGCCCGATATCGGCGGCACGGCGAGCACGTCCGACCTGGGCCGAGCGATCGCCGGGGCGATCTAGGGCGAGCTTCGGTCGACAGCGGTGTGTCGGAGCCAGTGCCGCACGGGTCCCTCGTTTGCACTCGGGACGAACGGAGGGCAGGGGACGTCCCTCGCTTTCACTCGGGACGAACGGGTGGCAGGCACGTCCCCTGCTTCCACCGGTACGAACGGGGGCAGGCGCGTCAGGGCAGGTAGCGGCCGGGCTCGGAGACGAACTTCATGCGGCAGTCGAGGTTGTGGAAGTAGAACCACTGGCCCTCGTGGAAGCGCTTCGTGCCCTTCGACGGGTCGGTCTCGGGAGCGCCGGAGGTCGTGTTGCCCACGGTCGCGTTGACCGCATCGGTGTCCACCTCGGTGCCGCAGACCGGGTCCTTCACGATCGCCATCGTCGTTCCTTCCTTCGTCGCAGCGCGTCCGGGTACGAGGTCCCGTCGAACGGTCAGGCGAGCACGGCCTCGGCGATCGCGTTCGAGCTCTCGCGCAGGCTGCCCCAGCGCGACGCCGCCTCCTTGCCGCGGCGCGTGAAGAACTGCAGGTCGTACTCCTTCATGTAGCCGATGCCGCCGTGGAGGATGTGCGACCACATCGTCACGTCGCCGATCATGCGACCGGTCGCGGCCTTCACGACCGGGACCTGGTTCGGGTCGAGCGTGCCATTGTCGAAGTTCCAGAGCAGCTCGTGCGTGAGGAACTTGCAAGCTTCGACCTGGATCGCCATGTCGGCCACGCGCTGTTGCACTGCCTCGAAGGCGCCGATCGGGCGGCCGAACTGCACGCGCATCTGCGCGTAGTCCACGATCATGTCGAGCGACTTCTGGGCGTACGAGTAGCACTCGAGCGATACGAGCGCGGCGCCGAGCATGCGCAGGTAGGCGACGGCGTCGCCGCCCGCGATCCAGCCTTCGGCGGTCGCGTTCGCGTACGTCGCAACGGCCATCGGCATGGCGCCGATGTTCTTCAGCGGGCGCGTGGTCACACCCGGTTGATCGCGCGTCACGACCGCGATGCCCGGCGTCGCGCCGTCCATCGCCAGCACGAGGTGGACGTCCGCGCTCTCGCCGAACTCGACGAACCACTTCTCGCCGCTCACGCTCCCGTTCGCGTACGTCGCGGCGATCGGCGCGTGCACGGCGCCCGAGCGCTCGAGCGCAGCGGCGCTCACCACCGCGCCCTGCACGATGCGCGGCAGCAGCCGCTGCTTCAGCTCCTCGTCCGCGAACGCCTGCACGGTCGCGGCGCAGAGCACGGTGGACGCGAACGGCGAGAGCACGGCGCCGCGACAGAGTCGGTCGACCAGCACCGCGCAGTCCGTGAGCGCCCCGCCCTGCCCGCCGTACGCCTCAGCGATCGGGAGACCCGGCCAGCCGAGCTCCGTCATCTGGTGCCAGAGCGCGCTGCCGTCGCCACTGGCCTCGATCTCGCGCACGCGGCTGGACGGCACTTCGTTCTCGATGAAGTCGTCGGCCGTCTGCCGGATCAACTGCTGGAGTTCGTTCAGCCTGAGATCCACGTCTTTGCTCCCGCCCTCGTGTGTGGTGTTCGTCTTGTTGCCGGCAACGGCACGAGGCCGCACCGGGGCCCTCCCGTCCTTCGTTCCACCCTTCGCTCCGCTCAGGGGAGCCTCAGGACGAGCGGAAGGGAGGCTCCCGCGGGCCTCCGCTAACCGCGCGGCAGCCCGAGGCCGCGCGTCGCGATGATGCGGCGCTGGACGTCGTTCGTGCCGCCGCCGAAGCGGCTGATCGGCGAGGCGAGCCAGCCGCGCTCGAGCGCGCCCTCCAGCGGCGCCTCCTGCTCGTCGCGGTCGAGCAGCCCGGCCGGGCCCAGGATCTCCATGAAGCGTGAGTACATGTGCTCGGCCGTCTCGGACGACCACACCTTCGACATCGCCCCCTCCATCGTGGGCGTCATGCCGGTGTCCACGAGCGCGGCGCAGGTCAGCGAGAGCGCACGCGCCATCTCCACGTCGACCTTCGTCTCGGCCACGCTCGTGCGCACGAACGGATCGTCGACCAGGTCCGGCCGCTCCGCCTTTACGTAATCGACGAACTCCTCGATGCCGCGGCGGAGCCGCGACGTGCTCGCGCCGAGCACCACGCGCTCGAGGTCGAGCGCGTTTGACGCCTGGTACCACCCGCGGTCGAGCTCGCCGACGAGCGCATCCGCCGGGATGCGCACGTCTTCCCAGAACGTCTCGTTCGTGCGCGAACCGCCCATCGTCCACAGCGGGCGCACGGTGATGCCGGGCGTCTTGATGTCGACGACGAAGGTGGAGATGCCGCGGTGTTTCGGGGCGTCGGGGTCGGTGCGCGCGGCGAGCCAGACGTGCGTGGAGACGTGTGCGCTCGAGGTGTAGATCTTCTGGCCGTTGATCACCCACTCGTCGCCGTCGCGCACGGCGCGCGTCTGGAGCGAGGCGAGGTCCGTGCCGGCGTTCGGCTCCGTGTAGCCGAGCGCGAACGTCATCTCCCCGGCCTGGATCTTCGGCAGCCACTCGGACTTCTGCTCGTCGGATCCGAAGGTCATGATCGTGGAGCCCACCGAGGTGATCGACATCGAGTCGTAGGGCAGGCCGTGGTACTGGAGCTCATCCGAGAGGATGAAGGTGAAGAAGCCGCCCTTACCCTTGCCGCCGTACTGCTCCGGCCAGGCCATCGCGCTATAGTGATAATTCGGAGCGTTATAGATCGCTCCACTCACTCAACCTGGAGGTTGGCATGCCCTACATCTACTCAGTCCTCGCATCGATGGGCGACGCTAAAAAATTCGGTGAGGCTGGTGCCACGTGGGCAGGTGAGCGACTGGAATCGTTGGGAGCGACGTCGTCGACCGCCAGCCAGATAATTATGGGCGGAGAAATGTCCGGCATGGTCGTCGTCGCCTTTGAATTCGATTCGATCGACGCTGCTATGTCGGGCCAGGCAGGGATCTACCAAGACGCAGATCTTGTGGCGCTCATGCGAGATGCCCAGGTCCAGGTCCAGCGTCGAAACCTTTTCCGCATTCAAGCAGAACGGGGTACACGATCCGGCGAGTTCGGAACCATCTTGTACATGGCTGGAGCACCTGTCTCCGATGCAACGATGGAAGCGAACATCGATCTGAACTGGAGCCATATGCAGCATGGCGCGAACGGACTGAGTTGGATGCAGTCGATCGCATCCGGCCCGGCGCCGTTCACAGGAACCGTGGCGACGTGGACCGACTCACTCGATTCACTCATGACAGCCTCGGCGAGCAACTTCGCCGATCCGGCCGTGCAGAAAGTCATGGCCGATACCAACGCTCAAGTCCTCGGTCGAGTCATTACCCGCAGGCTCTACTGATCGCGAACAAAAGGGCCTGCCTCGGAATCTGTGATCGATCAATGACCTGGGCACACGTCTTCCACATAGAAGATTGATTTTCGAGTCTCATCTGAGCCTGACCCGGTTTCCCGGAGTGGTTGGGTGTAGAGCGCATCATGCCGCATTGGTCGTCGGGACGGGCCTCCTCTCGTAGTCGACGGGGCTGAGATTGCCGATCGA
>JAQBZW010000159.1 GCA_027622315.1 Chloroflexota bacterium | reverse complement strand
GGTGCCCGCGTCACGGTCGCCGACGTGCGCCGCGCCGCCGCCGAGGCGCTGGCCCGTGAGCTCGGCGGCGAGAGCGTCCCGCCGGAGCGCGCGCACACGCTGGAGTGCGACGTCTTCTCGCCGAACGCGTTGGGCAACGTGCTGACCGCCGAGACGATCCCGCAACTGCGCTGTCTCGTGGTGTGCGGAGGAGCGAACAGCCAGCTCGAGCACGATCCGGAGAGCGCGGCACTGCTCGCCGCCCGCGGGATCGTGTACGCGCCCGACTACGTCGTGAACTCCGGCGGCGTGATCAACGCCGGCGTCGAGTGGTCGGGCTACGACCCGGCGCGCGCGGCGGCGCTCGCCGACCGCGTGTACGACACGACGCTCGCCATCCTCGAGCGCGCTCGCGGCGAGGGCATCACGACCGCCGAAGCCGCACAACGCCGTGTCGCCGAACGCCTCGCGAACGCGGGCGTCGCGGGCGTCGCGGGCGCGCGGGCATAGGCGCGACGCGGGCGGCCGCGGCCACACGCCTCGGTCACGCGCTCGGCACGTCGTAGCGCATGACGTGGCGACGCAACCCCGCCCGGCCGACCTCCACGAAGCCGGCGTCGGCGAAGGTCTCGACGAAACCGCCGAAGCGGTAGCTCGGTGAGTCGCGATCCACCGGGTAGGCCTCGACCACGCGTGCGCCGCGCGTGCGTGCCTGTGCAATCGCGGCGGGTGATCAGCTGGGGCGTGATGCCGCGCCCGCGCAGCCGGCGCGGTACGAAGAAGCAGACCAGCGACCACACCGCTCCCGTGCCGTCGTCCGGTCCGTGCGGTCCGCCGAGCGGCCGGTATGTTTCGCGCGGTGCGATCGAGCACCAGGCGACGGGTTCGACTCCGTCGTATCCGAGAATCCCGATCGGCACTGCCGCCGCGACGCGAGTCTCGAGCGCCGCGCGCTTGCCCGATCGCGCTCGCCGCGCGGCGCCGGCGGGCATGCCACGCCAGACCATGCACCAGCAGTGACTCGGCCCGCCGCGCGCTTCGAACAGGCGGACGAGATCGGGCCAGCGCTCCACATTGACCTCGTGGAACGTGAGCGAGGGAAGAGCATCCGCTGGCACGCGTGGCGGCTCCGGGTCCCGCCGACAGTGCGCCGGCGCGACGCATGCGCGCGCCCGCCGTCGGTCGGCCGGCGGCCCCGTTCGCCCCGACGTTCGCCTCTGCATAGACTTGGCCGCCGGGCGACCGACGGCGGGCGCGCGGAAACGACAGGGAGCGCGACTTCATGGCAGCGACGGGCTTCTCGCTCGAGGGCAAGGTGGCGATTGTGACCGGCGGAAGCCGCGGCATCGGGCGCGCGATCGCGCTCGGGCTGGCCGAGGCCGGCGCCGACATCGCGATCGGCGCGCGCAAGCCGGAGTCGCTCGCCGAGGCGGTCGCGGAGATCGAGGCGCTCGGGCGCCGCGCCGTCGCGATCCCCACGAACGTGCGCGAGCCGGAGGGGTTGAAAACGCTGGTCGCCGAGACGAAGCGGCAGCTCGGTCGCGTCGACATCCTCGTGAATAACGCGGGGACGAACCCGTTCTTCGGCGGCATCCACGAACTCGAGGAGCGCACCTGGGACATCGTGATGAACACGAACGTGCGCGCCGCGTGGCAGCTCAGCGTCTACGCACGCGAGGCGATGCTCGAGCACGACGAGGGCGGTTCGATCATCAACGTCGGCTCGAACACCGGCATCCGCCCCACGGCCGGCCTGGGCGTCTATGCGATCTCCAAGGCCGCACTCGTCATGCTCACCAAGGTGTGCGCGAAGGAGTGGGGCCGCGACGGCATCCGCGTGAACTGCATCGAGCCCGGCGTGATCCGCACCGAGTTCTCGCGTGCGCTCTGGGACAACGAGGAGATCGCCGCACAAACGCTCGCCGCCTCCGCGCTCGGCCGCATCGGCGAGGCCGATGAGTGCGCCGGCGTCGTGGTCTACCTCGCGAGCCCGGCGTCGTCGTTCGTCACCGGCGAGACGATTGTGCTCGACGGTGGCGAGACTCTGTAGCGAGTCGGCGCCTCACCCCCCTTCGTCTTCACTCAAGGACAGGCTCAGCCCCCTCGCTCTGGCGTCGACGAACTGCCTACCGCCTGAGAAACAGCGCGAGGGAGTGGGGAGTCAGAGGCCCGTGCCGCAGGCCTTCCTGCTCCCCGCTCCCTCGCGCTTATCTGGAGGGGACGCGGTCCGTCAGCGTCAGAGGGAGCGGGGCTGAGCCTGAGCGAAGACGAAGGGGGGTGAGGGTCCGGCGAGATGCGGGGGGTGAGGGCGCCATCCGCGGCCGTATGGCACTCTGCGCAGCGCGAAGGAGGAGGAGCTGATGCCGGGACCGAGCCCGAACGGCGCGCTCGCCGGCGTGCGCGTGATCGATCTGCTGGACGAACGCGGGATCTACGGCGGCAAGCTGCTCGCCGACCTCGGCGCCGACGTGATCCGCGTCGAGGCGCGCGGCGGTGATCCGCTCCGGCGGCGCGGGCCGTTCGCCGCGAGCGGCGACTCGCTGTGGCACGCCTACTACGCGTCGAACCGCCGCTTCGTCACGATCGACGCGACGACCGACGGCGGACGCGCGTCACTCGTCGCGCTGTGCGGCGGCGCGGACGTCGTGCTCGATGCGGGCGCGCTCGCCACCGCCGGTGTCGACGAGGGCGCGCTGTTGCGCGACCACCCGGCGCTCGTGCTCGTCTCGCTGACGTCGTTCGGGCGCGAAGGACCGTGGGCGGACTACCTCGCGCCGGACCTCGTCGCCGCCGCCCTCGGGGGCGTCGCCGCCACGACCGGCGATGTCGACACGCCGCCGTTGCGCGGCTTCGGTGAGATGACGTTCGCCGTGCCCGGTGCGTACGTCGCGATCGCCGCGCTCGCGGCGCTTCGCCATGCGCGCGAGACCGGCGAGGGCCAGCGCGTGGATCTCTCCGTGCACGAGGCGCTCGCGTCGTGTCTCGAGCACGTGCTCATGTGGCTCTGGTACCACGACCGGCTGCCGATGGCGCTCGGGCCGGTGCTGCCGCGGCGCGGCTCGCTGCACTGGTCGGACGCCTATGAGGTCATGAACGCCCGAGACGGCGCGATCATGGTCACGATCACGCCGGATCCGCAGGCGCTGCTCGCCTGGCTCGTCGAAGAGGGCGCGCAACAGGATCTGCTCGACGAGCGCTATCTCGACCCCACCGGAGCGCGGCCGATCACCGGCCGCTTCATGGAGGTGCTCAAGGACTGGGTCGCAACGAAGCACGTCGAGCCGTTCTTCTTCGAATCGCAGGCTAGACACCATCCCTTTGGCTGGGTGCTGCCGCCGGACCGGCTCGCAGACAACCCCCACCTCGAGGCACGCGGATGGTGGGTGGAGCACACGCTGCCGGCGGGCGACGTCGTGCGCGGGCCCGGCGTGCCGTATCACCTCTCCGAGACGCCGATCGCGGCGCCGGGCGCGGCCGCGCCGGCGGCGCAGGCGGACGGCGACGCTGCGGCCGACGCTGTGCTCCGCGAGATCGGCTGGGACGCATGAGTTCCGGGCCGCTCCCGCTCGCAGGCGTGCGCGTGCTCGACTTCACGCACGTGCTCGCCGGCCCCTTCGCGACGCGCATCCTCGGCGACATGGGTGCGGACGTGGTGAAGGTGAACTCCGCCGCTCGGCCGGGCAACACGCCGCTCAGCGCCTATTACGTGATGTGGAACCGCAACAAGCGCGCGCTCGCGCTCGACATGGCGCGCGACGAGGCGAAGGCGCTGTGCCGTCGCCTCTGCGAGCGCGCCGACATCGTGATCGACAACTTCTCCGCCGGCGTGCTCGACCGCTGGGGGATCGGCTACGAGTCGGTGCGCGCGGCGAACCCCGGCGTGATCTACGTCGCGATGTCGGGCATGGGCGAGCGCGGTCCGTGGAGCAGCTTCGTGACATACGCGCCGACGGTGCACGCGCTCGCCGGCATCACGGCGCTCGTCGGCGTGCCGGGTCGCGAGGACATCGGCATCGGCTTCTCGTACAACGATCACCTCTCCGGGCTGCACGGCGCGGTCGCCGTGCTGGCCGCGCTCGAGGCGCGGCGAAGCACCGGCAGCGGCCAGCGCATTGAGCTCTCGCAGCTCGAGGTGGGCGCACAGTTCGTCGCGCCGGCGCTGCTCGACTACTTCGCGAACGGACGCGTCGCCGAGGCATCCGGCAACGACCTGCCGTACGACGTGGCGGCCCCGCACGGGTGCTACCCGTGCGCCGGCGACGACCGCTGGGTGGCGATTGCCGTGATGGACGACGCCCAGTGGGCGTCGCTGCGCACCGTCATGGGCGACCCGGAATGGGCGCGCGATGAGCGCTACGCCACAGCGGCCGGCCGCGTCGCGGATCGGCGCGCGCTGGACGGGAGCGTGTCGGCATGGACGCGCGACCTCGACGCGTACGAGGTGCAGACGCGTTGCCAGGCAGCCGGCGTGCCCGCCGGCGTCGTGCAGACGGGTCTCGACTTCGCATCCGATCCGCAATTCTCGGCGACTGACTTCCTGACGCCGATCGCCGAGCCGCAACCCGCCGTGGGCCAGAGCTACGCGGACCGGCTCCCGCTCCGATTCTCGCGCAGCCCGGTGACGGAGTATCGGCGCTCGCGCATGCTCGGCGAGGACAACGCGGCCGTGCTGGGCGACTGGCTCGACATGGGCGCGGACGAGGTTGCGGGCGGCGAGGCGGAGGGCTACCTCCGGTAACCGCGAGCCGAGGGCATGCGCCCTCGGACACGGTTCGTGGGTCTCGTCGCGTGACTTGTCCGGGGGCGTATGCCCCCGGCTCGCCGATCGCCCGAGGGCATGCGCCCTCGGCTCGCCGCTAGACGGTTCGCCAGTGCACGAGCGTGTACTGAGGATCGCTGTCGTCGTGGTCTTCGAACACCGCATCGACGGCGGAGCCGATCACGACCTCCTGCTCGGGGTCGCCGAGCAGGTTGCCGACCATGCGGATATTGCCCGCGTGCGGCAACTCAACGAGCGCGACGAGGTACGGGACGCCCATCTGGAGTGCGGGGTGCGTCGGGTACCAGACGCGCTCCCACGAGAAGATCGTGCCCCGTGGCTCGACCGTGCGATAGGTCAGCGTGTCGAACGAGTGGCAGCGGTAGCAGATCCACTCCGGTCCCCACTGGAACTCCTGGCAGGATTCACAGAACTGGACGCGGAGCTCGTGCTCCCGCGTGCCGTCCCAGAACTCCTTGCCCAGATCGTCGATATGCGGCGCGGGGGCCGGGAGGCCCTCGGGCAGGTAGTACTTCCGCTCGGTCGAGGTCGAAGTCATGGGTCGCTCGTCTCTTGTCCGATCCCCTCTCCCTGGAGGAGGAGAGGGGACTTCGCGGCAGCGGTGCGGGAGAGAATTCGCGCGTCCCTCGTTTTCACTCGGGACGAACGGGGTTGCTAGCTCGGTTCGTTCGCCAGGATCAGGTCGCTGACCGGCTGCACCATCGGCCCTGACGTGACCATCGAGATGTCCACCCTGGGTACCTGGCACGTGGAGGTGCCGCGGATCTGGCGGACCGCCTCGGTGATCAGCTCCAGGCCGTGCATGTAGCACTCCGCAAGATTGCCTCCGCTGGTGTTCAGCGGGAGCTTGCCGTCGGGTGCCGAGAAGTTTTCGAGGGTGAAAAACTCATTGACCTCGTCTGGCGCGCAGAACCCGTGCTCGACCATGCTCATGAGCACGCCGCCGGTGAAGTTCTCGTACGACTGGAGGACGTCGACGTCCTTCGGGCCGACGCCGGCCATGTCGTAAAGGTGCGGGACGAGCGTCTTGAAGTTGCTCGTCGCGTAATCCGGCGCGTTGTGCGCGGCCGCGCCCTGTCGGAAGGCGGAGCCCTGCGCCGCCGCCAGCACGTAGGCCGGCTTCTGCTTGAGGTCGCGCGCGCGCTCCGCGGAGACCACGATCAGTGCCGCTGCGCCGTCGTTCTCCATGCAGCAGTCGAAGAGGTGGAACGGCTCGACGATCCAGCGCGAGTTGTCGTACGCCTCGGCGTCGAGTTCGCGGCCGTACATCACGGCGCGCGGGTTGAACTGCGCGTGCCGGTACGACGCGAGCGAGATCGCGCGCAGCGCCTCCTGGCGCGCGCCGTGCTCGTGCATGAAGCGGCGGGTGCGCATGGCGAAGGTCTGTGCCGGCGACATCACGCCGTACGGCACCGTGAAGGCGCCGTCGCCGGGGACCGTGTTCACGCGCGGGCCCTGACCGAAGCGCCCGAACTGCCCCTGCGCGAGTCCTCGGTAGGCGACCGCTACGTCGGAGTAGCCGGCCGCGACTGCGGCGACCGCGTTCGCGATCGCCCCGGAGCCGCCGCCGCCGCCGCCGCCCCAGAACATGTTCGAAAAGCGGTACTCGGGGATGCCGAGTGCTGTCGCGATCCGCTCGGGCGAGTTGCGGTCGTTCGAGAATGAGGCGAAGCCGTCGATCTCGCGTGGATCGATGCCGGCATCCTCGGATGCCCGAATCACCGCCTCGAGTACGAGCTTGAACTCAGGGTCGGGTGCTTGCCCTCGCTTGTAGTACGTCGTTTCGCCAATGCCGGCGATCGCGACCTTGCCTCGAATCGTGCGTTTGGTGTCGGCCATAGTGTCCTCCGTCAGGGAGTTTTATCAGAACGCCCGGATGCTGTCCGCCGCCTGCGGGTCGATCCTGCTCCGCGGACCGAGCTGCGCGTGGCGAGGGTTCGGACGGCTGCCTAGAATCGCGACGGACCACACTCGTGGTGCCCGGGGGATTCAGTGAGCGGAGGGCGCGGTGACCGAGGCTTCGACCCGATCGCGGACCGCGGCGCGTGAGGCCGCACAGCCGTTCCTCAACCACTGGGGTCCATACACGCTCACGCGGGACGCCGTGACGCCGGAGCTGATCTGGCGTTTCTGTGAGGTGGCCGAGGACGCCAACCCCGTCTACTGGGATGAAGCCGCCGCAACACGGAGCCGGTTCGGCCGGCTCGTCGCGCCGCCGCAGATGATCCGCTCGTTCGCATTTGCGCCGTGGTGGTCGCCGGAGGCCGTGCGTGGGCGCATCCGGGCGGAGAGCGATGCGCTGAGCGCGGGCGACGCGCCGCCGCCCGTTGCCTCCGGCGCGATGGCGATCGTGACGGGCCTCGGCTATACGGTCGCCA
>JAQBZW010000158.1 GCA_027622315.1 Chloroflexota bacterium | reverse complement strand
CCCGGACGCGGGCCCGCCGCGTCCGGGTGACGGCCGAGCATCGTCGGCGCGCCGAGCACCACGATCAGGGCGACGGCGATCATGAACACTGTCGTCATGGCGGCAGCGATCGTGCCCTCCGCCGCTTCGGACGCGACGAGCGTGTTGAACGTGCCGTGCCAGATAACGATGGCGAGCAGGCCGCCGTGCGTCCGGTGATAGAGCCACGTGAAGAAGATCGCGGCGGCAAACAACCCGAGCAGCCAGCCCGCCGTGCCGCCGGCGCCGAGCCCGCGCAGGTTGTCGTTGTAGACGAACGCGGGGATGTGCCATGCCGCCCAGAAGACGGTGAGCACCACCGTCGCGCGTAGCGGCGAGCGGTGCTCACGCTCGAGCCGGGGCAGCGCGAAGCCCCGCCAGCCGGTCTCCTCGCCAACCCCGAACGTGAGCGTGTGGATGAGCCAGGTCAACGGCAGCGCGAGCACGGGCAGGTTCCCGGTGCGTGAGACGGCGGCGAAATGGGGCCAGGTGCCTTCGACCAGCCGCAGCGTGAGCGCTCCGGCAGCGAACAGCGCGATCGGACTGAATACGGCGAACCCCCACCAACCGCCGGTCACGCGCCGCGGATCGAACTGCGCGAGCAGCGCTCGCACCGCGCCGCGCCCCCCGGCCAGGCTGCTCGCGACGATCGCTCCGGTGATCGGGCCGGCCGCGCCGGCGTAGTGCCACCACTCCGGCGGACCGCGATCGATCCAACCCGCCTCGGCGAACACGAGCGGCGCCCAGAGTAGCCACGAGACGGCGTACGCCACGAGGAAGTAGCGGCGTAGATCGCGCCGGGTGTCGGCCGGCGCTGAGACCGGTGTCGCCGTCATGGCACGCCCTGCCGCTCGAGCCTCGATTGCGGCACGAAGGTACGGGCGCCCCGTGGGCTCCCCCCACTGCCGTGCGGCCCGGGTCCGGGCAGGCGAACGTCCCCCTGCAGTTCTGTTGCGGGCCGTTCCGCGCCGCGATAGCGTGGCGGGCATGCGCGTCGCCGTGATCTCCGACACCCACCTGCCTTCGCTCATTCGCACCCCCGACCAGCTCGGCCCCGATCTCGGGGAGTTCCTTGCGACCGCGGACCTGATCCTGCACAGCGGCGACGTGGTGCGCCCGCTGGTACTGGATTGGTGCGAGCAGTACGCGCAGATCGTGGTGGCGCTCGGGAACAACGACAACTTCGAGGATCCGCGCATGGAGCCGATTCAGTTCCTCGACATCGAGGGCTGGCGCGTGGGCATGCTCCACGATCTGCGCCCCGAGGATCAGCCGGTGAGCCAGATGATCGAGAGGAAGTTCGGCGGTCGCGCGCTCGACCTGATTATCGCCGGCGACACCCACGTCGAACGCCTCGAGTACCGCGACGGCGTCGTGATCCTGAACTCAGGCAGCCCCACCCTCCCGCACCACAAGGAGACGCGTCACGGCACGGTGGCTCTGCTCGAGATCGAGCGTGACCGCCTGCACGCTGAGATCATCACGCTCGGCCCGAGCGAGGGCCGCCCGAACCCGGGCACCGCGCAGCACATCGTGATCGAAGAGCGCCGCCTGATCTCCGCCTCCCAAGCGGGCATCGCGCTCGAGCCGGGCGAGCAGCCCCGCCCGATCACGCGCGGCGTCGCGCTGTAGCGACCCTCACCCCCGGCCCCGCTCCCGGTACCGGGAGCGGGGAGATTGCGCTCGCGTGTCGAGCGGCGGCTTGAGCCGCGCGGTGCGCCGTGACCTCCGAAGCCCCCCTCCCGTTACCGGGAGCGGGGCGGGGGAGGGCCGCCACCGGCAGGGGTCGGGGGAAAGCGCGGGGCTAGAACGCCTCGTCGACGATCGCGCTCATCGAACCCTTCGAAGTGGGGATGCGGGGATCCGCGCCGTAGGCATGGATGCGCGACTGGTGCCGCTCGCAGCGGTCGCGTGAGGCCGTTTCGAGGATCACGCGACCCTGGCTGTCCACCATGCGGGCGAGCGCGAACGCCTTCTCCGTCGCGTATCCGAAGATCGACGCGAGCATCTCGATCACGTAGTCGTACGTGTGCTGATCGTCATCGAGCAGGATGAGGTGGTAGAGCCGCTCCAGCTCCACGTCCGTCCGCTCGCGCGTCGGCGTCTCGCGGCTTGGCGTCGGGCGCGTCGTCATCCGCACCATGGTATCGACTGGCGACTGGCGTGGGCTCCGGCACCGCAGCGGCTGGACGCGGCCACGAGTGAATCGCGAGTTACTCTCCGGGACGACCGCGAAGGGAGCCCGAGCTGACCGCATCCGCCTCACCCGCACCGCTCGGCGTGATCCTCACCGGGGGGCTCGGTACCCGTCTGCGCCCGCTGACGCTCGACCTTCCGAAAGCGCTGGTCCCCATCCTCAACCGCCCGCTGATCGCGTACGGGATTGACCTGCTCGCGGATGCGGGCGTCCGCGAGATCGTGGTCGTGGTCGCCGGCGGCGACGATCGCACCGGTTCTGCCGCGATCGCGGCGGCGCCGGCAGGGATCGGCGTGAGCGTCGCCGTGCAGGAGGAGCCGCGGGGCTCCGGTGACGCGGTGGTGTGCGCCGGTGCCGCGCTCGACGGGCGGCGCGTGATCGTGCTCGCGGTCGACACGCTGCTCCGCGGGAGTCTCGCGTCCCACGTCGCCGCGTTCATGAGCGGTGACGATGAGCCCGGGTGGGACGTCTGGCTCGTGCTCCATCACACGGACCGCCCCACTGAGATGGGCATCGCGATCGTCGAAGGCGATCGCGTCGTCGATCTCGAGGAGAAGCCCGCGCATCCGCGCTCGAACCTCGCGCTGTGCGGCGTGTGGATGCTCGCGCCCGCCGCGATCGAGCGCTTGCGCACCGATCCCGTGATCAACGCGAACGGCGAGGCGGACCTCACGCGCACGGTGGCGGCGATGCTCGCCGACGGCCATCGCATCGGCGGCCGGGAACTCGACGGGTACTGGCTCGACGTCGGCACAATTCCCTCGCTGCTCACGACCCAGGCGATCCTGCTCGACGAGGCCGATCGCCATGAGCAGACCGATCTGATCATCGAACGCAGTGACATCGAGGAGCCTGTCTTGCTTGGGGCGGGGACGCTGATCGAGGACGCCACGCTGGGGCCGAACGTGGTGATCGGTGCGGGCTGCGTGCTCCGCCATGTGCGTCTGCGCGACGCGCTCGTGGCGCCCGGTGCCACGCTCGAGCACATGGATGAGGCGCACGTCGTCGTCACCGCCAACGGCGTCGTGGGCCGCGCGCAGCGCGCGTAACGAGCGACCGCGCCCGCGACGCGAACAGCGGGCACCGGGGTGTCCGGTGCCCGCTGTCGCCCCGGGATGCGTCCCGGGCGGGGCGGGTTGGCGCGGATGCGCTCTAGTCGTCGTCCTCGGTCTCGTGCTCGTCGTGCTCGTCGTCCTCGTCGTTCTCGTCGTGCTCGCCGTCCTCGTCGTGCTCGACCTCGTGATCCTCGTGATCGAACTCGTCATCGTCGTGATCGAGGCTCATCGTGGAGTTCGCGACCGCCGAACCGAAATCGGCGTGGGTGTTCAACTTCTTGACCGTCTTCGTAACGTCCTTGCGGGACTTCGCGTCGGCTTTCGCCTCGGCACGAATCTCGTGTGCGATGTCCTTGCCGAGCTTCGCGTCGGACTTCGCCTTGGCGCGAATCTCACGCTCGTGGTCCGTGCGCTCGTCCTTCGACTGCTTCAGCTCGGCGCGATCGGCGAGCTTGAGAATCACACGGCCGATGATCGGCCGGGCCACGCCGCCAAGCTTGTCGCCCATGTAGAGGGAGCAGAGCGTACCCATGGCCGGGTGGGCGTCGATTGAGACGTCGCACGCCACGTACACGCGGTCCTCGAACTCGGCGTTCTTGTCGCGCTTGGGCTTGTCGGTGGTCGTGTCGCTGTTCTTGACATTCATGAAGAGGATGCGTGCCGTTGAAGCGCTGGCCGTATCCGTGACCTTGACCGCGAAGACGGCCATGCCAGCGGCGGTCGGCGTGCCGGCGATGACGCCGGTGCCGGAGTTGAGCGACAGGCCGGCCGGGAGGCTCCCAGCGACCAGGGACCAGGTCAGCGGCGCCACGCCGCCGGTCGCGTTCAGCGATTGGCTGTATGCGAAACCGACGCTCGCCTTCGGCAGTTCGAGCGTCGTGATCGTCAGCGTCGTGGCTGCAGCGGCGATCGTGAGCGTCAGCGCCTGCGTCGCCTGGCCGCCGATGTCATCCGTGACGCGCACGGTGAAGGTCGAGGTCCCGGTGGCCGTCGACGTACCGGCGATCGTGCCGCTCGCGGCGTTGAGGGTGAGGCCGACGGGCAGCGTGCCCGACGCCAGCGACCACACGTACGGAGCGACGCCGCCGCTGACCGTCAGTGCCTGCGAGTAGGCCGCGTTCAGCGTGCCGTCCGGAAGCGTGCTCGTCCCGACCGCGACCGCTGAAGCGACCGCGATCGAGAGCGCCTGCGTCGTCGCGGTGGTTTCGGCGTCGACGACCTCCACGGTGAAGGCGGAATCGCCCGCGCCCGTGGGGGTGCCGGCGATCACGCCAGTCGATGCGTTCAGCGTGAGCCCCGCGGGCAGGCTGCCGGCGACGAGCGACCACGTGTAGGGGGCAACGCCGCCCGAGGCCGCGAGCGTCTGCGAGTAGCTGGCGTCCACCTCGCCGACCGCAAGCGCGGCCGTCGTGATGTCCAGTGGTTCGCCGGTGGCACCTGCGGGGACGGCCGCCGCGAGTACCAGTACGGCAGCGAGGATCGAGACGATCCATGCCATGGGTTTTCTTGCCATGAGCCGGAGTTTCCTTCCAGGTCGCGACCGCGATGGTGGGTGACTCGCTCTGCGGGCAGGTCGCGTTGCCCACTACTGACAACGGTGGTGCGAGAAAAGCGTGCGGTGGTCGCGGGAGACATGCAGCGGCGCGATCACGCCGGTGAGTGTGGGTTGCTCCTGTACGGGTGCGAGATGAGTGGTTCGCAGCTGAATTGGCGAGGTTCGGGTGGAACCGTGAGCGATGTGTTCTGGCCCGCGAATCCACCGGGCATCGGGCGGCTCGCCCGTCGGAATTCCCCGGTTTAGGCTGTGGCGCGTGCTTGAAGATCCTGGTCGCTTCTACTGGAAATGGATCGCCGTCGCGGTCGGATTGCTCGTGCTCTACGCAGTTGAGCGCACAATTCGCACCGGCGGCCTCTTCTAGATCGTCCCCGCGTCCTCACGCCGCCCGGCGCGCCGGCAGCCCTCATCGGCGCGCTATCAACGCACTGGTACGATGCCGCCGATCCACGCAGCGCACGTACGAGGGGGTGCAGATGGCTGTCGAGCGATTCCCGGTCGAGGCGAGCCACATCATGATGTTCGCGCGCTCGGTCGGCGACCCAAACCCGATCTACCACGACGAGGACTACGCGAAGGGCGCCGAGCCCGGCGGGATCATCGCCCCGCCGACATTCGTGCAGGCCAGTTCTCAGTACGATCCCGACGCCGCGCTTCGGCCCAAGCCGGGGCAACCGTGGTTCGGTTCGGGCCGCGAGCCGAGCGGCACGCCGCGTGGCGGCGGAGGGGGCGGCGGCGGAACCGGCCTGCACGCCGAGCAGCACTTCGAATATCACCGACACCTCCACCCCGGCGACGTGCTCAGCGCGAAGACGCGACCAGGCAAGAGCTGGGAACGCGAGGGCCGGCGCGCCGGCAAGCTGAAGTTCAGCGAGACGATCACCGAGTACTTCGACCAGAACGGCGAGCTCGTGATCACCGCGCGCTCGGTCGGCGTCCAGACCGAACGCGTCGTCGAGCAGGCGTAGCGGCGAGATGGCGGGCTAGACCGCTCGGCGCCTCTGCGCTGGGGGATCGCTCTCGTCACGACCGGCACACCCACCTCGACACACGCCACAGTGCGGTCCCGCAGGGGCCAATGGACCGGAGGTCCGCAATGGCACTCAAGGCCAGCAACATCAAGGTCGGCGACACCCACGAGGCGGTGGTGGTCGAGAATCTCACGCGCACGCAGCTCGTCATGTACTCGGGCGCGTCGGGCGATTACAACCCGCTGCACTCCGACGAGATATTCGCGACGAAGGTCGGCGGGTACCCGACGGTCTTCGCGCACGGCATGCTTTCAATGGGCATGACCGGTCGCATGCTGACGGACTGGGTGGGGGACGGACGCCTGACCAAGTTCGGCGTGCGCTTCGTCAGCCAGGTCTTCCCCGGCGACAACCTCACCGCGAAGGCGACGGTGGAGGCGTTGCGCGAGGAGAACGGCGAGCAGCTCGTCGACCTCGCGCTCTCGACCGTGAACCAGGATGGCCGCGAGGTCGTCTCCGGCAGCGCCACCGCGCGCGTCGACCCGTAGTCGCGAACGACCGCCACGTGAGGGGCCGCGCACGCGGCCCCTCAGCGCGTCTGCCATGAGTCTCGTGCAATGAGCGTGCTGCCCCTTACCGCCGTCGAGCGGCGCTGGCGCGAACTTGCGCCGCCGACATCAGTGAGCTCGGCGCGCGGGCTGTACGAGCTGTTGCCACTCTGGACGAGCGGCAACCTCCCGTTCGTCGACGTGCCCTACGACGCGCGCCGCGAGGCGCACTGGGCGGACGCGGCGCGCGTCGCCGACTACGCGGGTGCGCTCCCCGCGGGGGGCCGTCGCGTGCTCGACGTTGGGCCGGGCGACGGCTGGCCGGCCCTGCCGCTCGCCGCGGCGCTCCCCGGCGTGACCGTGATCGGTGTCGACCCGTCGCCGCGCCGTGTCGCCGTCTGTCGCGCGAACGCGCGGCGGCTCGGGCTTGCCAACGCGAGCTTCGTCGCAGGGGATGGCGCGGCGCTCCCGCTGGAAGACGCCTCGATCGATCTGCTCACCGCCGCCTCGTCGCTCGAGGAGGCCGCCGACCCTGACGCCGCACTGGGCGAGGCGGCGCGTGTGCTGCGGCCGGGCGGCGTGTTCCGGGCGTCGTACCAGCTGTGGCGCTTGCCGGCGCCCGAGGTCGAGACGATCGCGCTCTGGGAGGGCGTGGCGGGCTTGCTCCTGATCTACTCACGCCGCGTGGCCGAACCGGCGCTCGAGCGCCGGTTCGTGCTCGAGGTGCCCGCGAGCGGACCGGCCGCGCGCGCTCACCGGGAGGCGCTGATCGCGGCGGCGGACGCGCCGCGCGCCTACGGCGAGACGC
>JAQBZW010000157.1 GCA_027622315.1 Chloroflexota bacterium | reverse complement strand
CTCCCACTCGGCGTGCTCGGCTACTGGTTCGCCAGCGCCGCCTCAGACGGCGCCGTGCCGTCCGGCCTCTGGCGCGCGGCAACGAGCTCCGTGCTCGTGTCCGGCGCCGCGGCGGCGGTGGCCGCGGTGGCCGCGGTGCCGGTCGCCATCCTCGTTGCGCGCTACAGCGGGCTCGTGATCGCGCGCGTGGTCGAAGTGCTCTCGTACACGGGCTATGCACTGCCCGGACTCGTGGTCGCGCTCGCGCTGGTGTTCGCGGCCATCCGCGTCGACTGGCTCTACCAGTCACACACGCTGCTCGTGGCGGCCTATGCGCTGCTGTTCCTGCCGCAGGCGGTCGGCGCGACGCGCGTCGCGCTGCTCCAGGTGCGCCCGTCCATGGAGGACGCGGCCCGCAGCCTCGGGCGGGGATCGTGGTCGGTGCTCACGTCGATCACGATCCCGCTTGCTGCCCGTGGCGTGCTCGCCGGCGCCGCGCTCGTCTTCCTGACGACGATCAAAGAGCTGCCGGCCACGCTCCTGCTCGCGCCGCCGGGCTTCCAGACGCTCGCGACTCGCGTGTGGTCGACCACGGCGGACGCCCGCTACGCGGAGGCTGCGGTCCCTGCCGTGATGCTGATCGCCGTCTCCGGGCTCGCGGTCGTGCTGCTCCAGCCGGCGGCCAGACGATGACCGTGCCACACGACGATCTGGCGGTCCGCGCTGAGAGTCTCGCGTGCTCGTACGACGCCGTGCCCGCCGTCGTCGACCTCTCGCTGGAGGTCGTGAGCGGCGAGCTGTTCGCGATTCTCGGGCCCTCCGGGTGCGGCAAGACGACCGCGCTGCGACTGATCGCCGGATTCGAGCGACCGCACGCCGGTCGCCTCACGCTCTTCCACGACGTCGTCGCGGCGCCCGGCGTACACGTGCCTCCCGAACGGCGCGGTGTCGGCCTGGTCTTCCAGGACTACGCCCTCTTTCCTCACATGAACGTGGGCGAGAACGTGGCGTACGGGGTGGGGGCACGAGCGAGCGACCCGCGCGTCCGGGACGCGCTCGCGCTCACCGGCCTCGCGGGCTTCGCCGAGCGCCGCGTGCACGAGCTCTCCGGCGGCGAACAGCAGCGTGTCGCGCTCGCGCGCGCGCTCGCGCCGCGACCGCGCCTGTTACTGCTCGACGAGCCGTTCTCGAACCTCGACCCGGCGCTGCGCGCGCGCGTGCGCGCAGAGGTGCGCGCGATCGTGAAACGTGCCGGGACCACGGCCATACTCGTCACCCACGATCAGGAGGAGGCGCTCTCGATTGCGGATCGCGTGGCCTTCATGTGGCGCGGTCGGATCGAGCAGGTCGGTCGGCCGAACCAGGTCTACGAGCGGCCGGCCACCGTGCACGCTGCCGAGTTCATCGGCGACGCGAACATCTATCGGACGGCGGCGCGGGACGGCCGCGTGATGACCCCCTGGGGCGAGTACCCGGCGCCGGCCGGGCAGGGCGCGAGCGTGGTCGTGGTGCGTCCCGAGGACGTGGAGCTGCGTGCCGACGGCGTCCCGGGCACGGTCGAGGCGCGTGAGTACTACGGGCACGACCAGCTGTTACACGTGCGGCTCGACGACGGCACACATGTCCGCGTGCGCGTCGGACCGCGCGTACGTACCGACGGCGATCGCGTCGCCCTCGCGCTCCGCGCCGCCCCGACCGTGCTCGCGGTGCCGCCCGATCCCGCCGACGCGTCAGCGCGCCCCAACGACCCGCTCGAGCGCTGACGCTCCGCTATGTTGCGTCGGGCTCGCGGACGAGCGCGTCCACCCGTGATTCGTGCAAGCGCCTGAGCGGAGTGTGATGTCGTGACCCGTCCGATCGTGAGCATGACCGAGCTGGAGGCGCGCCTCACCAACATCGCCGATGCCTGTCGGCGCGACGACGACCGGCTCGGTTACTTCGCGGCCCTCTACCAGGTGATGTCTACGTACGTACGCGAGGGCATCGCGCGCGGACGCTTCGACGATGGTCCGCGCATGGAGCGGCTCGCCTGCCTCTTCGCCGGGCGTTACCTGGCTGCGCTCGAACGGCACCGCGCGGGCGAAGCCACACCGCAGAGCTGGGGCGTGGCGTTCGCAGCCGCGCCGCGCTGGCGACCTGTGATCCTTCAGCACCTGCTACTCGGCATGAACGCTCACATCAACGTTGACCTCGGGATCGCCGCGGCCGAGATCGCGGACGAGGTCCCCGGCGGATTGCCCGTGTTGCGGCGCGATTTCGACGAAATCAACGCGTTGCTCGGCGAACTGCAGCGCGAGGTGCAGCGACGGATCGGCACGGTCTCCCCGTGGATGCGCGTGCTCGACTTCGTCGGCGGCCGCACCGAGGAGCGCGTGATCAACTTCAGCATGGAGAAGGCGCGCGATGCTGCGTGGCGCGTTGCCGAAACGTACGCGCCGCTCGACGCGCCCGGACGTGCGCGTGAAGCGGACGGGCTTGATGGGCGGATCGCCCACTTCGCGCGTGTCGTCGAACACCCCGGACGGAAGATCACGCTCGCGCTGCTCCCGGCGCGGCTGCGCGAAGACCAGAACGTCGCGCATGTGATCAGTGCGCTCCAGGGGCCGCGAGCGAGCGGCTAGCGTCGGGTACGGACGCCCCGCTCACAGAGCCCACGACCGCGCCGTCGCCGGCGAACGCTCACTCGACGACGGGCGCCGGCTGTGTCCGGCGCGGGAGCACGACCACCGCGGTGCCCTGCACCGGGCGCTCACCGCGTTCGTTCTCGAAGAACACGTCGAGCGTCGCCGTCGGCTCGCCGTCTTCGTCGCTCGCGTCCGTCACGAGCGCGTTCGCACGCAGGCGGTCGTCGTGCTGGACGGGACGGCGGAAGCTCACCTCGATGCTGCGCAGGTGGCCGAGCGGGCCCATCCAGTCCGTGACGAGGCGGGTGATCAGCGCCATGCTCATCGCGCCGGGCACGATCGGTCGCGCCAGGCCCTGGCGCGCCGCGCCGGCCACATCGGTGAACCGGCCGTCGAGATTGCCGGTCTGTGCGCGGCGTCCCATCTGGTTGATGTGCAGGTACTCGGCCACGTCGTCGCCCGTGGGCTGGTGCTCCTCGATGTACTCGTCACCGGGCCACACGTCCTCGAAATAGCGTTGAGTGATCGCGTCCGACATCACGACTCTTTCCGCGGGGCGACCTGGCGGTGCACCATCGAGCTCTCGTTCGCGGAGACGTCCTCGCCCCGCTGGTTCGCATAGCGCGTGCGGTTCACGACGAAGACCATGCGGCCGCTACGACCGGTCTTTTCGTAGACCTCCTTCACGGAGGCGTAGCCGGTGATCGTGTCGCCGGGCCGCACGGGCGCCACGTACTCCATGCGCTGGCCGGACATGAAGGTGGTGTTGCCGTACTGCACCTTCGGGTCCGGACCGCGGCCCTGGACCAGTGCGCTGAGCAGCCCTGGGGGGGCCACGAGCCCGCCGAACGGCCCGGCCTCGGCCGCCGCCTCGTCGCGATAGAGCGGGTTTGTGTCGCCGGTCGACTCGCAGTACGCAGCGATCTGCTCGTGCGTGATCTCCGCCGATCCGATCTCGACCTCGACGCCGATCACAGAGTGGTCGTACTCGACCTCGCCGCCTTCGTGGTGCACGGCCTCTGCCGTCGACCGCACTGCCTGCAACCGGCGCGAACGCTCGCGAATCTCTTCGTCGTCGTGCGTCTCCTCGACCGCCACCGGGCGGTACTCATGGCTGAGCAACGCCTCGACGAGCGCTTCGACGCTGTGCACCGGCTCCGGAAATGCCGTCAGGCAGCGCGCGATCCCGCTCACGAAATGCGAGTCGCTTCCACCCACGGCTTTCAGCCCGTGCTCCTCCGCGAAGTGCAGCGCGTGCGAGTTCTCCTCGTCGCTGCTTCCGCCGTTGAGCGCTTCGACGATGCCGACGCCCTCGACCGACACAGATCGCCGATCGACGTGCTCGGCGAGACCGATGCGCGGCCGGCCGGCGTGCGCGCCCACCGCGATGCCGCCGTGCTCACGCGCCGCGCGGAACACGTCCTCGTATGGCAACGAGACGTTGGTGACGTCGAAGTCGCGGTAGAAGCCGGGAGCCACGCCGTACACGAGCACGTGCCCGACGTCGGTCTCGACTTCGATTCCGCGCAGCACGGTTACCCCGTACTGCTCGGCCAGCGCCGTGTAATCGCGATCGGCGTCGAAGCGTCGATGCTCCGTCAGCACGAAGCCGTCGATGCGGTAGCCGAACCGGCGCCGGCCGGTGATCCAGCGCAGGTAGCCCTCCACCGTGGCGCCGGCATCGTCTGAGCCGTCTGTGGAGTGCGTGTGCAGATCGAGATAGAAGAGATCGCCCGGGTTTGCGCTCGTGTCCTGTGTGATGGTTGCGGTCCTTCCCGCTAACTGTCGGGATGACGCGTGCGATTCTGTCGCGCGCCGCCCGGCACGGTCAAACGGCGTCAGCGCTTCCAAGCGAGCGGTGGCGCGGGGCGCGTCACAGCGCCCGAAACCACCGCCGACCGCCGACACGGATGATGTCGCCCCACCCCGGCTCGGGGAAGTGCCCGCCCACGACGCGCATGCCGTCCGCCTCGATGCGCGCGAGCAGGGCGCGCCGGCTTGCGATGCCGCGCGCGCCGTCGAGATCGGAGCCGAAGGGGCGCTCGGGCTCGCTGAGATAGAACGGGCTCGGGAAGACGTCCCCGGTGATCACGGCCCGCTCGCCCGCGGAGGCGATCACGAGGCTCATGTGTCCGGGTGTGTGGCCCGGCGTCTCGATTGCGGTGAGCTCGTCCGTGAGTGCGTGCTCACCCGCGAGCAGGTCGAGCACGCCCAGGTCGCGCAGTGGCGCGACGAAGCGCTGGATGTAGCGCGGCGGCGGCTGGCGGTGCACGGCGTACTCGTGCCAGTCCGCCTGGTGCAGGAGATAGCGCGCCCGCGGGAACGTCGGCGCACCCTCGGCGTCGAGGCTCCACGCGACGTGATCCGGATGCGCGTGCGTGAAGAAGACCACGTCGACGTCTTCCGGCGCGAGCCCGGCGCGCGCCATCGCCTGCGGCAGCTGACCGTGCATCCCGCCGTAGCGTGGATACGGCCCCACCCCGACGCCGAGGTCTACGACGATGCGCCGCCCGCCAGAACGCACGAGGTAGCAGTTGTTGTGGATGCGCCAGTGATGATCTGGGCCGTGAAAGCCATCCGGGAAGCGTGCGTGATACTCGGCCCAATCGACCGACGTGTCCGCCGCTCCCCCGTCCCCCGGACCGGCGAGCGGACGCCCGCCCAGGTTCGCCGCGCCGTCGGGCAGGGAGACGATCTCCACGCCGCCCACGCGCATGCGATCGACCGGCCGTTCCGCCACTCGCCACCTCCGCGCGGCAGTATGGCACGATGCTCGCCATGACCCCCGACGCACCCAAACCGCGCCCGCCCGCGTCCGACGCCACCGCCGCGCCCGACACGGCGGCCGGTCCCCACCCGCGTGAGCCGGCGCTCAACGCGTGGCTGGTCGAGACGCGCGGCATCGACCGCCCGCGCCGGATCGTGCGCGTGGACGACGAACGCATCCTCGTGTCGAAGTTCGAACCCGGCTTCGCCGCGCGCCTGCACGAGTTGCTCGATCTCATGCCAGAACTCTTCGACGAAGCCTCGGTCGTCGCTGCCTACGAGGCGCGTGCGAGCGCGGCGCCGCCCGAGACGCCGCGCACCGCCGCATGGCATGACGCGATGCACACGGTGCTGCGGGCCGCGGGCGAGCGCCACGCGATCCCGGATCTCCGCCAGGCCGAGGTCCGCACCGGCATCGACTCCGTCTACGCCGTGCTCGACTCCGTGCTGTGGAGCACTCCCACCGTCGGCGACGGTGGCTACGAACCCGCGCGCGGCGAGATCTCCGCCTACCGCGATGGGCTCGACCGCCTGGAACCGACCGCCGATCTCTTCACGCGCCACTACGGCGAGTTCGACGGCCGCGACGTCGTGAATCACTGCCCCGGCGCGTCCTTCGCCCGCCTCATGCTCGAGCAGGCCTGGCGCGCATGCACAGGCACCGCCCCGCCCGCCTGACTGCCGCCTCGACTGCGCGCGCGACCCCGCGGCACGCCGCTCCGGCAAGCGGCACCCGACAGGGTGCCGACCCGCGACGGCGACGCCGTTCGCTGTCTCGACCGCGCTCGCAACGCGCGGAGACACCGGCCACCAACCGCGGATCATTCGCCGCAGCGCCGCGCCCGCAAGCGGCACCCGACAGGGTGCCGACCCGCGACGGCGACGCCGTTCGCTGTCTCGACCGCGCTCGCAACGCGCGGAGACACCGGCCACTAACCGCGGATCATTCGCCGCAGCGCCGCGCCCGCAAGCGGCATCCGACAGGGTGCCGAGCCGCGACGGCCAATGCCTGCGCGGGCTCGACTGCGCGCGCCGCGAGGGATCGCGCGCCACGAGCGGGGTTGGCGGCTACGAACGGGCGTGGGCGGCCACGAACGGGCGTGTGCGACCACGGGCGGCCCGGGCGCGCTGACGCGCCGCGGCTCAGCCGGTCGCGCGCACCAGGTGCCGCTGAAGCTTCCCCGACGCCGTGCGCGGCAGCGCTTCCGCCCGCAACGTGAACGCGCGCGGCACCTTGTAGCCCGCGAGCCGCTCTCGGCAGAAGGCCCTCAGTGCATCCGCCGTGAGCGCCTCCGGGTCCGCACCCGCGCGCGGCACCACCACCGCGGTCACGCGCCGCCCCCAACGTTCGTCCGGCTCGCCGATCACCGCGCATTCGAGGACGCCGGGGTGCCCCGCCAGGGTGGCCTCGACCTCCGCGGGGTACACGTTCTCGCCGCCGCTCACGATCAGATCGTCGCGTCGGTCGACGACCGTGAGGTAGCCCTCCTCGTCGACAAAGCCCACGTCGCCGGTGTGCAGCCAGCCATCGCGCAGCGCGGCGGCCGTCGCCTCCGGCCGGCCGAAATAGCCGGACATGACGGTGGGGCCGGCGACGAAGATCTCGCCGATCTCGCCCGCGCTCGCCGTGCCGTGTCCGTCGCCCTGTGCGATCCGCACCGTCGTCCCGGGCAGCGGCAGGCCCGACGAGCCGAGCTTGCGCAACGCGTCGGCGGCGGGCAGCGTCGTCACCTGCGACGCTGCCTCGCTGAGGCCGTAGGTCTGAAGCACCGGTAGCCCGCGGTCGCGCGCCGCCTCGAGCAGCGCGCGCGGTGCCGGCCCGCCGCCCA
>JAQBZW010000156.1 GCA_027622315.1 Chloroflexota bacterium | reverse complement strand
CGCCGGCGGGGCGATCGTGCTCGTCGCGAGCGCGCTCGACATGCTCGACGGCGCCGTCGCGCGCGCGACCGGGCGCGCGAGCAAGTTCGGCGCGCTTTACGACTCCGTGCTCGACCGCGCTTCGGAAGCCGTGGTGTTGTTCGGGATCGCCGCCTACGCGCTCGATCGCGGGAGCCGCGAGCAGGTCCTGCTCGCCTTCGCCGCGGTCGTCGGATCGCTGCTGGTCTCGTACGTGCGCGCGCGCGCGGAGGGGCTGGGCGTGGCGCTCACGGACGGGCTGTTCCGGCGACAGGAGCGCGTCGTGCTGACCGCCGCCGGGCTGATCCTCGGACTGCTGCGGCCGGCGCTCTGGATCCTCGCGGTGCTCAGCCTGCTGACGGCGCTCCAGCGCCTGATCCTGGCCGCGCGGGCCGTACGCGCGGTCGACCGTACCGAGCGCAGCGCGCGAGACTAGCGCGAGCGGAACGCGAGACGGACGCGAGACGGACGCGAGGGAGCACCGCCCATGCCAGCTATTCCCCAGGGGCCGCTCGCCCGTGCGGAGCGGACCGAAGTCGCGAACTACCTGGCCGAACGCCTCTCCGGCGCGGTCAGCCTGGACGTGTGGACCGTCGAGGACTCGCCCGGAGGGCTGATCCGTACGGACCGCGACGTGTGCACGAAGTGCCCCGATGTGCTCGCGCTCGTGCGCCAGATCACCACGCTCCATCCCGCACTCACGGTCACGCCCTACAACCTCCAGCGCCACGCCGATCGCGCCGCGGCGGCGCACGTCGAGCTCGCGCCGACGGTCGTGGTGCGCGGGCACGGGCGCTCGGTTCAGCTCGTCGGGCTGTTCGCCGGCGCGCTCTTCCCGGTCATGCTCGACGCGATCGGGTTCGCGTCGAACGGGCTCACCCCTGTGCAGAAGGAGACGCGCGCGGCGCTGCAGGCGCTGACAGCGCCGGTCACGCTCGAGGCCATGGTGGAGCCGTACGACGGCTACTCGGCGCACCTCGCCCGGCTCGTCGCGGCCTTCGGGGTGGAGTCCAAGCAGATCCGGGCGCGCGTGGTGGAGATGGCGGAGTTTCCGATTCTCGCCGGGCAGCGCACGCTGAACGAGGTCCCGGCACTCACGATCAACGGTCGCCGCTTCGCCGGCACCTGGTTCGAGGACGACCTGCTCGCGCAGATCACGCGCGTGCTCGAAGGCAACACGGAGCCCGTGATCCGCGACCAGGTGCTCACCACCCCGTACCTGAGCGAGGACGACGCGCTCGAGCTCGCGCGCCAGCAATCCGCGGCGCAGAGCGAGGCCCAGCAACTGGCGCCGCGCGGGGATGAAGAGACGTCCGGCGGCGGCCTCTACATCCCCGGCCGCGGCTGAGTCGCCGGGCCGAAGACGGGACCGATCAGCGCCTCAGAGATCGGTCGCTATGCGCGCCGGCGCAGCAGGTAGACGCCGGCACCGCCCAACAACACCGCCAGCAGCACGGTGATGCCGCCCACCGCCAGGGCCGCGCCGGAGCTGCCACCGCCCGCTGCCGCAGCGCTGCCGTCTCCGCTCGACGCCGCCGGGGTGGGGGCGCTGTTCGCTCTGCCCCCGCCGCTCGACGAGCCGCTACCCGTGGGGATGCCCAGCGGCGCGCGCGTGGCCACCGCGCCCGCCACAGTCGTGCCGGATGCGATCGGGCCGAAGTCCTTCACCGCGAGACCGTTCGCCTCACGCCAGGCGTTGTAGAGCCCGTCCTGGTCCAGCCCGATCGCGGCCATCAGCGCGTCGTCGACGCGCGAGCCCTCGCGTACGAGCCGGAAAATCTCGGCGAACTTCTCCTCCCCGTAGCGGTCGATCATGAACGCGACCGTCGACCACGACTGCCCGTAGAAGACGTTGACGAGGCTCGGGTCGTTCGCGGGGGACTGGAGCGACCGCAGACGGATCGTCTGGTCGGACTGAATCGCGAACTGCACGCCGGTGGTGTAGCCGCCACCCGGCGAACTCTGTGCGTAGACCGCGGTGCCCTCGTCCAGCCACGCGGGGATCGAGCTGAACGGACCGTCGCCGGCGACGTGCGTGACGATGTGAGCGGTTTCGTGCCGGATCACGTCGGCGTCCGGCTCGAAGACGAAGAGGAGATCGGGCGCCACGCGCTGGCCGCCGGTCAGCACCTGCGAGTCGAAGACGGCGCCCCGAGATTGCATCGCGAGTTCGCCCTCGGCCTCCGACCGCCACACGATCACCTTCGTCGGGTAGGGGACCGCCGTGCGGAGCAAGGCACCGATCTGCTCGAGCGCCGTGCGCGTGGCGGTGAGCGCCACGGTCGCGTTGCGATCGTCGTTGCCGTACCAGTAGACCGTGACGGGCCCCTCCGTGCGCGACTGCCACTGGTAGCGCGCGTCGAGGAAGCGGTAGGTCTGCTCCTCGCTCCCGGCCGTGACGCCATCGTTGTCCGTCAGGACCCAGCGGTAGACGAGATCCGACCCTACCGGGATGTACCGCGTCGGCGTCTTCGTCTCGAGCGTGAAGCTGATGTCGCTCTCCCGGCCCGTGCTGAAGGCGGCGTCGCCGCTCCCGCCGATGTTCCCGTCGGGATTCAGCACCTTGTACTCGAGCTTGGCCGAGCGCAGCCCACTGGACGAGGTGACCCGCGCCGTGAAGGTCACGGCGGTGGGGTCGCTGGAGGTCACCTGCGCGGAGCCGACCTCGATCGTGCCGGCGCGCGCGGGGGTCGCAGGCGTAGCGCCCAGGACCAGCGCCGCGAGCAGCGCAGCCAGGGAGACGGGCGCAGGCAGGAAGCGCCACCACCGCAAAGCACGTGTCACAGAACCGCCACCCCTTCGTCATCCACACCCACCTGCGTCCGCAGATAGGCCTGGATGAAGCCGTCGATGTCGCCGTCGAGCACGGCGCCGGTGTCGCTGGTCTCGAAGGCCGTGCGCATGTCCTTCACCATCTTGTAAGGGTGAACGACGTAGGAGCGGATCTGGTTTCCCCACCCCGCCTCGACGTGCACGCCCTTGATCGCCGCACGCTCGCGCTCCACGCGCTCGATCTCGAGCTCGAGCAGCCGCGATTCCAACACGAGCATCGCGCTCTCACGATTACGCCCCTGTGAGCGCTCGTTCTGACACGTCACCACCAGTCCGGACGGCATGTGCGTGATGCGCACCGCCGTGTCGTTCTTCTGGACGTTCTGGCCGCCGTTCCCGCTCGCGCGGTAGGTGTCGACGCGAATGTCCTCCGGCCGGATGTCGACGCTGAGCTCGCCCTTCGCCGCCTCCGGCATCACCTCCACGAGTGCGAAGCTCGTGTGCCGCGAGCCCGAGGCGTCGAACGGCGAGATGCGGACCAGGCGGTGCACGCCTCGCTCCGAGCGAAGCAGCCCGTACGCGTCTTCGCCATCGATGCGCACCTCAACCGACTTCAGGCCCGCCTCGTCACCGCTCGAAATCGAGAGGATCTCGGTCCCAAAGCGATGACGATCCGCCCAGCGCAGGTACATGCGCAGCAGCATCTCCGCCCAGTCCTGCGCCTCGGTCCCGCCCGCGCCGGCATGAATGGAGAGCAGCGCGTTGCGGTCGTCGTACGGGCCGCTGAGCGTGAGCTGGAACTCGAGATCCGAGAACTGATCCTCGAGTGTCACGAGGTCGCGCTCGATGTCCGTCAGCAGCGCCGCCCGCTCTTCCTCTTCGGTCTCCCCCGCCATCTCGATCAGGCCCTGCATGTCGGAGAGCTGCTGCTCGAGCTCGCTCCACGTCGCGATCAGGCCTTCCAACCGCGAGACCTCGCGCATCACCTTCTGGGCGTTTTTCTGGTCATCCCAGAGGCCGGGCGATTCGGACTCCGTGCGCAGTTTCGCTAATTCGGCTTCGCGTGTGGGGAGGTCAAAGTCGCACCTGCACATCCCGCACGCGCTCGAGCAACTCGGCAACTCGCTGTCGAAGTTCGTCCATAGTTCGTCCATCTTCGCACGCACAGCCCGCAGCGGGCAGCCCTCCGGCGGGAGCGGCATGGGCGTCTGCTCTGCCGCCCAAACCACCGTTCAGCACTTGACTGGTGACGGCGCCGCCGAATACAGTCGTCACCGTCTACTGGACATTCACAGGTGACGTGACGTTTGGCCGGGCGCGCGCTCACGACGGGCGCGCCGGCCGCCGGGGGTGAGACATGACAGCAGGTCTCGGGTCGCCGCTCTTCGACACGGCGGTGGGCGATCTCCCGAACGTGTTCGCGCGCCACGTCGAGTGCGCAGTGGCTGCGAGCGTGCACGAGGCGCTCGCCATGCTCGGTTCGGGACGTGTCGACGCCCTGCTCGTGATCGACCACGGTGCCGCGTATGCGCTCACGCGCGGCGACTTCGAGCGCGTGCTGCCTTCACCCGCGACCGCGCTCGCCCGTCACGAGATCCGGGAGCTGCTCGGCCGTTTGGCCGTGCGCCACGCATTGCGCGCGCCCGCGCGCGCTGTCCGCGCCGACGCCTCACTGGGTGACGCGGTCGGCGCGCTGCGAGACGGTGACGGGCGCCCGATCGTGGTGCTCGCGGATGCCGGCGTCATGGGCGTGATCACCGCGCAGTCACTGCTCGCGGCGATCGCCGGCGACGGCACGGCGCGCGGCTCCGCGGAGCCGGCGAGCATGGCGGCACGCACCGTCTGAGGGTTAGTCGCGAGCGGCCCGCAGGGTGTTCACCAGCAGCATCGCGCGTGTCATCGGCCCCACGCCTCCGGGCACGGGCGTGATTGCGCTCGCGATCGCGGCGACCGGTTCGTAGTCAACGTCGCCCACGAGTCGCGAGCCCGACTTCCGCGTCGGGTCGTCGATGCGGTTCACGCCGACGTCGATCACGACCGCGCCCGGCGTCACCATCTCGGCCGTGACCATGCGCGGCCGACCCGCGGCGACAATCAGGATCTCCGCCTCACGGGTGACCGCCGCCAGGTCGCGCGTCCCGGTGTGCGCCATGGTGACCGTGGCGTTCGCGCCGTCGGCCTTGGCCGCGAGCAGCATGGCGAGTGGCCGACCCACGAGCATGGACCGGCCGACCACGACGACGCGCTTCCCGGCGGGATCGATGCCGCTGCGCATGAGCAGTTGTTGCACGCCGGACGGGGTGGCCGGCACGAAACGCGGGCGGCCCTGGAGCAGCAGGCCGAGGCTGGTCGGCGTCAGACCATCGGCATCCTTGTCCGGGCTGATCGCCGCCATCACCGCATGCTCATCAATCTGCGGCGGCAGCGGCATCTGCACGATCATCCCGGTCACGGTGGGGTCGGCGTTCAGGCGGGCCACGTGCGTGAGCAGCTCGGCCTGCGTCGTCGCGGCCGGCAACGTCAGCGTCTCGCTCGAGAAACCGACCTCCTCGCAGTCGCGGCGCTTCCCGCGCACGTACGTCGCGGAGGCCGGATCGTCCCCGACGAGCACGGCGGTGAGGTGCGGCCGTGCACGGCCCGCGGCGATCCACGCCGTGACCTCGCGCGCGACCTCGCCGCGGATCTCCGCGGCGACCGCATTGCCGTCGATGATGCGCGCGCTCATCGGCGCTCCTTCCGTCCGTGGGTCGGGAATTCGAGTATCCCCGGCACCCGCGCTGCGCGCACGCGCGACGGGCGCCGTGCGCGCGGCCCGCCCGCTCAACTCGCGGGCGACCACGCACCCCTGTAGATTCGCGGAATGACGACCCATGCCGTCGGCATCGACATGATCGAGATCGATCGCGTGCGCAAGGTGCTCGAGAAGCACCCGCAGCGTTTCCTGCGCCGCGTTTTCACACCCGCGGAGCGAGCGTTCTGCCGTGGCCGCGTGCCAGAGCTCGCCGCACGATTCGCCGCGAAGGAGGCGCTGATGAAGGCGCTGGGCACGGGCGCACGTTCCGTCGCCTGGCGCGACATCGAGGTGCTCCCGGATCGCCGTGGGAAGCCGCTGGTCTACCTCCACGGCAACGCGAAGCTGCGTGCCGAGCGCATCGGGCTGAGCGCGATCGACATCTCGCTCAGCCACCTCGAGAGCTTCGCGATCGCCTCCGTGGTGTGCGCCCAGGAGGTTCGCGAGCAGGAGCCGGAGGAGGCGCGTGCGCGCCTGCTCGACCGGCTACGGGCGCGCGGACTGCTCGACGACGACGACGAGAGCTAGCAGGGTGATGAAAAAGTCGGTTGGAGACGCACTACGCGACCACTCCTAACCTGTTGGACTGCTCGGATTTCGAGTCCGAACGGCCTTTTTCAGCAGCCTGCTAGCGCCCGCACCGTTCCAACACGATGGCCGGCCACCGACGCCGGCGAAGAGAGGGCCCGTCCGTGACGAAGATCGTGACCACGGCGCAGATGCGCGCGCTCGAGCAGGCGGCGGTTGCCGCCGGGGTGCCGGAGCGCCGGCTCATGTTCGAAGCCGGCATGGCCGCCGCGCAGGAGGCGTGGATGGCCGTCGGCGCCATGGAGTCGCGGCCGATCTTCGTGCTCGTCGGGCCGGGGAACAACGGCGGCGACGCGCTCGTGGCCGCCACGCAGCTGCTCGAATGGGGCGCCGCCGTGCACGCGTACCTCATGCGCGCGCGCAGCGATGACGACCCGGAATGGCAGGCGGCACTGACGGCCGGCCTGCAGTTCACGCTGCACACGGACGACCCCGACGGCAGCGCCTTCACGGGCCTGATCGCGCAGGCCTCGCTGGTGATCGACGGGCTGCTCGGGACCGGCCAGCATCCGCGCGAGCGCCCGATCGAGGGCGGCCTCGCCGTGGTCATGACGCGACTGCGCGACGCACGCAATGCGCGCTTCTCGCCGCCGCAGTTGATCGCGCTCGACCTCCCCACCGGCGTCGACGCCGACACCGGCTTCGCCGATCCGCTCGCGGTCGCCGCGGACATCACGGTCTCGTTCGGCTTCACGAAGGTCGGCGTGCTCGCCGCGCCGGGCCACACGCTCGCCGGGCGGATCGTGCCCGTGGAGATCGGGCTGGCCGCCGGCGCCGGAGACGACCTGCCGTACGAGGAGCTGCGCATGCGCGATCTGCGCGCGCTCATGCCGCCGCGTCCGGACGACGCGCACAAGGGCACGTTCGGCACAGTCGTGATCGTCGCCGGATCGCGGCGTTATCCGGGGGCCGCGCGCCTCGCCGCCGAGGCGGCGGCGCGCTCGGGGGCCGGCCTCACCACCCTCGCCGCGCCTGAGGCGATCCAGGCGCTGCTCGTGCCCGGGCTGCCGGACGTCGTTCACGAGCCGCTCTCCTCA
>JAQBZW010000155.1 GCA_027622315.1 Chloroflexota bacterium | reverse complement strand
GCTCGAGGGGGTGCGCGTCGCGGACTTCACGTGGGTGTGGGCGGGGCCGTTCGCGTCGCGGCTGCTCGCGGACTTCGGTGCGGAGGTGATCAAGGTCGAGCGCCCCGACGCGCGTGCGCAGGCGCTGGCGCGCGCGCAGGCCTTCGGTCGCGCCGGGGTCGCGCCCGGCGCGAACGCGCTCAACCGCAACAAGCGCAGCCTGACGGTGGACTGGAAGGATCCGCGCGGCATGGCCGTCGTGCGCGATCTGATCGCGAGCAGCGACATCGTGATCGAGAACTTCAGCGCGGGCACCATGGAGCGCGTGGGGCTCGGCTACGAGCAACTGCGGGCGCTGCGCGAGGACATCATCTTCGTCAGCCTGTCCGGGTTTGGGCACACCGGCCCGTGGTCGCGATTCGTCAGCTACGGGCCGACGCTCCAGGCGCTCGCCGGCCTGATCGACCTCACCGGATATCCCGATCGCCCGGGCGTGGGCGTGGGCGAGGCGTATCCCGACGTGCACGGCGGGCTCAACGGCGCGCTCGCCGCGATGTTCGCGCTCGCGCATCGCGAGCGCACGGGCGAGGGGCAGTTCATCGATGTCGCCCAGCTCCAGACGACGAGCGCGACGCTCGGCGGCGCGTTGCTCGAATACGCGGTCAACGGGCGCGTGCGCACCCGCGAAGGCAACGCGCTGCCTGAGCCGCTCGCGGCACCGCACGGCGTGTACCCCTGCGGCGGCGACGACCGCTGGTGTGCGATCGCGGTGACGACCGAGCACGAGTGGCGCGCGTTTCGGCACGCGCTCGGTGATCCCGCGTGGGCATACGAGCCGGCGTTCGCGACCATGGCGGAGCGCTTCACGCATCGCGAGGCGCTCGACGCGCACATCGCGACGTGGACGCGCGAGCGCGCTCCGCACGAGGCGATGGTCGCGCTCCAGGCGGCCGGCGTGCCGGCCGGCGCCGTGCAGGACACCCGCGACCTCGTGGACGACGATCCGCAGCTTGCGCATCGCGGCTTCTGGAGCCATCCGGCTGCCGCCGCCGATGACGAGGCCGCTCCGCGCTTCGAGGGCATTCCGGCGACGCTGTCGCGCTCGCCCGGGCGGATCGAGCGCGCGGCGCCGATGCCCGGCGCCGACAACGAGTACGTGCTCGGCACGGTGCTCGGGCGGTCACCCGAGCAGATCGCGGAATACGGCGCGGACGGCGTGATCTAGCTTGCGCGTGCGCGCCGGCGGGCCAACGGCAGCTCGCCTAGGTGGCGATCTCGTTCAGCCAGTCGACGAGGCGCGCCGTCACCTCATCCCGGTTCGTCTCGTTCAGCATCTCGTGCCTGCCTCCGGCGTAGTAGTGCGTGTCGATACGCCTGAGCCCCGCATCGCGATAGCGCCGCTCGAGCAGGTGCAGCCCTTCGAGGTTGCGGCCGACGGGATCGCGGTCGCTGGAAACGAACAGCATCGGGAGGTCGGGGCGAATGTCGGCCAGGGCCCGCGGGTCAACGAGGCGCCGCGGATCGGCGCCGACGCGCGGACTGCGCGCGGTCTGCGTTTCGAAGCCACACAGCGGGTCGGCGATGTACTTGTCGACCTCCGCGTCGTCGCGGCTGAGCCAGTCGTAGGGCGTGCGCGCCGGCTCGAACTGCACATTCGGTGTGAAGGCGGGGGCCGGTGCGCCGTCGGCCGGCGGCTCGCGAGTCCCCGATCCGGAGAGCACCAGCGCGTCGATCTCCGCGGAGTGGTCGAGGATCAGTTGCTGCGCGGCGAAGGAGCCCATGCTGTGCCCGAACAGGATCACCGGCGCGCCGGCCGCCGCCGTCCGTGCCCGCGCGATCAGCTGGCGCACGTCCGCGACCAGCGCGTCCCAGCCGCCCGCGCCGTAGTCGCCGCGGCCTGCCGGCCCGGGCGACCGTCCGTGCCCGCGATGGTCGAGGCTCCAGACGTCGTATCCCGCGGCGTTCAGCGCATTCGCGAAGCGGTCGTAGCGCAGGGAATGCTCCGCCGCGCCGTGGGCGATCACCACGACGGCGCGCGCAGGCTCGTGCGGCCAGCGGTAGCCCTGGAGGCCGAAGCCGTCCACGTCCGACGTGAAGCGGAAGGTGGTCGAGAGCATCGGCAGGCTCCTGGCTCGCTGCGATTCAGTGTCGACGAGTGTGGCGCGAGTTGCGATCGGACCGACGCTCGGGGCGCGCGCAGTCGCGGATCAGGCGGCGCGTGCCGCCACCCGCACCGCTACGGCCTCGGCGGGATCAGCCGCAACTCCCCGTAGCGGCGGATCCATTTGCGCACGGAGTCCTCGGAGTCCATGCAGTCGTGGAACCCGGCCTGGCGAATCGCGATCGTGCTCGAATGTCCGCCCGTGCGGCGCCGCGGCGCGTCCGTCTCGGTGCGACGCGCGCCACCACCGGCGAGCTCCATCGACCCGCCCACCATCGCCGCAAGGTCCTCGGGCGCTGCGAGGCGATACTTGCGCACGATCGCCCGCCAGGCGTCCGCCTGTTTCGGGAGTTCCTCGACGAACGAGAGCGGTTCGGGCGGCCCCATCGCCATGCCCATCTCGTCCGCGATCGCGGGGTAGAGATCGACCATCGATACGATGTCGCCGTTGGCGAGGTTGAAGATGCGGTTCTCCGCGCCCGGCGCGTCCGCGGCCCACTTGAGCGCGCGCGCGATCAGATCGCTGTCAACCAGCTCGGTCGGTCGCGGTTCGGGGTCACCGGGGAAGGCGAGTGGCTGCCCGGCCTCTCGGCGAAGCGCGGCGTAGACGGCGATCACCAGCAGGGCGTTCAGGTTGCTCCCCACCGCATCCCCCAGCACGAGCACCGGGCGCATGACCGTCCAGTGCCACGGCTGGCCCGCTTGCTTCGCCCGGATGTAGTCCTCCTGCAGGAAGTAGAAGTTGTCGTGCACGGCGCGCGGCGCGCGCTCGCGGTACGTGTAGCCGACGTCCACCCCGGCGATGCCGCCGTACGCCTTCGTGCCTTGCATGAGTGAGAAGTGTCGAAGCGGGGCGACCGCGGACAGCGGCTCGAAGACGTGCTCGAGCATCGTCTGGTTTCGCTTCATGCGTTCCCGGTCGAGCCAGCCCGCGATCAGATGGTCCGGGTCCTCGCTCACGGCCGCGTAGACGACGTGCGTGACCGCGGACATCGCCCCGAACACGTCGGCGCAGCGCTGCTGATCGAGCAGGTCGACCGCGATGTGCTGTGCGCGGCCGTTCGTGAACATTGGCGGACGGCGCGACACGCCGATCACATCCCAGGCGAAGTCGTGTTCGAACTCGCGGAGCGCGGCCTGTCCGACGAGGCCGGACGCGCCCACGACGAGCACTGTGTTCTTCTGCGCCATCGGGGCACTCCTCGGCGGCCGTGATTGACGGGCGGCGGGGGCGCCGACCGCCTGATCCTCTGGGTCGACCTACTGGGCGGTCATGAGCACACCGGCGCGGACGAGCGCCGCGACCTGATCGTCGGAGTACCCGAACTCGCGCGCGATCTCCGCGCTGTGCTGTCCCAGCAGCGGTGCCGGCCCCTGCACCGCGGTCGGCGTGCGCGACATGTCGACCATCGGTGCGACCTGGCGGGTCGTGCCGGACAGCGGGTGCTCGACGGAGACGTAGTGCAGCGATGCTTGTGGGTCGTCGATCAGGTCCTCCGGGAAGTTCACGCGGGACGCGGGCGCGCCCTCTGCTTCGAGTCGCTCCATCCACTCGGCCACGGTGCGGGTCATGAGCAGCGCCTTGATCTCGTGTTCCCGCTGTTCGAGCAGCGCGCGTCCATCTGCGCTCGCCGGGTTGAACCCGGGCTCGTCGGAGTCGCGTCCCTGCAGCTCGAGCGCCCGGCGGATGGCGTCGCGGTTCGCCGGGGTGAGGGCGCCCAGGATCAGGCCGCCGTCGCCGGCGCGATAGCTACGGAAATAGAGCTGGGGTGGGCGCACGCCGGTCCGCGCGCGGATCAGATCGTCGTACGAGCCGCCCTCGGCACGCACGCGGCGCATCGCCTCCACCACCAGATCGCGGCTCGTCGGGTCCTGTGCCGGGTCGAGAGAGTTGAGCCAGGACGTCATGTGCATCACGGACCGCAACAGCGAGCCACGCACGACCTGGCCCTCACCCGTGCGCTCGCGGTGGTACAGCGCGGCCAGGATGCCGAGCGCGGTGGCGAGCCCAGTCGGCTGGTCGCCCGAGATCGGCGGATGGAGCGAGCGCGGCGCGCCGTCATCCTCGTATGCGTCGGTGAGGGCGACGACGCCGCCGTATGCGGACGCGGCGATATCGGACGCCGCGCGGTCCGCCATCGGGCCCTCGAAGCCATAGCCGGCGATCTCGGCGTAGATCAGATTCGGTGTAATCGCCGCGAGCGTCTCGTAGTCGATGCCGAGCCGCTTCGCGACCCCGGGCCGGTAGTTGACGTAGACGACGTCCATCTCGCGCACGATGCGATGGATCAGCTCGCGCCCCTCGGGTGTGTGCAGATCCACGGCGAGCGAGCGACGCCCACGGTTGAGCACCTGGAAGAACTTGGAATTGCCGGGCAGCGCGGCCCCGCCGATGGTGCGCGCCGCGTCGCCGGCGGGCGGCGACTCGACCTTGATCACGTCCGCGCCCATGTCGGCAAGCTGCATGGTGCCGAACGGCGCCGCCAGGATTACCGAGAACTCGAGCACGCGTACGCCCGCCAGCGGTCCGCTCGCCATCGTGATCCCCTCTCCGCAGGCATCAGCCCCGCGCGCGTGTGAGTCACCGGAGCGGGGCTCACAGTGATCCGTGGCGCGATGTTAGGAGCGCAGATGGCGGGACGGCTGAGTCGTGCAACCTCGCGAAGACCCCTGCAACCCGAAAGTCTTCCATCCTTCGACGGGCTCAGGATGGAAAGAGTGTTGAGTTACAGCTCACCTTCCCGAGTGAGCACTAGTCCGTGGCGGCCGCGGCCCCGTAGGCGGCGAGCTCGATCACGCCGGTGTTTCCGCCTGAGGACTCCACGACCTCGAACCGCAGCGTGCGGGCGCGTGCGTCGACCGGGAAGACGTGGAGCGCTGTCGCGTCGGGGACGTCGAACGGGCCGAGCACATCGCCGCCGTCCGTGACCACCTGGAAGCGGCGGATCTGAGCCGATGTCGTCATCGTGCGCGTCCACAGTCCGACCGCGGTGAGCGCGGTCGCATCGCCCAGTTCGACGGTCACGAACGCCTGATCGCCGTCACCGGCCGAGGACCACGCCGTCGAAAGATCACCGTCGATCGCCCGCTCCGCCGCCCAGGCGGCGCTATCGCCGAACACGCTGCTGACCGCGATCACGCGCGCGCCTGCCGCAGCGCTCGCCAGGTTCGGTCCGCGCTCGCCGTTCGCGGCTTCACCCGCGCCGGCTGCGCCGGCCGTGGCGGGCGGCGTGCGGAAGGTCAGGTCCTGCGAGACGTACAGCATGCCGTCCGGGCCGCTGCCCTGGAGCCGGTAGTGGTAGAGCGTGTCTGGCTCGAGGCCGGCCATCGGCGCGCGGTGCGCGCGGTGCCCGCCGCCGGCCATGTCGAGGTCGGTGCTCTGCGCCCCGTATTTGGTGTCCCGCCCGAACACGACCGAGCAGACCACGTCCACCCGGGTCTCGGCAGAGACCCCCGCCGCCGTCGCTGCGAGATCGACGATCTGGATCTCACCGACGAGGATCTCGGCGATCGGCCGGACTCGGGTGCCGTCAGGCACGCCGTCCACACTCGCAGAGCCGCCGTCGGACGAGCAGCCTGCGAGCGCGAGGGAGAGCGCGAGCGCGGCGAGGGCCGCGAATACGAGGCGGCGAGTGAACGCACGTCGTCGAATTTGGGGCACACAGGGTCCTGTCATTGATCGCCGCCTCCGTGGGATCGCCTCAGTAGGGAGCCTCGCAGGCCGGAGTGATGGCGCTCACGGCGCGCCACGTCGGCGCACTTACGGTCGCGGTAGCAGGCGCGTCCGGAGGGCGTCTTCGTCGGGGACCACTCCCTGCGTGTGGATCTTCCCGTCGATCGTCACCACCGGCGGATGCCAGCCGCCGCGCCGGAGGGCGTCGAACAGGTGGTTGAACCACGGTCGAACGCGGAGACTCGTTCCCGGGGTGTCGGAGACCACGGCACGCACAAGACGGAGCGTGAGATCGCATTCCACGCAGACGCGGTGCGGGATCGTGAAGCACAACTGCTTGCCCGTCATCGGGTAGACGGTGATTACGCGTTCGCGGCCGGTGTGTTCGAGGTCCATGCCCTGAGGCTATCGCGGCAAACGCACGCGACGGGTGAGCGTGATCACCGTTCCGACAACGTTGACGGCGCGCCATCCTCGGCGAGGCGTTCCAGCGCCCGTCGATCCGTGACATCGATCAGCATCCGGCCAAGCGTAATCGTGCCGTCGGCACGCAGCTCGTTGAGGATGCGCGTCGCGGTCTCCCGGTAGGTGCCCACCATGTCAGCGATGTCCTGTTGTGCCAGGTGGACGGGCCGGTTTTCCGGACCGGCGAGCCGCAGCAGGGCGGTTGCGATACGCGCAGGCACCGGCTTATAGGCGACGTCGGCGAGCAGCGATTCGGCGTCGGCGAGCCGCCGCGCGACGATCTCCAGCAGGTGGATCGAGACGCTCGGCTGCTCGCGAAGCAGGCGCTCGATGTCCGTGCGCGACATCACGCAGAGCGTGCAATCCTCCGCGGCTTCCGCGAAGGACTCGAGCATGCCCTGACCGATCAGGGACATCTCGCCGAACACCGTGCCCGGCTCGACCGTGGTCGTCACCAGCTTTCGACCCTCGGGCGTCATGCGGTAGACGGTTACGCGCCCCTTCTTGAGGATGAACAGCGCTTCACCGGTTTCGCCTGGGCTGTAGAAGACGGTGCCGCGCGTGCACGTCGTCATCGCCGCGTTGCGCTCCAGGTCGTCGAGGTCGCGTGCGCTCATGCCCTGGAAGAGGTCGGTCTCTGCGAGGTAGGCGAGCTTGGCCTCGCGCCGGGGCGCGGCGGCCAGTCGCGCGGCCGGCTGTTGTCGCTTCCATCGCATCATGACCGCTCCTCGGTGATTGCCGCCTCGAGCTGTGCGGCGATCTGCTCCCAGCTCGGCGTGCCGAGTGAGATCACGCGATCGTTCAGCACGAAGGTCGGCACGGCGATGACGCCGGGCGGAGGCCGGATCGAGGATACGTCGAGGTCGACGACAGCGACCGTCACGCGCGGATACGCGAGGCGCGCTCGCGCCGTCACGGCGCGGGCTGCCGCGCAGCCCACGCAATCGCTCGCGACGTAGACATCGAGACGCGGCGCGCGGTCGGGCGCTCCCGCCG
>JAQBZW010000154.1 GCA_027622315.1 Chloroflexota bacterium | reverse complement strand
CGGCGGTGCCGGCGGCTTCGGACCGCGGCGGCAGGCGCGGCCGCCTGACCAGCAGCACGAGCACGGCAGCCAACCCCCACAGCCCGCCGATCGCGAAAAACGCCCCGTCGTAGTTGCCGACGATGTCGAAGTAATACGACACGGCAAGCGGTCCGCCGGCGCCGAGGGCGAGCGAGAACGGCATCCCCACGCTGCGCACTGAGCCCAGGTAGCGGCGTCCGAAGTACGAGCCCCAGATCGTCTCCTGCAGCGGGATCTGCCCGCCGAAGCCCCAGCCCATGCCGAGGAACCCGAGCACGAGTGGCAGCATTGCGTGGTGACGTGCCGCGATCACGATCACGACCATCGCCACACCGGACATCACGAAGCCGACCGAAGCGAGCACCTTCGGCTCCCAGCGGTCCATCATCCAGCCCCAGAACGGCTTCGAGACCAGCGCCGGAATCGACATCGTGGTCGAAAGCAGCGCAGCGGTATTGCGGCTGTAGCCCTCGTCGGTGAGGAACGGGATCGTCTGCAGCAGCATCGCCCCGATGCCCACACCGCCGAGGCCGAACGCGAACACGATCATGTAGAGCGCCGGTGTCCGCAGCGCCTCCGCGCGGGTGAACGAATTCGCGAAGTCCCGCGCGGCGGCTGCGCCGCCGCCACGCCGCACCTCATCGTCGCTCGTGCCGTCCGGGTGCAGGCCGTAGTCCTCCGGCTGGCGACGCATGAACAGCGCCGCCGGGAGGATCAGCACGAGCACGCCGCCGGCGAGATAGATCCACGCCGCGCGCCAGCCTGCTGCGTCGATCACCCAGGTCATCAGTGGCGGCATCACGATCCCGGCGAGCGACACACCCATCGCCGAGAACCCGATGATCTGCCCGCGACGCGCGACGAACCACTTCGAGAGCGTGATGTTGACGACGAGATTGCCCAGCAGCGCCGCGCCGATCGTGAAGACCAGCCCGCGCAACAGCAGCCACTGCCAGAGCTCGCTCACCTGACTCGTGAGCGCCAGCGCGACGGCCACGATCGTGGCGCCGAGCATCATCAGCCGACGCCCGCCGTAGCGGTCCACGTAGACGCCGATGAAGAAGCCGGCGAACGCCATCACGAACCGGCCGAGGCTGGCGGCGAGCGTGAACTCCGAACGCGTCCAGCCGAGGTCGTCGGTCATGGGCTTGAAGAACGTTCCGGAGACCGAGGTCTGACTGCCCACCGAGACGAACTGGGCGACAAGCGCCGCGACCGCGATGTAGTAGCCGAAGTAGACCGGCTCCCGCCGCAGGATCTGACCGAACACGCCGAAGCGGCGGCGCGCGAGCGTGGGCGATGAGGTGGGCTCAGAGGAGGGCGGTCCGGTGGTGCGTGGCGCGCGGACCGACATGTCGACTCCGCCCCGCTGCGGGCCCGCGCCCCGCGGCGCGAGCACACGAGCACACTCAGCCGGCGACGCTCGCCGGCGGGACAGTCGCGACGGCCGGGATCGCGTCCACGGGCACGGGCTTCGTCGGCCGGCGCACGAGCAGCACGAGCACCGCGGCCAGCACCCAGAGCGCGCCGATCGCGAAGAACGCGCCGTCGTAGTTGCCGACGACGTCGAAGTAATAAGACACGGCGAGCGGGGCACCCGCCCCCAGCGCGATCGAGAACGGCATCGCGGCGCTGCGCACCGAGCCCAGGTAGCGCCGCCCGAAGTACGAGGCCCAGATCGTCTCCTGCAGCGGCATCATCCCGCCGAAGCCCCAGCCCATCGCCAGGAAGCCAAGCACCAGCATTGGGAGGGCGCCGCCCTTCGCCGCAAAGACGATCACGACCATCGCGACCCCGGACGTCACGAAGCCGATGGCCGCGAGCACCTTCGGCTCCCAGCGGTCCGTCGCCCAGCCCCAGAACGGCTTGGACAGGAGCGCCGGCACGGACATGATCGTCGACAGCCATGCCGCCGTGCTGCGACTGAAGCCCTCGTCGGTGAGGAAGGGGATGGTCTGGAGCAGCACCGCGCCGATGCCTACACCGGCGAGCCCGAACGCGAGCACGATCATGTAGAGCGCCGGCGAGCGGAGCGCCTCGGCGCGCGTGAAGGAGTTGGCGAAGTCGCGAGCGGCCGCCGCGCCGCCCGCGCCCCGAACGTCGTCGTCGGACTTGCCATCCGGGTGCAGACCGTGGTCCTCGGGCTCTCGGCGCATCACGAGCGCCGAGGGCACCATCAGCACCACGACACCGACGGCGAGGTAGATCCACGCGGTGCGCCAGCCCACCGAGTCGATCACCCACGTCATGAGCGGAGGCATCACGATGCCTGCGAGCGACACCCCCATCGAGGAGAAGCCGATCACCTGGCCGCGGCGCTCGACGAACCACTTCGAGAGCGTGATGTTCACCACCAAATTGCCGAGCAACGCGGCCCCGACGGTGAAGAACAGGCCGCGGAAGAGCAGCCACTGCCAGAGCGTGTCGACGCGGCTGGTGGCCACGAGCGCTGCGGCAGCGATCGCGGTGCCGATCAGCATGATCCGGCGCCCGCCGTAGCGGTCGATGTGGGCGCCCATGAAGAAGCCGACGAAGGCCATGCTGAAGCTGCTGAGCGTCTGTGTGTACGTGAACTGGGTACGCGTCCAGCCAAGCTCTTCAGTCATCGGCTTGAAGAAGGTGCCGGCCACCGACATCTGGCTGGCAACCATGACGAACTGCGCAACCAGCGCGGCGATGGCGATGTAGTAGCCGTAGTAGACGCGCTCCCCGCGCAGCACCGAGCCGATCACGCCGAAGCGATGGCGGGCACGCGGGGGCGGCGCTGCGGATCCGGCGGCGGGAGGTGGGGTCGTCTGGACCGCCATGAGCGCTCCGAAGCGAAGTCGCCGTGGATTGCTCGCACTCTACTCTCCGGGGTATCGGCGAGCGCGACGCCGTTCGGCGCGATGCGTCAGCGGCAAGCCCCGGCCGACACGCCGGGTTGCCAGCACGGAGCCGGCGGCGCTCCACGGCCGCGATGGTGGCAATCGTCGCGTCGCCCGGAGCCGGCGCGATTCCGCGAGGTGAAACGTGCGCCGTACGTTCACCCCGGCCTGTCGGCCGAGGCTTGCCGGGATCGGAGTCCGCGCATCATGTCCGGATGCCGCGTCGGGACCGTTCAGGCGCGCAACGGGCGCAGCCCGAGCGCCTGGCGGCGCTCGTTCGCGGCGCGGTGGACCGCCACGTCCGTCTCGAGGAAACGGCCGATGGCGGCGGTCGTCACGCCCAGATCTTTCGCCGCGTCCGAGACCCGCCAGCCGCGCGCTTCGAGCAGGTCGAAGAGCGCGCCGACCACCGCGGGAAAGCGGGCGTCGCGGGCGCCCATCTCGAGCCGGCCGCTCGGCCGTATCGCGACCGTCAGCTCGGACGGCCGCGCGTAGTTGTCGAGCGCGACGGGCACGCGCAGCGTGAGCGCCGCCGTGCGCCGCAGCCGCCGCAGCGCCCGCGCGCGGTTCTCGTGCTGCGATCGCGATTCCACCGCCAGCGACTCGATCCCGCTCGCGCGGTGACGCAGTCGCACCGCGGAGTCCGTCTTGTTGCGCTTCTGGCCGCCGGGGCCGCTCGCGCGAAAGCGGTCGATCTCGCACTGCGCGAGCAACGCGCCGTCGTCGAGCGCGAGCAGGTCGCGCCACGTGAGCGCGGCCGGGGGCGTCGGGTGGGCCATGCAACGAAGGTATCCCGCACGCACGCTCGACGAGCGGAGGCGCGCGGGGGGATTTCGTGCGCCGGGAGGCGCTCCTATCCTGTGCGTTCCACGTTCGCAGTGCAGGGGGCGATCATCATGCGGCGCGTACAGATCGTCGGAGCCACCGGCTATGGCGGGCTGGGGATTCTCGAGCTCCTGCTCGCTCATCCCGAATTCGAGGTCACCTCGCTCGTCGCGCGTGACGCTGCCGGCCAGCGCATCGACGAGGTGTACCCGCACCTGACCGGGCGTTGCGCGCTGACCGTGCAGACCGCCGACGACGCGCAGGTCGGCAGCGGCGCGGACGTGGTCGTGTTCGCGACGCCGGATCGCGTCTCGCAGGGTTACGCGAAGGCGCTCGCCGACGCCGGCGTCCCGTTCATCGACTACTCGGGTGACTTCCGCTTCGGATCGACCGCGGACTACGCGCTCTATGCCGCCCGCCACCCCTCGATCAAGGACGGCACGCACGAAGCAGACGCGCTGCTCGGCCGCGCGGCGTACGGCGTGTCGGAGCTGTTCGCGGATCGCATCGCGCAGGCGGCGATCGTCGGCAACCCGGGGTGCTTCGCGATCGGCATCATCCTCGGGCTCGCGCCGCTCTTCGCCGACGGCCTCGTCGCGGATGGCGCCGTCTCGATCGCGAGCCTGAGCGGCTCCTCGGGCGCCGGCAAGAAGCCCGCTCCGCTGCAGCACCTCTCGCACCTCAACGACAACGTCGTCCCGTATCGCGTGCTCACGCACCAGCACGTGATCGAAGCGGAGCTCACGCTCGGCCGCCTCGGGGCGGCCGGCGGCGCCACGCTCGACTTCGTCCCGCACGTGATCGGCGCGACGCGCGGCATCCTCAGCACGATGCACGCGAGGCTCACGCGCCCGTCGTCGCGCGAGGCGCTGCTCGAGCGCTATCGCGAGTACTTCGCCGGGCAGCCCTTCGTGCGCGTGCTCGACGTACCGCCCATGCTCAAGGGTCAGGCGGGATCGAATTATTGCGACATCTCGCTCGTCACCTCTGAGGACGGCCGGCGCGTGGTCGTGATGTCTTCGATCGACAACCTGATGAAGGGCCAGAGCGGCTCGGCGATGCAGAACCTGAACATCATGTTCGGCCTCGACCAGGCCGCGGGCCTCGACCGCACGCCGCTCTACCCGTAGCACCAGCGGACGCGGCCAGGCGGGTCGCGGGGGAGAGGAGCGCAGCGATCGTGAGCACGGACGAGGACGACGTACTCGCGGCCAACCGCGCGTTCTACGAAGCGTTCAACGCGAAGGACCTCCCGGCGATGGACGCGCTCTGGGCTCGCTCCGCATCCGTCGCGTGCGTGCATCCCGGCTGGAACGTGCTCGCCGGTCGCGAGCCGGTGATGGCGTCGTGGACCGCGATCCTCGGGAACGCAGCGCAGCCACGCGTGCAGAGCGGCGCCGAGAGCGTGTACCTCTTTGGCGACCTCGCCTACGTGATCTGCCGCGAGCTCGTGTCCGGATCGCCGCTGGCCGCAACGAATGTGTTCGTACGCGAAGACGCCGCCTGGCGGATTGTCCACCACCATTCCAGCCCCGTCGCGGTCAGCTGAGAGAGACCCGCTCTCCGCCGGCGTTGAGCAAGGGCCTCTTCGTTCGCGGCCTCCCCCGATCGTGGTTCGCATTGCTCACCATGAACGGAAGAGACACCTCACCACGAACGGAACGGGCGCCTCCGACCGTCCCGCCGCATCGGCTCATCGCCGAGTGCGACGCCACCGCCGGCCGCTGCCGGAACGCTTGACGGGGGCGAGTCGCCCGCCCATGCCCGGCTCGCGCCAGCGCGCCGCGTACCACTCGATCCCGTACGCGAGCGCCAGCAGCGCACCCGGCGCGACGGTGATCACCGTGCGCACCCCGACCACTGAAGCGAGCGCGCCGAGCGCGAGCAGTGGCACGATCGCCATGCCGTCCTTCATCACGCCCAGCAGCGCGAACACGCGCCCGTGGATCGCCGTCGGGACGTAGCGGCCGATGTACGTCTGCGTGGCCGCGCTGGCGAGCGTGATGCCCAGGCCGAGCGGCAGGGAGAGCGCGCCCGCCATCTCCACGCGCGTGCCCACGCGCGGGATGTCGAGGACCAGGATCCAGCCGAAGCGCTCACTGATCGGGGTCACGAGCCCCAGCGCCACCATCGCCGCCGCGACGAGCGCGAAGCCGACGGTCGCGACCGCGCGCTCCCGCGCGAGCGCGATCGCCGGCGGGGCGAGCAACAGCCCCGCCACGACGCCCAGCGAGGCCGGGGCGAACACGTACAGCGCGTTCGCAGGATCGACGTTCAGCACGTCGAGCACGTACTGCGGCGCGAGCACGGCGAGGACGACGTTCACCGTGCTCGCCATCGCGGCAAGCATGAGCATCCAGAACGCGGCCGGCTCATCCACGAGCCAGCGCAGCGCCGCCCGCACCGACGGCACGCGTGCGACCGCACCCTCGACGACCGCCGGCGCGGGCGGGGGGCGGTGCTCGAGCGGCAGCACGCGCGAGGCCGACGCGAAGAAGAGCACCCCGGCCAGCGCAATCACGATGTCCACGTCGAAGGCGACCACTAGCAACGGCGCGATCAGTGCCTTGCCCACCACCTCGCCGACAGACCCCGCCAGCGACAGGAACGAGTTCGCTGAGGCGAGCTCCTCCGATGAGGCCACGAGTGGCACCGCGGACGCCTCGGATGGCGCCGAGACCTGATGCAGGCTCCGCACCGCGAAGATCACAAGCAGCAGCGATCGGAAGCGCGTCCCGAACAGCCCCGGGATCACGAAGCACAGCCCGCCCATGGCGATGTACGCCCCGGCGAGCGCGATGCGCTTCGGCACCGCGTCCGCGACGGCGCCTCCGAACAGGCCCAGCAGCATCCCCGGGAGCAGGTAAGCCGTGCCGATCAGGGCCGCGTCCAGCGCTCCCCCACCTTCGCGCGCGGTCCGAATGAGCACGCCGTAGAGCAGCGCCTGCAGCGCGATGTCGCTCAGGAAGCGTGAGGCGAGCAGCGCCTGGAAGGAGACGTTCCATGCCACCGAACCCGGCGGCACGCGGAACCAGAGCACGCGGAAGACTCGGGCCTGGCCGCGACCGATTGCACGGTCGAGCCGGCGCACGCTGTACCAGGCGGGCTGATCGAACTCCGGCGGGAGTGCCATCGCGCGCACATGCTATCGCGAGCCACCGAAGCCCGAACGAAAGCGCGCCACGCTCGTTGTAAGGAGCGACCACCCACCCACGGCGGTGCTGCCCAACGAGCGAGACGAGCGCCCATGTCCCCCATCTGGACACGCACGATCTGGACCGCGCTGGCGACCGTGGCGCTGTTCGTCGGTGCGACCCAGGGCGCGGCGGCGACGCGCAGCCCGGTCGCGCTGGCTCCGGTTGTCACCCTCGGGCCCGCCCAGGAGGGCCCCGACGGCGATCCCACGCTCGAGGCCGAGTTCGACGCTGAGATCGACGCCGCGGTCGCCGCGGCGACGGGCAGTGCGCTCCCGGCCCGTCTGCGCGCGCTCGTCAACAACGGGCGTCTCCCGGACGCCGCGCGCGCCACAATCGCGCTCGCGATGCAGCGCAGCGCGCAGCGCGCGG
>JAQBZW010000153.1 GCA_027622315.1 Chloroflexota bacterium | reverse complement strand
ACGTTGATGATCGTGTCCCGCTCCCAGGGACGGGTGCGCGCTTCGTCCGCGAATCCGGACCAGAGGTCGACGACGGGCTCCCCGTCGACCGTGACCGCGAACGACGCGCCGAGCTCGCGGCCGGCGTCGAAATTCTGCTGGAATGCCTCGCGCACCGCGCCGAAGCGGTCGTCACACACACCCTGGATCGCGGTCATTCGTCGCCCCTGCTCCACGCGCCTGTTGCTTGCGCGAGCCTACGCGAAGCCTCGCGGGCCGTCCCGCCGCCCGCTCCTGTCTGCCGCACACGGACGGCGCCCCGGCCGGCGTCGAGGCCCGGCGGCGGCGCGTGTACGTTCTCGGGCTAGACTGCGCAGCGCCGGGGCCGGACGAGGGAGCGATAGCTGTGCCTGACGATGCGGGCCGCGCAGGCGGTACGGACCCTGAACGCGCACGCATGGAGGGCGATGACCCGCAGCACGTGGGCTTCACGCCCGAGGTGCTCGATCGCACCGTGATCGCGCTGCCGCTGCTCAAGGACATGGAGCGGGCACCGAACGATGTGTTCCCGGTGATCATTGACGTCAATCTCGGCTACACCGGCGACGACGGTGCGCGCGCTCATGCCACGGCGCTCATCGAGCGCGCAATCACGGAACGCGGCACCGCCGGCGTGAGCCAGGGCGTCAACACCGCGAAGAGCGAGCTGAGCGACCAGTACCTGTTCGCCAGGCTCGAGGGTGCGGTGATCCGCCAGCTCGTCGTGATGGATGACGACACGAGCGAGACAGACAGCGATGACCCGGTCACGGAGGCGCCCGCGGGCCGCTCGATCCACCGCATCTGGCCGGACTTCCCGGTGCGTGCGCTCACCACGAAATCAATCCGAACCGTGAAGGCCGACGCCGCCCGCATCTCGTTCTCGGCGGTCGGAAGCGACGTCGTCTGGGCGGTGGTGGACTCCGGCATCCAGGGCGACCACCCGCACTTCGCGAAGTGGAAGAACCTCGATGTTTCGTTGCCGGTGCGGCATCGCGACTTCACGGACAACAGCGAGCAACCGCTCGTCGACGAGTATGGCCACGGGACGCACGTCGCGGGCATCCTCGCCGGTGAGCAAACCGCGGACGAGCACTCGCCGATTCGCGCGGTTGCCCGGCACCGCGACGAGCGCGGCGCCGTCACGTACCACACGGTCAAGTTCGAGGCGATCTCCGGCATGGCCCCACGCTGCGGGCTCGTCAGCATGAAGGTGCTCGATGGCAACGGGAACGGGGAGGCGAGCAGCGTGATCGCCGCGCTCGAGCAGATCCAGCGCATCAACGGCAACGGCCGGCACATCCGCATCCACGGGGTCAACCTCAGCGTCGGCTACGACTTCGACCCTGAGTGGTTCGCGTGCGGGCAGAGCCCGCTCTGCATCGAGGTCGACCGGCTCGTGCGCGCCGGTGTGGTGGTGGTGGTCGCGGCCGGAAACACCGGTTACGCCTACCAGCAGACGCTGGCCCGTGGGGCCGTGGCCTCCGCCCAGGATCTGTCGATTAACGATCCGGGCAACGCCGAGCTCGCGATCACGGTCGGATCCACGCACCGCGATCAGCCCCACATCTACGGCGTGTCGTACTTCTCGTCGAAGGGGCCGACGGGCGACGGGCGGGCGAAGCCAGACCTCGTGGCCCCGGGCGAGAAGATCCTCTCGTGTGCGGCCGGGAAGAAGCGCGCTGCCGTCACGAAAGACGCCGAAACGTTCGACTACGTGGAGGACAGCGGCACGAGCATGGCCGCACCGCACGTCTCCGGCGTGATTGCCGCGTTCCTGTCCGTGCGCTCCGCGTTCATCGGCCGGCCGGAGCGCGTGAAGGAGGTCTTTCTGTCCTCGGCGACCGACCTGAAGCGAGATCGCAACTTCCAGGGCGCGGGGCTTGTCGACCTCATGCGCGCGATTCAGTCGGTGTAGCGAGAGACGTGATGAGCTCCATCCTGCATGGCTTCCCCTATCTCGAGGCGCAGTTCGGCAAGGACGGCAAGCCCGTGGATGCCGCACAGGCAGCCACCGTGACCGCGTTCCTGTCCGCACAGCCGGTCACGGATCTGTTCGTGATCAGCCACGGCTGGAACAACGACATCCCCGAGGCGCGCGCTCTCTTCGATCGCTTCTTCGCGCACGTACGCGCCGTGCTGAACGCCGGGCGCGTGCCGTTGCCCGGCCGCGCCTTCGCGGTCGTGGCCGTCTCCTGGCCGTCGAAGCGCTTCACGGAGAGCGACCGCATCCCCGGCGGCGCCGCGTCGTTTGGCGCCCCCACCGCGACGGAGGCGCTCTCGACGCAGCTCGACGCCCTCCACGGTGTGTTCGACGACCCTGCGGCGGATGGCGCGCTCACCGAGGCAGCGACGCTGCTCGGGGAGCTCGAGTACAACCCCGCGGCCCAGCGACAGTTCGCGGATCTCATTCGCTCCGTGCTCCCCCGGGACAGCGACGAGCGCGATGACGACGCGTCGGATCAGTTCTTCACGACCGCCGGCGACGAGCTCATGCGACGGCTCAGCCGACCGATGCTGCCCGGGCCCGGCACGGGCAGCTCGGGCGGCGCCGCCGCCTTCAATCCCGTCGCCGGGCTCGGTCGGCTCGCGAGCGGGTTCGGCGCCGCAGCGGAGCGGTTGCTCAACTACGCGACGTACTGGCAGATGAAGAGCCGCGCCGGGGCAATCGGGCGCGGCGGCGTGCACGGCATGTTGCGCGAGATCCACGCGGCGCAGCCCGCGCTCAAGCTGCACCTCGTGGGCCACAGCTTCGGCGCGCGACTGGTCACGGCCGCGACCTTCGGGCCGGCCGGCGCGCCTCCGATCCGGCCCGCATCGCTCACGCTGCTCCAGGCCGCGTTCTCGCACTACGCGTTCGCGCGGAGCTACGACGCGGTCAACGACGGATTCTTCCGAGGCGTCGTGTCCGGTCAGATGGTGTCGGGCCCGATCCTCGCGACCTGCACGGTGAACGATGAGGCGGTCGGCACGCTCTACCCGCTGGCCTCGATGGTCGCCGGACAGATCGCGTCCGCGCTCGGGGATCGAAACGATCCGTTCGGCGGCCTCGGGCGGAATGGCGCACAGAAGACACCCGAGGCGTCGGACGGCCGGCTGCTCGCGGTCGGTGGGGCGTATCAATTCGCGCCGGGGAAGATCTTCAACCTCGTCGCCGACGACGTGATCCGAAACCATGGGGACATCGCCCACGACGAGGTCGCGTACGCGCTGCTGCGCTCCGTGGCCGTCACGTGACGGCGACGTGACCGCCGGCTAGGTGCTCCGGCGCGGCAGCGCGACGGTCGCCGTGCCCGGCGTGGTCTGTGTGCCGTTCGGCTGTGCGACGCCGATGTCGAGGTCGATGAGCGACTCGCCGTCGCCCTCGTACTTCCTCGTGACGCGACCCCAGATCGTGAGGTTCTGGCGCGCCACGTCCATCGCGCGGTTCGACGCGCTCCAGCGCAGGATGCGCCCCTCGTCGCCCACCCACTCGTCGAGCAGCCGCCCGAGCAGCGCAGACTTGAGCGGTCCGTGCACGAGGATGTCGGGCAGGTTGTTGCCCTTCGCGTAGTTGTCGTCGAAGTGGATCTGGTAGAAGTCGCCAGATGCCGCCGCCCAGATCACGAGCCGCTGCGAGGACATCTCCTCGTCGAGCGACGGGATGTCCTGGCCTTCTTCGACATCTTCCCAGTAGAGCTGTGTCATCGCCGCCTCCGCCCGCGTGCCATCCGGCCCAAGCGACGGCAGCATAACGCGATACCGATCGGCGGCGCGCTGCGTGGCCGCGCGCCCCGCGGCGACCGGCCAGCGATGCGTTGCGTGTGCGGGCTGGCTCGCTGATCGTTGCGTGGTGCGCGCGGCGTCCATCCATCGAATCTGGCTACCTCCCCCCTCCTCGCTCTCGCGAGGTCCCTCCCTCCCCCTTCGGGGAGGGGGGAATGAGGAACAGGGGAACGGGCGAGCAGGTCCGCCTCCACGCGGCCCCGCTGACTCGGTTCGGAGATGGTGATCCGTGACGCCAACCTCCGAAGCCTCTGACTCCTCGCTCCCCGAAAGGGGGGGAGGAATCAGAGGCGCGAGCAGGGGGGCACGTCCGCGTTAGCCACGGTGCCGCGTCATGTCGTACATGCTTCGCGCAGGGGCGAGGCGAGCCGGGAGGTATGGACGATGAGCGTCACGAAGATCGAGTACACGACGGAACCATTCGACGGCGGGCGCGCGTTTGGCGATGCCGGCGCGTACGAGCTGCTGAGCGGGACGGTGCACTTCGCCTTCGATCCGGGCTCGCCAGCGAACCAGGTGATCACAGACATCGCACTCGCGCCGACGGACGGCGAAGTCCGCGTCACCTGCTCGGCAGACTTCGCGATCCTGCGGGCGGTCGACCCGAATCGGGGGAACCGCCGGCTCTTCTTCGACATCCTCAATCGCGGCAATCGCATCGCGCCGGGTGCGTTCGATGTCACGCCGGCGCCGCGCGTGATCGGCGAGTTCCGCGCCGGTGACGGCTGGCTCCTCGGGCAGGGCTACACGATCGCGTGGTGCGGCTGGCAGCACGACGTACCGGAGTCGCCGCACCTGCTCAAGCTGCACGCGCCGGAGGCGCTCCGCAACGGCGAGCGCATCACCGGCCCCGTGACCGTGCGTTACGAGTACGCCGAGGCCGGACCGGTGCAGCCGCTCTCACACGGGATCCACATCCCCTACACCGTCGCCAATACCGACGAAGCCGGCGCAGTGCTCACGGTTCGCGACTTCGCCGATGGCCCGCCCGCGGTGATCCCGCGCGAGCAGTGGCGCTTCGCGCGGCTTGACGGCGAGCGCGTCGTGGCGAGCGACCAGTACCTCCATCTTCCCGCAGGCTTCGTACAGGGTCGCTTCTACGAGGTCACGTACACGGCGATCGGCGCCCCGCTCACGGGCATCGGGCTCGCGGCGACCCGCGACTTGGTGTCGTTTCTGCGGCATGCCGGCGCTGCGGACGCCAATCCGCTGGCGGGGAAGATCGACCACGCCTATGCCTTCGGCGCGTCACAGAGTGGCGGCTTCCTGCGCCAGCTCATGTACTTCGGGCTCCACGAGGACGAGGCCGGCCGCCTCGTCTTCGACGGGGTGATGCCGCACATCGCCGGCGCATTCCGGGGCGAGTTCAACTGGCGCTTCGGCCAGCCGTCGTACTTCGGTCCGTACAGCGCGGCGTATGCGTTTCCCTTTGCCGACGCGACACAGACCGAGCCGACGCGTCGGCACACCGACGGCCTGCACGCACGCGTGCTCGCGAAAGGCAACGCGCCGAAGGTGATGTACACGAACACGTCCGCCGAGTACTGGTCGCTGTGGGCCTCGCTGGCGCACACGGCGCTCGACGGCCGCACGGACGTGCCGGTCCCCGAGCACGTGCGGCTGTACCACTTCGCCGGCACGCATCACGGTGGCGCGGTGTTCCCGCCGGCGTTTGCCGGCCAGCTCGCGCCGCGAGAACGCGTGGCCGTGAACGTGCTGAACACCGTCGACCAGCGGCCGCTGTTGCGCGCGGTGCTCGCGAACCTGTGCGCGTGGGTCGAGGACGGCGTTGTGCCGCCGCCGAGCCGGCACGGCCGGCTCGACGACGGCACGCTCGTCGAGCGCGACTCGCTGCGGCCGTTCTTCGATCGCATCCCCGGATCCGGTCTCCCGCTGCACCTCGCGTGTCTCGGCGACCTCGACTTCGGGCCGGAGCCGTACATCGCGTCGCAGTTGCCGCCGCGCATGGGCCCTCCGTACCCGCTGTTCGCGTCCGCGGTCGACTCCGACGGCAACGAGTTGCGCGGCATCCGCCATCCCGACTTGGCAGTGCCGCTCGCGACGCACACCGGCTGGAACGTGCGCGACCCTGACACCGGCGGAGTGGGCCAGTACGTCGCGCTCACCGGTTCGACGATCCCCTTTGCGCGCACCGCCGGCGAGCGGGAGGCAGCCGGCGACCCCCGTCCCTCGATCGCGGAGCGCTACGCCTCGCGCGACGACTACCTGGGGCGCGTGCGCGCGTACGCCGAGCAACTCGTGGGCGAGCGCTACATGCTCGCCGGCGACGTGGACAGCGTGGTCGAGGCGGCCGGGCAGCGGTGGGATGTGTTCGCGGGCTGACGAAAGGCGAGCCGCGCGCGGCGGGCGCGGCTCGCATCGCTATCATGCCGCGACCCCGATCCCGACGCGATGATCTGACCGGAGCCGCCGCCGATGTCCAACGACGCTTCGACGGAGGTGCTGTTCGTGCTTCCCGATCCCGCGCTCGAGCCGCTGGAGTGGGATCACAACGAGCACATGCCGGGCTCGTCGACGCTGCTGTCGATGGAAACCGGTCTCGGCCGCCCGCGCCCGAGCGGCGGCGTTCCGTTCTCGGTCTACGTGAACGGCTATTCGTACTACCGCGCCGGGACGGGCATGGGCGATCCACCCCGCGACGCGGCGGCACTTGCCGAGTGGCGTCAGACCGTGGCCAGCTGGCGAGAGACCTGGTTGCCCGAGATCGACGCGGTGGTGGCACAGCTCGAACGGTTCGACCCGGCGAGCGTGGAGCCGGGGCACTGGGACGAAACGATCACCGCGCGCGGACGCGAGTTCACCCGTGTCTTCGGCGGGGTGCACCGCGACACCGTGATGCCGGTGCAGTCGTCTGCCGGGGCGTTTATCGATGACTACGTCGCGCGCTTCGGGGAAGCGCGCCGCGACGATGCGCTCGCGTTGCTGGAAGGGTTCGCGAACGCGTCGAGTGAGCGCGCAAGCGCGTTGTGGGCGCTGGGTCGGCTGGCGGCATCGGACGCCGTGCTCCTGGGTGCACTCGAAACCGCGCGCGGCCACGACGACGATCCGCTCGTCGCACCCGGCGTGTCCGACGCGTTCTGCGCGGGCTGGCGCGACATGCTCGATCGCTTCGGCTTCACGACTCGCGATCACCTGGAAGATCTGCCGACGTGGCGCGAGGACCCGTCGGAGCCGCTCGGCTTCGTGCTCCAGTACGCGCGCTCCGGGCCGGAGCGAGACCCGATCGCCGCGCTGCCCGCGCAGGTGGCGCGGCGCGAACGGTTGGAGGCTGAGCTCCGCGCGCTCGCGGACGTGGATGCGTCACTGGCGCCGATTCTCGATCTGCTCGCCGTCGCGCAGCACCTCGTGCCGGCGACTGAGGACCACAACCTGCTCTGCGACCAGCGCATGATCGCCGCGTCACGTGTGCGCTGGCTGCGTGTCGGTGAGCATCTCCGCGCGCGCGCGCTGGTCGCCGCCGCTGATGACGTGTTCTACCACCGCCAGGAGGAGCTGCTCGCCGCCCTCGAGCGCGGTGAGGCGCTCGCGCCGGCGGAGATCGCGGGCCGTCGCGCGCGGCA
>JAQBZW010000003.1 GCA_027622315.1 Chloroflexota bacterium | reverse complement strand
ACGAGGACGCCACCGTCGTGCGCATGGGCGCGCCGCCGACCGCGCTCGCGGAGATGCTCGAAGCGGCGCGCGCCGCCGGCTGCCTGTCGTGGGGTTATCTCGGCACGGGCACGGTGCTCGGTCACGCGGCCGCCGGCCTCGAGGCCGGCGCGCTCACGGCCCTGCGGGCGCGCGTAGAAGAGCGGGGCGGGTTCCTCCAGATCGAAGCCGGCTCCGCCGAGCTGCGGCGACGGGTTGACCCGTTCAGCCTGGGCGAACGCGAGCTGATCGAGCGCCTGCGTGATCAGCTCGACCCGCGCCACACGATCAACCGCGGCCGCTGGATGGCGGGGCTGTGACGATCCCGCACGCCTCAGACGTCCACGCCCCGGAGAGCGGCGCCGAGCTGCGCTTCGTCGGCGCAGACATCCCGGCGCTCGCCGATCTCGCCAACTGCATCCACTGCGGCTTCTGCCTCCCCGCCTGTCCGACCTACATCGCGACCGGCCAGGAGCTGGAGTCGCCACGTGGCCGGCTGCACCTGATCAACTCCGTGGTGACCGGCCGCACGGCCGTCACGGACCGCCTGCTCGGCCATCTCGACCTCTGCCTGCAGTGCCGCGCGTGCGAGACGGCGTGCCCGTCCGCGGTGCCGTACGGGCGGATCATGGAGGACGCGCGGGCCGCGATCATGGCGAACCCGGCGCGCCGGCAGCCGCGCTCGTGGCGATTGCGCTCGCTCGTGCTCCGTCACGTCGTGGCGAAGCCGCGCGTGCTCCGCGCGGCGCTCCTCTTCGGCCGGATGTACACGCGCACCGGCCTGCAGTCGCTCGTGCGGGGCAGCGGCTTTGCCGCGCGCGTGCTCCCGGCCGGCCTGCGACGGCTGGAGTCGAGCGCGCCGGTGCTCGACCGCCGGCCCTTCCGCCGTAGCGGCACGCTGGCCTCGCCCCCGAGCGCGAGCGCACGCGTCGCACTGCTCACCGGCTGTGTGCACGGCGAGCTCTTCCCACAGATGCACGAGGCGACGGTGCGCGTGCTCGCGCGCACGGGTTGTGAGGTGGTGGCACCGCCGGCGCAGGTCTGCTGCGGCGCCCTGCACTCGCACGCGGGTGACGCCGAGGCAGCGCGTGTGCTCGCGCGCCGCAACATCGTGGCGTTCGAGGACGCCGCTGTGGACGCCGTGATCGTGAACGCCGCGGGCTGCGGCGCCGCCATGAAGGAATACGGCCGGCTGCTGCGCAACGACCCCACCTGGGCCGAGCGGGCCGAACGCTTCGCTGCGTCTGTTCGCGACGCCCTCGAGTTCGTCGCCTCGCGCGACTTCGCGCACGGTCTCGGCGCGGTCGACGGCGACGTCACGATCCAGGACGCCTGCCACCTCGCGCACGCACAACGCATCCGCGAAGCGCCGCGCACGATCCTGCGTGCCATCCCGGGCCTGCGCCTGCGTGAGATGGAAACACCCGACCGCTGCTGCGGCTCGGCCGGCCTCTACTCGGCCGTGCAGTCCGAGATGTCGGCCACCGTGCTCGAGGCGAAGATGCGCGACGTGGCTGCCACGGGCGCGAACGTGATCTGCACCGCCAATCCCGGCTGCACGCTCCAGCTCCAGGCCGGCGTGCGCCGCAGCGGCGGCGACGCCGCGGTCCGCTACGTGCTCGAGCTGCTGGACGATTCCTACCGCGCGGGCACGCCCGCGCGCGCCGCCGACTGAGGGCCGTGGCCCACGCGCTGCGTCTCGTTCAACCTTGCCATGCCGCCGCTCGCAGCGCCCTACCCTCCGGTCGCGTCCCGGAGCTCCCACGCGGCTGAGAGCCAGCCGGCGTTGAAGTCGTACGCGCCGAAGGCGAAGCCGAGCACGTTGGTCGCAAGCGCGGCCGCGTCGGTCGGGGCCGCGATCGGGAACATCGCCGGCACGTCATCGAGCAGCAAGCGCTGGGCGGCGCGCGAGCGCCGCGCTCGCTCGGCCGGATTCAGCGCGATGAGAGCATCGCGCACCGCGGCGTCGTACACCGGATTCGAGTAACCCCACAGCGAGAAACGGCCGTCGACTCCACTCGCCGTGTGCATACGTAGCCCCACGTCTGGTGTCGTCATTCCGCCGATCTCAAACACGACCACCTCGAAGTCGCCGGCGCCGAAGGCCGTCTGCCATCCCTTGAAATCCATGACCTGCGGGCGCGGCTCGAACCCCGCCGCCGTCAACTGCTCGGCGATCAGCTGCCCGTAGGCGCGGAGCGGCTCGAAGTCCGGCACGTGCAGCCGAAAGCTCAGCCCGTCGTGCCCGGCCGCCCGCAGCAGCGAGCGCGCCTCCCCGATATTCAGCTGGTAGAGCTCGTGTTCGGCGATCTCGTCTGGCGGGAGCGCATCCGCCAGGTGCGCGGACCCTACCGGTCCGCTCGTGACCGCGGAGTCCAGCGCCAGCAGCGCCGGCCGGTCAAGCGCCAACGCCAACGCTCGCCGTACACGCTGATCCTGGAACGCCTCGATGTTGCGCACTACCGCGCCACCCCGATGCGGCAGTAGCGAGAGCCCCAGCCCGCGTTGCCGCGTCGCCGGACGAACGGCACGGGAGACATCGGCTCGCGTAGGCGCATCAGGTACGGGCGAGCCGGTACGGGTCCACACGTCGAGCTCGTCCGCCGCGAAGCTGGCGGCCCAATCCCGTTCGCTGGCAAAGCGCGTCACGGTCACGCCCTCGAGCCGCGGATAGTTCGGCTGGTGGTACAGCGGGTGCCGCGCGAGCAGGAGTTGGTCGCCGTCTCGTTGCGAGGGAATGAAGGCGCCGCTGCCCAGCGGCGCCGCGAAGTCCCGGTAGACATCCACGGAACGCACCGATGCCTCCGGAGCGCCGAGCAACTCGAACAGCAAGCCGAACGGCCCGCGAAGGTGGAGCGTCAGCGAGTCGCCCTCCGCCTCGATCCGATCGACCACCCGCGTGAAGAGGTAGGCGTCCTCGCTCGCACGGCGTGCGAAGTCCTGCCGGATCGCCTGTCCGGTAACCGACTGGGCGAGCCCGGACTCGCCGGCGTGAAAGCGCGCGTCACGCGCAAGCGAGAAGCGCACCGTGAGCGGGTCGATCACCTCGATGGCGGTCGCGAGATCGCCCTGCACGGAGCCGTCACGCGGGTCAGTCGCGACCAGCCGCGAGTACGCGAGCAGCTGCGTCTCGTTCGTGAACCCGCTCTCCGCGGACTCGCTCGCGGCCAGTGCGCCCATCCGGAGGATGCCTGCCGGGGCGCCCGCCGGGGCGCCCGGCCGGCCACGGATGCGCAGCGTGCGCGCGAGGTCATCGCGGTTGCCGCTGTCCGTTGCGGACGAATCCGAGCCACAGGCAGCGGCAACCGCGACGCCGACGGCGGCGGTGGCGCCGAAACGCAAGAGCGCACGGCGGCTGTATCTCCGGGACACCGGGCGGTGCGCCATCTCTTGTCGTTCCGTTGCGGGCCGGGGCGGGCGTCGATCCTACGGGCGCGCCACGCTCGGATGCCAGCGTGAGCGAACGCGGAAGCGCAGGCCGGGTGCGCCTGACCGGCGTGCACGCCTACGATTCGCTCGTGCAAGCACTCGATGACACGCCCGACCCGACTCGACCGCGCAACGTCTGGCCGCGCCTGCTCGCGGCGGGCGCCGTTGTGCTGGCCGCCGTCGTGGTCGTGGGCGCCTGTGTCGCCACGCTCGCGGGCAGCGTGCCCGATCGCGAACTCACGGTACCGCTCGACGAGCTCGAACTCGGGAAGCCGCGACTGCTCGCGGTCTCGCCGTGGGGCGCCGACCCGTCAGGTCTGACCTTCGGCGCCTGGGTGATCTTCCTGCCCGGGGGTGACGGCGCACGGGCCTTCCTCTCGCGCGACCCCTCGAGCGGCTGCCAGGTGCAGTGGGAGATCGTCACCGCCAACGGCGTCGCACAGAGCGTGTTCATCGACCGCTGTAGCGGCGTGCTCTACGACCTGGAGGGACTGCCGCTCGTGGGGACGCCCAATCGCGGGCTGGACCGTTTCGACGCGCGCATCTACCAGGGCTCTGTGATCGTGCCAATCGAGCAGGTCCAGCTCGGGCCGTGCTTCACGGACTCGGCGACTGATTGTTCGTCGGCCACCGAGCTCCGCTATCGCGGCCTGCCGTCGGGTCCGCTCGAGGGGCTCGCCGGCTACCGGCGTTAGCCGCCGGCGGACACGGGGCGGCCGCCTCGTGGGCGGCCGCATCGGTGCAATCCAGGTGGTTGGAATCTGGCTACCAGATGCCGAGCGCCATCTTCACGTCTTCGGATGCCATCGTTTTCGGATCCCACGGCGGGTTCCAGATCAAGTTGACCTCGACGTCTTCGACGCCCTCGAGCTGCGAGACCTTGTGGTAGATCATGCCCTGCAGCATCGGGCCCACTGGACAGGCCGGTGAGGTCAACGTCATGTCCACGGTGACCATGCCCTGATCGTCGATCTCCACCCCGTAGACGAGGCCGAGATCCATGATCGGCATCCGCAGTTCGGGGTCCTCGACCGTGCGCAGCACCTCGTTGATCTCGTCGAGCGTCGGTCGCGTCGTCGCCTCAGCCATGATTCGCACTCCTGTCATCTGTGGTCACCGGCTCCGCGGCTTCCGGGTGTTCAATCGCCTGCCGCAACGTCTTCCACGCGAGCGAGGCGCATTTCACGCGCGCCGGGAACTTCGCGACGCCGGCCAGCGCCTCGATGTCGCCGAAGTCGTCTACGGGCGCCTCGCCCTCGATCATCAAGCGCTGGAAGTCGTCGATCGCGCGCTCGGCCTCCGGCACAGTCTTGCCGACAACGTATTCGGTCATCATCGAAGCGGACGCCTGCGAGATCGAGCAGCCCACGCCGCTGAAGCGCAGCGCGTCGATCGTCTCGTCGTCGACTTCGACCTCGAGGCGAATCTGGTCTCCGCACAGCGGGTTCGAACCGTCCGCCGCGCACGTGAACGTCTCCAGCGTGCCCTTGTTCCGCGGGTTGCGGTAGTGGTCGAGCAGGATCTCCTTGTAGAGATCGCCCAGCAGTCCGTCTCGCTCAGGCACTGAGAACTCCGAAATAGCGGTTCGCCTCTTCGATCGCGCCGGCGAGCACATCGATCTCAGCGGGGGTGTTGTAGATGTAGAAGGAGGCGCGCACGGTGGCCGGCACATTGAGCGCGGCCATCACCGGCTGCGCGCAGTGGTGCCCGGCGCGCACGGCCACACCGTGCGAGTCCAGCACCTGCCCCACGTCGTGCGGGTGCACGTCCTCGACCGAGAACGAGATCACGCCACCGCGATCCGCGGCATCCGGCGGCCCATAGATCGTGACCCCCGGAACGTCACCGAGCCGGCGCAGCCCGTAGTCGACGAGCTCGAGCTCATGCGCCCGGACGCGCTCCATGCCGAGCGACTGGAGATAGTCGATCGCCGCGCCGAACGCGATCACGCCGGCGATGTTCGGCGTGCCTGCCTCGAACTTGTACGGCACTTCGTTCCAGGTCGCGGACTCCATCGTGACGGTGAGGATCATGTCCCCGCCGCTCATGAACGGATCCATCGCTGCGAGCAGCTCCTGCCGTCCCCAGAGCACGCCGACACCGGTCGGGCCGAGCATCTTGTGCGATGAGAACGCGAGGAAGTCCGCACCGAGCGCCTGCACGTCCACCGCCATGTGCGGCACGGACTGCGCACCGTCGACAAGCACGACCGCGCCGTGCGCCTTCGCCAGTGGGATCAGCTCGTGCAGCGGCACGATCGTGCCGAGCGCGTTCGACATCGCCGTGATCGCGAGCAGCTTCGTGCGCGGACCGATCACCTGGCGGGCGTACTCGAGGTCAAGCGTGCCGTCCGGCAGCATCGGGATGTACTTCAGCACGATCCCGCGCTCGTCGCGCAGCACCTGCCAGGGCACGATGTTCGAGTGGTGCTCGATCTCCGAGATCACGACCTCGTCACCGGCCGCGAGGAACTTCCGTCCCCACCCGTACGCCACGAGGTTGATCGATTCCGTGGTGTTGCGCGTGAAGACGACTTCGCTCTCGCGCGGTGCGTTGATGAAGGCGCGCACCTTCTCGCGCACGCCGTCGTACAGCTCGCTCGCCTCCATGGAGAGCGTGTGCACGCCGCGGTGGATGTTCGCGTTGTGATCGCGGTAGTAGCGGGTGATCTCCGCGATCACCTGCACGGGCTTCTGTGACGTGGCGGCGTTGTCGAGGTAGACGAGCCGCGCGCCAGACGCCACCTCGCGCTTCAGGATCGGGAAGTCGCGACGGATGGCTCCGACGTCGAATGGGCGGTGGCCGTTTTGTGCCGTCATGGTGTCTCTCGTCCGATCACCCGTGCGCCGCGCCGGACGTGCCGTCCGCGTCGTCGCATTCGACGAGCACGTCGTCACCGTCACGGCTGGTTTCGAAGGCACGCACGTCGCGCACAGCCGGGAGGCTGAGCACGCGTCCGGTCTTCGCGTCGAAGGCGGCGCCGTGCCGCGGGCAGATCACACGCCCACGCTGCAGCCGGCCTTCGCCGAGTGGACCGTTGTCGTGCGTGCACACGTTGTCGATCGCGTAGTACGCGCCGTCCACGTGGCTCACGGCGAGTGAGCGATCGCCGCACTGGACGACGCGAACCTCGCCCTCCGGAATCTCGGCGGCGGCGCAGACGCGGCGCTTGCTCACAGCGGTCCCTTCAACCGATCGTCAGCCGATCGCTCGCGGGCGAGGCGACGAACGCGCTAGAGCTCGGCCGTCGCGAGCTTGGCCATCACGGCCGCTTCCAGCTCATCCTCGAGGCCAGGCACATTCACGTCCTTGAGCACGGAGCGGAAGAAGCCCGCGACGAGCAACTGCAAGGCCTCCCGGCGGTCGAGTCCACGGCTCTGGAGGTAGAACAACGCCTCCTCGTCGACGGGCCCGACGGTGGCGCCGTGGCCGCAGCGGATCACGTCCGACGTCAGGATCTCCAGTACGGGGTCGGAGTCCGCCTTCGCGTGTCCGGAGAGCAGCAGGTTGCGGTTCACCTGGTTGGCGGCGGCACCGGCGGCCGTCTCCTCCACGCGGGTGATGCCGTAGTAGATGGACTTCGAAGCGCCGGCGAGCGCCGCCTTGATTTCCACGTCGGATTCGGTCTTCGGTCCGATGTGGTCCTGGAGCGTGACGAAGTCGAAGTGCTGCTCGCGGCCGCCGAGCGCGGCGCCGCGGATCGAAGAGGTCGAGCCCTCGCCCTCGAGCAGACCTTCGACGGTCTGCTTCACCAGCGCGCCGCCGATCGCGAGCGAGGCGGTCTGCACGTGCGCGGCGCGCCCGAGGCGCGAGCGCACGGTGGTGAACTCGCGGGTCGCGTCGCCCCAGCGGCCGTCGAGCACGAGCCGCACGTTGGTGTCGTCGCCGGCGATGATCTCGACCACGGCGGATACCAGCAGGTCCGCGTCACCCGAGTGGTTGCGGAGCACGACGGTAACTTCCGACGCCGGCTCGGCCACGATCAGGACGCGCGGGAAGAGCGCGCGGCCGGCTTCGGCCGGCGCCTCGAGCGTGACGGTGACGGGCGTGGCGAAGGCCTGCCCGCGCGGGACGTACACGAACGCGCCGGTCCTCCAGAGCGCGGCGTTCGCCGCGATGAACTTGCCTTCGGTCGCGCGCACCATGCTGCCCAGGTGCGTGCGCACTCGCTCGCCGTGGTCGGCGTCGGCGATGGCGTCTGCGATCGTGCCGGCGAAGCCGCGTGCAGGGGTACCGCCCTGCACGCGCATCCAGCCGGCGTCCGTCACGGGCGCGTAGCCGTCGATCGCGAGCGCGGTCACGTCCGTGTACTTCCACGGTCGTAACTGCGGCGTGGGCATCGGCAGCGCGCCGAACGCGCGCGCGGCTTCGGCACGCTGATCGCGTAGCCAGTCCGGCTCACCGCGCGTGGTCGCCGCGGCGACCACGGCGTCCTCGCCGTACTGCGCGGCGTGCGTGCCTGCCGTCGTCGTGATGGTGGTTTCAGCCATGCCTAGCCCACCGACCCTTCCATCTGGAGCTCGATCAGGCGGTTGAGCTCGATCGCGTACTCCATCGGGAGCTCTTTCACGATCGGCTCCACGAAGCCGTTCACCACCATCTTGGCGGCGCTCTCTTCATCGATGCCGCGCGCCATCAGGTAGAAGAGCTGGTCCTCACCGAGCTTCGAGACCGAGGCCTCGTGCCCGATGTTCACCTGCTCTTCGTCGATCTCCATCGTGGGGTACGTGTCCGAGCGCGAGAGCGGGTCGAGCAGCAGCGCGTCGCAGCGCACCGTCGAGGTCGAGTTCTTCGCGCCTTCGTAGACCTTGAGCAGGCCGCGATACGAGGTGCGACCGCTGCCGCGCGAGACCGACTTCGACACGATCGCGGAGGACGTGTTCGGCGCGACGTGCACGATCTTGCCGCCCGCGTCCTGGTGCTGTCCGTTGCCGGCGAACGCGAGCGAGAGGACCTCGCCGTGCGCGCGCTCGCCCATCAGGAAGACCGACGGGTACTTCATCGTGAGCATGGAGCCGAGGTTGCCATCGACCCACTCCATGATCGCGTCTTCGTACGCGTAGGCGCGCTTCGTGACGAGGTTGTAGACGTTGTTCGACCAGTTCTGGATCGTCGTGTAGCGGACGCGCGCGCCCTTTTTCACGATGATCTCGACCACCGCCGAGTGCAGCGACGCGGTCGTGTAGGTCGGGGCCGTGCAGCCCTCGACGTAATGCACCTGGCTGCCCTCGTCCGCGATGATCAGCGTCCGCTCGAACTGGCCCATGTTCTCCGTGTTGATGCGGAAGTAGGCCTGCAGCGGGATGTCGACCTTCACGCCCTTCGGGATGTAGATGAACGAGCCGCCCGACCACACGGCCGAGTTGAGCGCGGCGTACTTGTTGTCGCCGGGCGGGATGATCGTGCCGAAATACTCCTCGACCATCTCAGGGTGCTCGGCGAGCGCCTGGTCCATCCCGAGGAAGAGCACGCCCTGCTCGGCGAGGTCCTCGCGGATGTTGTGGTAGACGACCTCAGAGTCGTACTGGGCGCCCGCGCCAGCGAGGAACTGCTGCTCCGCCGCGGGGATGCCGAGCTTGTCGAACGTGTCCTTGATGTACGCGGGCACGTCCTCCCAGTTCGTGGCGTCACGATCGGTCGCGCGTACGTAGTAGTGGATGTCGTCGAAGTCGAGCGCTGCGAGCACCTCCGGGCTGCCCGCCCACGACGGGTTCGGCAGCTCGAGAAAGCGCTTGTAGGCGTCGAGTCGGAACTCGAGCATCCATGCCGGCTCGTCCTTCATCTTGGACATGCCGCGGATCACGCCCTCGTTCAGGCCCTTCTCGGCCATGAAGAGCGGCGCCTCGTCGTCGTGGAAGCCCCACTTGTACTCGCCGACGATCTGCTTGTTCTGTTCGGTTGTCGTCATGCGGTCACCGCTTCCTCAGCTATCCCGAGTTCCTGGAGGATCGGGTCGTAACCGTTCTCTTCAATCTGGAGCGCCAGCTCGGGACCGCCGGAACGGACGATTCGGCCGGCGACGAGCACGTGCACGAAGTCCGGCGTGATGTAGTTCAGGATGCGCTGGTAGTGGGTGATGATCAGTACGCCGATCTCGGGGGTGCGCAGTGCGTTCACGCCCTCGGCGACGGTCCGCAGCGCGTCCACGTCGAGCCCGGAGTCGGTCTCGTCGAGGATCGCCAGATCCGGCTTGAGCATGCCCAGCTGCAGGATCTCGGCCCGCTTCTTCTCGCCGCCGGAGAACCCGTCGTTCACATAGCGGCGGGCGAACGACTCGTCCATCTTCAGCGTCTCGAGCGTCGCGCGGAGCTGCACGAGGAACTCGCGCGGCGGCAGATCGGTGCCGGTGCGCGCCTTCATCGCCGCGCGCAGCAGGTTCACCATCGTCACGCCGGGGATCACGGTCGGGTACTGGAACGAGAGGAACAGGCCCATGCGCGCGCGCGCGTCTGCCTTGAGGGCGGTGATGTCTTCGCCCTTGAAGATCACCTGACCGCTGTCGACCGTGTACGACGGGCTGCCGGCGATCGTCGTTGCCAGCGTGCTCTTGCCGGAGCCGTTCGGCCCCATCAGCGCGTGCACTTCGCCACGGCCGATCTTCAGATCGACGCCCTTGATGATCTGGGTGTCGCGCTGGTCGGTAATGCTGACCTTGAGATCGCGGAGTTCGAGGATCGGCTCACTCATCGCTGGCTGCTGTCTCCTTCTGCGCCCTGTTCGGTAAACTGTCTCAACAGACCTGCGACGCGGGTGCCGCTACGTCCGTGTGTTCCATGTGTTCGTCGGCCTTCACGACCAGGTACTCGCAGCTGTCGCCCCCGCCCGCGACCGTGCTCAATTGCACGACGGGCAGTCCGATCAGCATCTCGATCGTGCGCCGGTCTGCGTCGCACGGGGCGTGATGATCCTCAGCGCACGAGCGGTACGGGCACGCCATGTTGCTCAGCCGGAAGGCGTCGCCTTCGTCGCTGACGTCGCTGAGAATGCCCTCGTCGCGCAGCGCAGCCGTGACCTGGCGCACGCGCTCGTCGAGCCGCTCGGCACGCACGGACGCGGCGTGATCACGGGCGCGCGCCTCGCCCAGCTCCGTGAAGAGTCGATCGAGCACGCCGCGACCGTCCAGCCCGGCCACGTCCGCCTCACCGAGGCTCGCGAGCGCGGGCGAGATGCGATCGAGCAGGCGCGAGTAGTGCGCGGCGGAGCCGCGCTCCTCGCCCGCTTCACTCAGCGAGTAGCGCGCCGCCGGCCGGCCACGCGGCTGGCGCTCAAGGCGCACGGACAGGAGCCCGTCTGCCTCCATGAGGTCCATGTGCCTACGGATGGAGCCCTCGGACACGCCGACACTCACCGCGAGCTCGGCCACGGAGCACTCTCCGCGTGCCTGCAGCAGGTGCATGAGTTCGTCGCGCGTGCGTTCCATGGGTTTCCCCGTCTCGGGCAGTCATCCGCCCCGGTGTGAGCCCTCGCATCGAGGCTATTCGCGCTCTCGGGCAATGTCAACGATATATGCATTTTATAGCGATTAAGTGCGTTTACATGCTTCGCGCGCGTTGGGGGGGAGGATTCCGAGCTGCCCGGCCTCCGGGCAAGCGGCGGCTGAGAAGCCGCCGACACACCTACTGCCCGTACGGGAACAGGCACCTCGCCGGGGGATGCGTACCGCACGGCCACGCTCGTGTCGGCGGCTTCTCAGCCGCCGCTTGCCCGGAGGCCGGGAACACCTCATACGATGCGCCGCGTCCCACACGTCGGGTCGAGATCGAGAGAGGCTGCGGTATGTCTGACGAAGAGGTCCAGGGACTGAAGGTGGGCTCCAGTGCGAGCATCGCGAAGACAGTCACGCAGCGCGACGTCGAGCAGTTCGCCGAGGTCACGCTCGACCACAACCCACTGCACACAGACGCTGCGTACGCCGCGCGCACGCGCTTCAAGCAGCCGATTGCGCACGGGATGCTCGGCGCAGGCGTGATTTCCGCCGCGATCGGGACGAAGCTCGCCCCGAACTCCGTCGTGATCTACATGGCCCAGAACATGCAGTTCCGTGCGCCGGTCGTTGCCGGAGACACGATCACGGCCACGGCCACGGTCACGAAGGTCGACGTGGAGCGCAGCCGGGTGTCGCTCGATACAATCGTCACAAATCAGGACGGCACGGAGGTCATTCGCGGCGACGCGCTCGTGATGGTCGAGGCGCCGCACTAGGCAGCCGCCGCACAGGCGTCGCCCTCCTTCCGCCCCCGTCCGCGCATTCCGGCGTCGCCTCGATGCCCGAGGCTGGTCGCGCCCGGAGAGGGACTTGATGACGAACACACAGGACGGCGCGGCGCGCAGCGCCCCGAGCGGCACGACCGAGGTGGGCACGCACGGCGCACTCGCCGCTGCGAAGGCCGAGTGGGAGGAGCGCACGCTCCAGAAGGTGCTCTCCCGCTTCCCCGAGCGTCGCCCGCGCTTCGAAGCCTCGTCTACGCCCAGCGAGCGCGTCTACACGCCGCTCGACGTCGCGGACAGCGATTACCTGCAGGACATCGGCTTCCCGGGCGCCTACCCGTTCACGCGCGGCGTACAGCCCACGATGTACCGCGGCCGGCTGTGGACGATGCGCCAGTACGCCGGCTTCGGCACGGCCCAGGAGACGAACGACCGTTTCCAGCACCTGATCCGCAACGGCCAGACCGGCCTCTCCACCGCCTTCGATCTGCCCACCCAGACCGGCTACGACTCGGACGACCCGATGTCCGTGGGCGAGGTGGGCCAGGTCGGCGTCGCGATCGACTCGCTGGCGGACATGGAGACGCTGTTCGCGGGCATCCCGCTCGACGAGATCTCGACGTCCATGACGATCAACGCACCGGCGGCGATGCTCGTGGCGATGTACATCGTGACGGCTGAGAAGCAGGGCCACGCGCCGAGCGTGATCATGGGCACCGCCCAGAACGACGTGCTCAAGGAGTACGTCGCCCGCGGGACGTATATCTTCCCGCCGGCGCAGTCGGTGCGCCTCGCGGCGAACCTGATCAGCTACTGCGCGCGCGAGACGCCGAAGTTCAACTCGATCTCGGTCTCGGGCTACCACATCCGCGAGGCCGGCTCGACGGCAGCGCAGGAGATCGCCTTCGCCTTCGCGAACGCGATCGCATACGTCGAGGAATGCCGCCGCCAGGGTGCAGACATCGACGACGTGGCCCCGCGCATCTCGTGGATCTTCAACACGCACAACCATTTCTTCGAGGAAGTGGCGAAGTACCGGGCGCTGCGCCGGATGTGGGCGCGGCTCATGCGCGAGCGCTTCGGGGCGAAGCAGCCGTCCTCGTGGATGCTGCGCACGCACACCCAGACCGGCGGCTCCACGCTCACGGCGCAGCAGCCACTGAACAACATCGCGCGCGCCGCGATCCAGGCGCTCGCCGCCGTGGTCGGCGGTGTGCAGTCGCTTGCGCTCTCCTGCTACGACGAGGCCCTCGCGCTCCCGACGGAGCAGGCGCAGCAGATCGCGTTGCGCACGCAGCAGATCATCGCACACGAATCCGGCGCGGCCGACACCGTCGATCCGATCGCCGGGTCGTATTACGTCGAGTCGATGACGAACCAACTCGAGACCGAGGCGCAGAAGATCATGGACCGGGTGGAGGACATCGGCGGCGCCGTCGCCGCCATCGAGTCCGGCTACATGCAGTCCGAGATCCAGGAAGCGTCCGTGCGCCACCAGCGTGAGGTCGAGTCGGGCGAACGCGTGATCGTGGGCGTGAACGAATACGTCGACGAGAACGAAGACGTGCATCCGATCTTCCGGCCGAACCTCGAGGTCGCGAACGCCCAGCTGCAGCGGCTCGCGAAGCTGCGCGCCGGGCGCGATGGGGCCGTCGTCGAAGCCGCGCTCACGCGGCTGCGCGCGGCCGCCCGCGACGACACCAACCTCATGGAGCCGATCATGGAGGCCGTGCGCACGTACGCGACGCTCGGCGAGATGTGCGGCGTGCTCCGTGAGGAGTGGGGCGAATACGTCCCGCCGACCGCCGTCTGAGGTAGCCAGGCGCGGAGGCCGCCGATCACGCCGGTAGCGGGTCGAAGCGAAAGCCATCGCCGTCACGCGCGAAGCGACCGACCGCCGGCTCCTCGAAGTGGGCGCCGAAGACGACTACGCCCTCCCGCGCGCACCGCTCGTAGAACGCACGTCGCGCCGCGACGCCCCGCACCGGGTCCCGGTCCGTGCCGTCCGGCTCGTCCGGAACTGCGAGTTGCAACTTGTGGTGCAGCACATCGCCGCTGAACACGGCTGCTTCGCCGTCGGAGACGATGCGCACGCACACATGCCCCGGCGTGTGGCCGTGCGACGGCTCGAGCCGAACGTACGGCGAGACGGTCGCGTCGGCGGGGACGAGGTCGACGAGGCCGGCGTCGAAGAGCGGCAGCAGCCGTTCGTCGACCCACGCCGGCCGAGCGTCCGGCCAGCCCTCCCATTCCGGGCGCGCGACCACGTAGCGGGCGTTCGGGAACGTGGGCACACGCCGATCGTCTACGACGCGCGTGTGCCATCCGCAATGGTCCGGGTGGAGGTGGGTGACGAGCACCGCGCGCACATCCTCGGGGGCGATACCTGCGGCCCGCAGCCCTTCGAGGTACGGGAACAGCTCCACCCGCCAACGGGACGACGCGGCGAGCGCGCTCCCCGGCCCGAGGCCCGTATCAACGAGCACGATCCCCTCGGGCGTTTCGATCGCGTAGCTGCGGACCGGCGAGCAGATGCGGCCGTCGGCGTCAAAGCTGACGGACGTCCACGCCGCCACTCGCTCGGCCAGCACTCGGGCGTCCTGTTCTGGTAGGTACACCGTGGGCGAACTCCACAGCATCGACTCCACCACCGCGTGCACGCGCAGCGCCCCAATGGCGATCATCGGGTCGGCCATCGACGCCCTCCTCATCCCGTTGCGGCAGCCGGGGCGGCACGCCTCGGTCGCGCCAGCGTCGCCGCGCAGTGATAGCAGATGCGGTCGCGCGCACTCTCGCTCGGGCCGCGCCGGGCGTCACAGATTGCCGCACAGGCGGCGATCCGTTAGTAACTGCCGAGCACACTGAGACCACGCCGGGTCGGCCGGCGCCGTATGACCGAGGGGGGAAGTTGATGGCAGGGGCACTCGACGGCCAGGTGGCCGTGGTCACCGGCGCGAGCCGCGGGATCGGCCGCGCATGCGCGATCGAGCTGGCGAAGCACGGCGCAAACGTGGTCGTGAACTACACGTCGAACAAGGACGCCGCGGACTCCGCTGCGAAGGAGATCGAGGCGCACGGCGTGAAGGCGCTCGTGGTGCAGGCCGACGTCTCGAAGGCCGATCAGGCGAAGGCGCTGATCGAGGCCTCCGAGAAAGAGTTCGGCAAGGTCGACATCCTCGTCAACAACGCCGGCATCAACCGTGACCGCACGGTGCAGCGCATGTCGGTCGAAGAGTGGGACTCGGTGATCGAGACCGACCTCTCTTCGATGTTCTATTGCACGCACGCCGTGGTCGGCGGCATGCGCGACCGCAACTACGGCCGCATCATCAACATGTCTTCGATCATTGGCCAGATGGGCAACCTCGGGCAGTCGAACTACGCCGCCGCGAAGGCGGGCATGATCGCCTTCACGAAGTCGGCCGCGAAGGAGCTCGCGCGCTTCAACGTCACCGTGAACGCGGTCTGCCCCGGCTTCGTCGAGACCGACATGGTGATGGCGCTGTCGGACGAGGTGAAGGCGAACCTGATCTCGCAGATTCCGCTGGGCCGCTTCGGCACCGCCGAGGACGTGGCGGCGACCGTCCGCTTCCTGTGCACAGAAGGCGGCTTCTACACCGGCGCCCAGATGAGCCTCAACGGCGGACAGTACATGTAGCCGACCGCTCCGCCGGTCAGCGCAGAATCGAGAAGACCGCCTGCGGGCGGTCTTTTCATGCCGCGCGCCAGGCTCATGCCGGCGTGGAAACGGGGCGGCAGGGGAACCGAATGTCGCAACGCATCGTCTCACTCCTGATGAAGCACCTCGGGACAGGAGCAACCTGATGCGAAGCATTTCTGTGGCGGTCCTGTTGATCGTCTTCGCGATCGCCGGCTGTGGCGATAGCGCACCCTCGCCGGCCACACCGGGCGCCAGCACCGGTGGAGCAACGAGCGGGGGCAGCTCCGCGATGGGGCCGGGCCTCTCGGTTCCGGAAGCGCTGGCAAGATCAGCGCAGGGTCCAGTGCTCGTCCGTGGGTACGTAGTGGCTCACGGAGACGACGTCCGGCTGTGCGAAGCCCTGGCAGAGTCATTTCCGCCGCAGTGCGGTGGCAGCTCGCTGACGCTGGTCGGCCTGGACCTCTCAGCACGCGATGACCTCGAGCAGGAAGGCGACGTGCAGTGGTCGGCGAGCGAGCTCAAGCTGCTCGGCGAGATTGGCCCCGGCACGTTCACGGTGAATCCGGCGGCGAGTGGCTGACGCCCGGCGCGAACTGGCATCAGCCGTCGCGGCGCGCGAGACTGGGACCGCCCCACCGGGCGGTCCTTTCGTTCGCACATGCACGGAGCGCTCGAAATGTCAGCGATCGGCCGCCGTGTGATCGTGATCGGCAACACGGGCAGCGGGAAGAGCACGCTCGCCGCGTCGCTCGCGAGCCGGCTGGGCGTGGCGTTCGTCGAGCTCGACGCGCTGCACTGGGAACCGCACTGGGTCGAAGCGGACAACGAGATCTTTCGCGGACGTGTCCGCGCGGCGACGACGGGGGACGGTTGGGTGATCGCCGGGAACTACCAGTCGACGACGCAGGACCTCACCTGGCCACGCGCCGACACCGTGGTCTTCCTCGACTACCCGCTCCCGATCGTGCTGTGGCGCGTGCTGACGCGCTCGTGGCGTCGCTGGCGCAGCCGCGAACTACTCTGGGGCACGAACACGGAATCGTTCTTGAAGCACCTCACCTCGTGGAACGACTCGTTGCTGGTGTGGGCCGTGCGGACGCACGGCAAGCACCGCGCGCGCTGGCCCGAGCTGCTCCGGGATCCGCGGTTCGCGCACATCCGCTTCGTGCGCGTCCGCTCACAGCGCGAGACGGACCGCTGGCTCGCCGGCGTGCCCGCGCTCGCCGCGCACGAGGACGTCGGGACAACCGCGACACCCCCGGACGCGCCCCCTGCGGGAGCGCGTTAGCGTGCTCCGCGCCGTCAGTTACACGCTCGCTCTCACGCGCTGGATTGTGGGCCACGGGCTGCCCGGCCGGCGCCCACCCGACTACGTCGTGTTCGTGCTCGACGGCGAGTACACGGACTACCCGTGGCCGGCGCCAAACCTGTTCGTGCGCCTGCTGCGGCGCCCGTCGCCAAACCTGCTCGACCTGCGCGAGCACTTCCTCGCGATCGCCCGGGACCCGCGCGTGCGCGGCGTCGTGCTCGAGCTGCGTCCGACGCTCCACCTGCGGGCCGCGCAGGTCGAGACGCTGCGCGATGCCATGCTCGAGCTGCGCGGCGCAGGAACACGCGTCGTCGTGTCCTCGTTCCACTACTCGCGCTCGAGCTACCACGTCGCGACGGCGGCGGACGCCGTGCTGATCCGGCCCGGTGGCTACGTCGAGGCGCTGGCGACGAGCCACACGCATCTCTTCCTCGCGGACGCGCTCGCGCGCATCGGTGTGGAAGCCGATGTGCTCGCGATCAGCCCGTTCAAAACGGCGATGGATGCGCTCACCCACACCCGGCTCTCAGCCGAGGCCCGCGCGATGTCGAACTGGATGCTCGACGCGGCGACCCAGGAGTTCGCACGCTCGCTCGCGGAAGCGCGTGGTATCCGCGAGCCGGCCGCGCACGACCTGATCGACCAGACGCCCTGTACGGACGAACGCGCGCTGGAGCTGAGGCTCGTGGACGCGATCGTTGCGCCCGAGCGGCTGCCGGCCTGGCTCGCCGCGCGCGCCGGCCACCCCCAGCGGCGCGCACGGCTCGACGCCTTCGACGCTGCGCGCGGCACGCTCCGTCCGCGCCGGCCGGCCTTCCCGGCCGGCCGCCACGTGGCGCTGATCCCGATCGAAGGCCTGATCTTCGACGGCGAGAGCCGGCGCACCCCAGTACCGCTCCCGATCCCGTTGCCACTCGTGGGCGAGGCACGGAGTGGCGACCTGACCGTGGTCCAGGCGATCCGACGCGCACAGCGCGACGCTCGCGTCGGCGCCGTGGTCGTTTATGTCGATTCGCCCGGCGGCTCGCCCTTCGCCTCCGAGGCGATGCTCGGCGCGCTGATCGCGCTCAACGAGCACAAGCCCGTCGTCGTGGCGATGGGTGCCGTCGCGGCGTCCGGCGGGTACTACGTGGCGGTGCCGGGCCGGCGCGTGTTCGCGCAGCCCAGCACGATCACGGGATCGATCGGCGTGGTCTCAGCCAAGATCGTCACACGCGGCCTGCTCGATCGATTCGCGCTTCGACGCGAGACGCTGCACCGCGGGCGGCACGCGCTGCTGGCGTCGCCGGAGCGCGCGTACACGCCAGAAGAGCGGGCTCTGGTCTGGGCGCACATCGGCCGCACGTACGACCTCTTCCTCGACCGCGTCGCCAGCGGACGCGGGATGACCACGGCCGAGGTCGACGCCGTGGGCGGCGGTCGCGTGTGGACGGGTCGCCAGGCGCTGGAACACGGGCTCGTCGACGAGCTTGGCGGGCTGCCGGCGGCGCTCGCATACGCGCGACGGCTCGCGGGAATCCGCGGCGACGCCCCTCCACTGGTGATCGCGGGCGGCGGCAGGCAGTGGCTCCCGCCACTGGTCGAGGCGGTGCCCAACGGCGCGGGCGCCGTCGCGTACGCGCTCGATGCGCTGGCGATGCTCGGCAGCGGCGCGCCGCTACTGATCTCCCCGCTCGTTCGCACCGACCGCCGCTAGCGGGCACGGGCGCGGCAAGGCCGCGCCGAGGAACAGCCGCGCGCGCTCGCTCTTCCGTTCTCTCGCTCTTCGTTCGCCCTGACCCGGTCCCTCCCTGTTCGTCCTGCGCGGGTACCTCTCCGTTCGTCCTGAGCCTGTCGAAGGACGTGCGCGAACCGGGATCGCTGCGTAGCGGAGCGACCTACCGCGCGCGACAGTCCTTCGACAGGCTCAGGACGAACGGAGGAGTAGACCGGACGGCCGACTGCGGCGGTTGAAGCGTCGGTCCACCGTGGCCGAAGCGCCGAAGCGCCGGACCGCCACGCCGGACGCACGTCCGCCTCCCGTTTGTCCTGAGCTCGTCGAAGGACCGTCGCGCGACAACCCACGTTGCGCGAGCGACGCGCGACCGCCGCGCCGAACGCACGTCCGCCTTCCGTTCGTCCTTGCTGAGCCTGTCGAAGGACCGTCGTGCGGCAACCCACGGTGCGCGAGCGACCCGCGACCGCCGCGCCGAACGCGCGCCCGCCTCCCGCTCGTCCTTGTCGAACGACGGGCGCGAACCGGGATCGCTGAGTCGCGGAGCGACCTACCGCGCGCGACGGCCCTTCGACAGGCTCAGGACGAACGGATTAGACGAACGGATTAAGAGAGCCCGCGACCGAGGGTCACCCGCCGAGGCCGCTCATCTGAGCACGCGCGGGAAGTCAGACGCGGGAGATCACTCGCCGCCCGATACCGCTCGGTCGATGCGCGCCGAAAGCTCGGCGTCGAGCAGGCCGTCTGCCTCGGCGGCGACGCAGTCCTGCAGCTCGGCGCGGTTCTTCACGCCGAGCACGACGGTGTCCACACCCGCCATCGAGAGCGCGTAGCGGTGCGCCAGCCGGGCGGTACTCACGCCGAGCTCGGCCGCGATCGCGCGCAGAGGCGCAGCGCGACGGAAGTCGACCATCTCGGGATGATCGTCCGCCAGCGGGCGGTCGAGCGCGTCGGTGAGCGCGCCCGCCTGCACGGCGCGGATACCCATCACGCCCACGCCGCGCGCCTGCGCGGCAGCGATCATCGCGCGGGGGCGCGGCGACTCGTCGTAGCGCGCGAGGCCGCCCGGCGAGTCGAGCAGGTTGGTGATGCACTGCATCGCCGCGGGCGGCGGATCTTCCGCCACCGTCTCGAGCAGCGCCGACGGCACGCCGATGCCGGTCAGCGCCCACGCGCCGACTCGCCCCTCCGCGACGAGCCGCTCGAACGCGGGGCGCACGGCCTCAACGAAGAGTGACCGCGGGGTCGCGCGCGCGGGCACATCGCCGCCGGCCGGCGGGTCCGGCACGATCATGTTGTGCAGGAAGAACAGGTCGACGCGCTCGATGCGCATACGCTCGAGCGAGCCCTCGAGGCTGGCCCGCAGGCGGTCGTAGACCTCGGCGGCCGGCGGCGCACCGAGGCCGTGCTTCGTCGTCACGCGCACGCCGTCCGGCAACCGGCCGCCGAAGGCCTCGCCGATCACGCGCTCGGCCTCGCCGTCGCCGTACGACGGCGCGAGGTCGAGCAACGTGATGCCGCCCGCGACCGCGGCCCGCGCGGTCGCGATCGACTCCTCACGCGTCGTCGTCCCCCAGACCTGGCCGATGCCGCCCCCACCGAGCGTGAGCGCGCTGACGGGCCAGAGGCCTCCGAGCTGTCGAGTGTCCATGCGCCGCAGCGTAGCGCGCGATTCGGCCGGCGCGCTCAACGGGGAAGGCGGGCCGTCGCCGTGCCGGCGCTCAGCGGCCCGGGGTCAGGCACGCGTACTCGTCCGCGGGACTCGACCACACGCCCGCTCGCCAGGCGTTGAGGTACGGCACCGGATCGAACTCACCACGACGACGTTCCCAGTCGGCGGGCGCGCTGGGACATGAGATGCCGAAGTGGACGTGCGCCGGCGTGCCCCGAGCGTTGCCGGCGACCCCGACGTACGCGAGCACTTGCCCCGCGCCGACGCGATCGCCGGGCGCAAGGTTCCGCGCGATCACCGAGAAGTGCGAGCCGTAGTAGCGGACCCCATCGTCCCCGATCAGCGAGACCCAGCGCCCACCGCGATTCGCCGCGTCGTCGATCGCCGGATCCCAGCGGTCAATACGGTTCACGCTCTCGATCACACCGCTCGTCACGGCGACGTAGCGCGTCCCGATCGGCGCGAAGATGTCGGTTGCCGGATAGGCGTGACCGCCGGGCGAGTACCCGGCGACGCGGGATGGACTGAGCGGGAACGCGTAACGACGGCGCACGGCCAGACTCACGAGCCGCGCTTCCGCGCCGGCGACCGTCACGGCCGCGTGCGCGTCCGCCGCAGCTGTTCCGTCCGGAGACAGCGAGCGGGCTTCGCCGGCCGGCCGGCCCTGTCCGATCAGTGCGAGCACCACGACCGCGGCACCGAGCGCCAACAACGCGGTCAGACCACGAATCCAACGCCGGCGTTCGCCGAGCATGTCCATCCTGCCGATCTCCGCCCTGCACGGACATCATCGGCCGCCGGGAGGCCCCCCGTCTCCCGCGCCGCGGCAGGTCCCGGACCGTCGTTCGTCCCGACGGGCGGAGCGGGCGCGTCTGGCTGCGCCGGGTGCGCCTACCCGACGTGCTCGTGCAGAAACGCGCGAATGGCATCGATCGTTGCCGGCTTCTTCGCATCCGAGCGACAGTCGACGTCGAGACAGTGCGCGTGGGGCGCCGTGCGGCAGATCATCTGCGCGATACCGGTGGGGTGGAACGCGTCGCTGCCCGGCAGGATCAAGAGCGGGGTCTCGCACGAGCTCAGCCAGTCCGTGGTCACGGTCAGCAGCGGCGGGTCGTTCGGCCAGATCGCCTCCGCGAAGCGCTCGATCGTGGCCACGTACTCGTCGCTCGTCATGGCGGCGATGCCGTCACGGAAGACGCCGTCCGCGGCAATGCGTCGTGCGTACGGACCGCCCGCGTTGTTCGCCATGAACACCGGGTTCGCGACGGCCGATGCGACGACCGCCCCCGGACCTTCCGTCCGCGCGAGCACGATCGTCGGCTCGAACATGCGCATGAACACATCCATCGAGTTCGTCTCGTCGAGGCCGACCGGATCCTGCCCGACGATCGCGCTCACACGCTCCGGCGCGATCGACGCCAGCCTCAGCGCGTACATCACGCCGATGCAGCCGCCCCACACATGGGCGCGCTCCACACCGACAGCGTCGAGCACCGCGAGCTGGTCGCCGGCGGTGAGGTCGTACGAGAAGCCGAGCGGCGCGTTCCACGAAGCGCCCGCGTGGCGCTGGTCCATGCCGATCACCAGAAATTCGGACTGAAACTCGGCGATCGGGTTGATCGCGCTGCGCTCCCAGAAGCCGATCTCGCTGTTCACGCCGCCCGGCGCGATCAGCAGCAGCGGGTGACCGCTCCCCCAGGTTTCATAATGAATCGCCGCCCCATCGGGCCCACGCGTCTCGGGCATCGCTCGTCCCCTCTCGCCCATGCCGGTGGAGACTACCCGGCCGATGCACGCCGCGGCAGCAATGGCAGCCGGTAGGCTGACGAGGGCGAACTGCCATCGCAGGCCTCCGCTCGTCGACGGCGGCGCGCAGGCGCACCACTCTCCCGCGGCCGCAGGGGCCGTGCGGTCAGTCACGGGGGTCAGCGATGGCGCAGCGATTGAGGTTCTCGGCGGCTGCGGCGTATCGACGTCTGCGCGCCGTGGACCCCGTTGTGGCTGCGCTGATCGACGAGCACGGGCCGTATCAGCCGCGGCCGGGCGGCGAGCCGTATCACGCCGTCCTGCGCGCGATCCTCTACCAGCAGCTCGCCGGTGCGGCAGCCGCCGCGATCGAACGGCGGCTGCACGCGCTGTACTCGGAGGACGCGCGCCCACCGACGCCCACGGAACTGCTGGCGACCACCGACGAAGCATTCCGAGGCGCCGGCGTCTCGCGGCAGAAGATCGGCTATCTGCGTGACCTCGCGACGCACGTCGTGAACGGCGCGCTCGCCTTCGATGATCTCGACCAGCTGCCCGACGAGGAGATCGTCGAGCGCCTGACAGCCGTGAAGGGCGTCGGCGAGTGGACGGCGCACATGTTCCTGATGTTCCAGCTCGGCCGCCCGGACGTGCTTCCCGTGGGCGACCTGGGCGTGCGTCTCGGGATGCGCCGCGCATACGGGCTGGACGAGACGCCGTCGCCGGCACGTGCCCGCGAGATCGGCGCGCCGTGGGCGCCCTATCGGTCCGTCGGGTCCTGGTACATGTGGCGGGCGGCGGAGACCGTGATCGCCGCCGCGCCGGCGTGAGCCGCTAGATCGACTGCACGCCCAGCTGCGCGCGCAGGTCTTCGAGGTCGAGGTAGTTCCACGCTTCGGCGATGCGGCCGTTCTGGACGCGCGCGATGAACGCGCCGGGAATGCTCACCTTCGCCCCCGTGCGCGGAATTCCGTGGAAGCGGGCGCAGTGGGTGCCGGTCATGCGGTAGCGCGCGACGACCTTCGTGCCCTCGGTGAACCCGTCTTCCACCTCGACACGCGCGTCTGGGAAGGCGGCCAGCAGGTTGCCCAGGCGCATGATGAACGCGCTCAGGTCCTCATTCGCGCCCCCGACGTGCCCGGTGAAGCCCGGCGTGCACAGTTCGCGGAAGTGCTCGAGGTTGCGCTCGTTCTGCGACGTCAGCGCATCCCGCACCACCGCAAGCGGCGCCGTCCGTCGTGTCTGGGTTGCCATGCGATCCCCCCTTGCCCTTCGCCCCGGTGGCAGTTCCCGCAACCGCGCGCATCGTAGTCGCCCGCGTGCGAACCCGCGGCGGACGGTCCCGCGGCGCACGGCGGGAAGGATACCGCGACCGCATTTTTAGGCGCGAACGCCCGTGCACACGGCAGGGTCTCGGCGCCCGTCGCGCCGTATAGCGCGCAGATCGCCCCCGCCTATACTGGGCCGCGCCAGCCGCCCGCCGACGCCCCATGGGGCCGCGTCGCCGCACCAGTGAGGACTGCTACATGCGCATCGTGCTCTTCGGACAGGCGGCCTTCGGCCGTGACGTCCTCAACGCCCTGCGTGAGGCCGGCGAGGACGTCGTCGCCGTCTCAACGCCGCGGCCGGGATCACGTCCCGACCCGCTCTTCGAGGCGGCGGGCGAAGCCGGGCTGCCCGTGATCGAGACGCCGGCGCTGCGGCAGGACGGACCGTTCGAGCAATACCTCGCGCTCAAGCCGGAACTGCTGGTCTTTGCGTTCGTCACGGACATCGTGCGTAAACGTGTGCTCGAGGCCGCGACGCATGGTGCCATCCAGTACCACCCGTCGCTGCTGCCGCTCCACCGCGGCCGGACCGCGATGAACTGGCCGATCATCGCCGGCGAACAGACGACGGGGCTCACGATCTTCTGGGTGGACGAAGGCATCGACACCGGCCCGATCCTGCTCAAGCGCGAAGTCGAGCTCCGGCCCACCGACACCGTGGGCACCATCTACTTCGATCGGCTCTACCCGATGGGCGTGGAGGCACTCGTCGAGGCGACGCGCATGGTGCGCGAAGGCACGGCGCCGCGAGAGGCACAGGACCACTCGCTGGGGACGTACGAGGCACCCTGCGGTCCGGAGCACGCGCGTATCGACTGGAACCACCACGGGCAGGTCGTCTTCAACTTGATCCGCGGTTGCGATCCCCAGCCGGGCGCGTCGAGCGTGGTTCGCGGCACCGGCGTGCGACTCTTCGATGCGACGTTCCAGCCCGGCGCGCCGAGCGAGGCGCCCGGCACCGTGGTCTCGATCGTGGACAGCAAGGCCGAGATCGCCGCGGTCGGCGGCACGATCACCGTCGGCCGCGTGCAGCCCGAAGACGGCCGCAAGGTCGCGGCGAGCGAGGTGCTGCAGGCCGGTGACGTACTAGAGCGGCCCGCGTGATCGTCGGCACCGTCAAGGAGACGAAGACGGAGGAATACCGCGTCGCGCTCACCCCGGACGGGGTACACGACGTGATCGCGGCCGGCCATCGTGTCGTGATCGAGCAGGGCGCCGGCGAGGGATCGAACTACAGCGACGAGGAGTACCGCGCCGCCCGCGCCGAGGTGCTCCCCACCCCGGCCGAGGTCTACGCCCGCGCGGACCTCATGTGCGAGGTCAAGGAGCCACAGCCGTCCGAGTACGGGCTGCTGCGCGAGGGCCAGGTGCTGTTCACCTACCTCCACCTCGCGGCCGCACCCGCGGTCGCAGACGCCATCATCGCCTCGAAGTGCGTCGCCATCGGCTACGAGACGGTGGAGCAGGATGACGGCTTCCTGCCCTTGCTCGCGCCCATGTCCGAAATCGCCGGCCGCATGGCGGTCGAGATCGGAGCGCACTTCCTCAAGCGGCCGGGGCCCCGCCGCGGCATGCTGCTCGGCGGCCTCCCGGGCGTGCCGCCCGCGCACGTGGTGATCGTGGGCTCTGGCAATGTCGGCAAGAACTCCTGTCGCGCCGCCGTCGGCTTCGGCGCGCGCGTGACCGTGATCTCGATCGACGAGAGCCAGCTACGCGCGTTGGAGGAGCTCTACGCCGGCCGCGTGGAGACACGGCTCGCATCGCCACAGGCGATCGCGTCCGCGGTGGCGACCGCCGATCTCCTGATCGGGGCGGTGCTGGTGGAGGGCCGGCGCGCGCCGGTGGTGGTCACGCGCGAAATGGTCCGCTCGATGGGGCCGGGGGCAATGATCGTCGACGTTGCCGTCGACCAGGGCGGGTGCGTCGAGACGACACGGCCCATCGATCACGTGCACCCGATCTACGTCGAAGAGGGCGTCGTGCACTACGCGGTGCCGAACATGCCGGGCGCCGTGCCGCGCACGTCCTCACGCGCGCTCACTGGGCTCACGCTGCCGTACATCCTCAAGGTCGCCAACAGCGGCAGCGTGGACGCGGCGATTCGCCAGGACGCCGCATTGCGCCGCGGCGTCAACGTCTACCGCGGGCAGATCACCCATCCGGGCGTCGCCACCTCGCTGGGCCGACCGTACCGACCGGTCGAGGAGCTGCTCGGCGCCCCCGCGTGACCGCGAACCGCTGACGCGCGACCGATGACGCGCCGCCGGTCGCCTCTGCGATCACCCGTCCAGGCGGCAGCCCGCGCGCTCGCGCCGCTGCGCGAGCAAGAGCAACTGCTCATGATCTGCATCTCGACGGTGCTGATCATGGCCGGTCAAGGCGTGATCAGCCCGATCCTCCCGCTCTTCGCACGCGAGTTCGGCGTGGGCACAGCGGCGATCGGGCTCACGCTCTCCTCCTTTGCCCTCGCCCGACTGCTGCTCAATGTGCCGCTGGGGGTGGCCTCGGACCGCTACGGCCGTCGCCTGTTGCTCGTCGGCGGTCCGCTGGTCACCGCGCTCGGCATGATCGGCTCCGGGTTCTCCGGGAACATCGGCGAATTGCTTGCCTGGCGCTTTGTCGCAGGCGCCGGATCTGCCATGTACATGACGGGCGCACAGACCTACCTCGCGGACATCTCCACACCCGCCAACCGCGCTCGCTTCATCGGCACGAACCAGGGCGCCCTGCTGCTCGGCACGTCAGTGGGCCCGGCGATCGGTGGCGTGGTCGCCGAGCTGTGGGGACTGCGCGCCCCCTTCTTCGTCGTCGGCGCTGCCGCGTTCAGCGCGGTGTTCTACTCGTATTCGCGGCTGCCGGAGACCCGCCGCGCGATCAGCGGAGAGGCCGGCGTCGTAGCACCGGAGCATGGCGAAGTCGCGGCTGTCGGTGCGCAGGCCGGTCCCGAGACCGCGGGCGAAGGGGCACACCACGCGTCCGTCCGTCCCGAGCACGCCGACGGACTGCCGGCGCGCCGACCGGAGCGCGCATGGATCACGATGATGCGCTCGCGCGACTTCCTCGCGGTCTCGTGCGTGACGATGTCCGTGTTCTTCACGCGGACCGCCTCGCGACAGACGCTCTTGCCGGTCATGGCGTCGGCGCGGCTCGGCATGTCGGCGGGGGCGCTCGGCGCCGTCTTCACGATGATGTCCCTCGTGAACCTGCTGCTGATCGTGCCCGCGGCGGTGATCGCGGACCGCTTCGGCCGCAAGGCGGCGATCGTGCCGAGCGGGCTGCTCGTCGCGGTCGCGCTGCTGATGCTGGCATACGCGAACGGCACCGTGTTGTTCCTTGCCGGCGCGGTCGTGCTCGCTGCGGGCACGGGCGTAGCAGGCCCGGCCCCGGCGGCGTACGCCGCCGACATCGCGCCGCCGGAGCTGCGTGGCCTGGCGATGGGGCTCTATCGCTCGTCGGGCGACATCGGATTCTTGATCGGCCCGCCGCTGCTCGGCGCGCTGGCCGACGCGACCTCGTTCGGCTGGGGCTTCGGTGCGAACGCGCTGCTGATCGGGGCGGCCTCGCTCTTCTTCCTCGTCGGCGCACGCGAAACCCTCGTACGCCCCGGCGCGTCCGCCGCAAGCGCGGCTCGCTCCTGACGCTGCGCATGGCCGCGGGCCGTCACGCGCGCGCACTCGAACGCGGGTGCGGCCCTCGATCGGCGGGCGTCACCGTCAGGTCACTCTGGCGCGGGTGGGGTCACGGTCCATCCAATCGCGCGCCGGATCTCGGCGTCGCGCTCCGGCGGCAGCCGGAGGAACAGCGCGCTCGCCTCGGCGACGCGTTCGCCGGCGGGGGCATCGAGCGTGGCCTCGACTGCGAGCCGGCGCCCGCGCGCGCGCGTCACGCGCGCGCGCACGGTCAGCTCCTCGTCGAGGAGCGCGGGACGCCGGTAGCGCGTCTCCATCGTCGCCGTCACGCCGAGCGTCTCAGCGCGCGCGTACATCGCCCAGGCCATCGCCTCGTCGAGCAGGGTGACGAGCACGCCGCCGTGGAGAACGCCCGGGAAGCCGCTGTCCTCGACGCGCGGCGTGTAGCGCGCAAGCACGCCGTCACCGTCGCGCTCGAAGCGCATCTGCAGGCCGAGTGGGTTGTGGCGACCGCACGCGTAGCAGAAGTGCTCGTACATGCGTGGATCGAAGGCCTCGGACACGGGACGCCTCAGGCCAGCGGCGCGGTGGCCGTGCCCGTGAGCAGTGGCTCGCCGCTCTCGGTCTCGCAGACGACGTCGTAGCTCGCGAGGCCGTCCGTGACGGCACGCGCCGTCGCGCGCGCGGTCACCGTCACCGGCGGGATCGCCGGGGCGCGCCAGCGCACCTTGAGCGTGCCGCCGCGCGCCCAGCGCTCGCCGAACGCGGCGGCCATCGCCTCCGACACGAGCGCGAGCACGAGCATGCCGTGTGCGATCGGGCGTCCGAACTGGCTCGCGCTCGCTTCCGCGCCCACGCGATGGATCGGGTTGTGATCACGCGCGGCGGTGGCATACGCATCCACCCGTGCCTGGTCGATCAACCGGCTCACCGGTGCGACCGCCGGCGCCTCGCTCGCCTCCGTGCTCACGCGTCGCCGCCGGCGCCCGGATCCTCCGCGCCGGGCGGAGCGACCAGCACCGTCGTACGTGCGCTGCCCACGAGCGTGTCGCCGGAGTGCCACTCACTTTCGAGCGCAGTGATCACCGCGCCCCGGCGTTCGGAGCGCGAAGCCACGCGGATGCGCACCTCCACCGCTGCGTCGTGCCGTACGGGGTGCGCGAATGCATACTCCTGCCCGGTGTGCACCAGTCCGGCCGGAAGCTCCACGCGCTCCATCAGTCCGGCAAGCGCAAACGCGCCGAGCGCGAGCGGTGGCACCTGGTGGGTCCAGAGATCGGGCGACTCCCCCGTCGCTGCGAGGTAGTCACGCACGTCGCGACTCGTCACGCGGAGCGTGAACGACGGGAGGTGATCGCCGCGCTGGAGCCGATCGAGCGAGAGCTTTGGCGTTGAGGCGCTCACCGGGTTTCGACGGTCGCTGCCACCGCGGGTGCCGTTGCGCCGCCGGTGTGCCCGTCGACGCCCACTGCTCCCGGTAGCCCCTCGCTGAGGTGCAGGCGCCCCCAGCGGGCGAGCGGCTGCAGGGCCTGGGCGAGCTCGGTGCCGCGCTCGGTCAGCTCGTACTCCACCCACGGCGGCATGGTGGCGATGATGTGGCGCGAGACGATGCCGAGCTCCTCGAGCACCTTCAGGCGATCGCGCAGCGTGCGCGAGTTACATCCGCCCACGCCGGACGCGAGCTCGTTGAACCGCAATTTTCCGTCGATCAACTCGTAGATGATCTGCGGCACCCACTTCTGGCCCACCAGCGCCAGCGTGGCGCGGACCGGGCAGTAGTCGCCGTCGGGCGTGGTCGTGAGCTTCTGCATCACGGCACCTACTTGATGTGCTGCGCCACCTCGGAGTGGTCGCGAGCGTTGGGGATGGCGTTCTTGGTGTAGTAGGCGACCTTGCCGTCGCGATCGATCACGATAGTCGCGCGCTCGGCGGCACCGACGGCCGCGTTCCACGTGTCGTACTTCGTCGCGACCTCGCCTGTGACGTCGGCGAGCAAAGAGTGCTGGAAGCCCTCGCGCTCCTTGAAGGCCTTGTGCGCGAAGACGCTATCGCGGCTGATGCCGAACACTTTCGCGCCGTGGTCCATCCACGACGAGTAGTTGTCTCGGATGTCGCAGTGCTCCGCGGTGCAGATCCCGGAGAAGTCGAAGGCGTAGAAGACGAGCACCACCGGCGAGCCGCGGAATGAGGAGAGCGCGACGCCCTGAGCGTTCTCGTCGCGGAGCGTGAAATCCGGAGCGTCCTGACCAACCGCGATCGCCATGCGCGCCCCCGTCCCCCTGCGCCAGACCCGCGCGGGCCATGTCGTCCGGGAACTGAGTGTAACAGCGGGGAAAGGCTGGACGAAGCGATCACACCGCGCGCGGGACGGTGCCTGCTACCACCCGCCGCCTGCGAGATAGGCATCGATCGCGGCGGCGGCGCGCTGGCCGTCGGCGAGCGCCGTGACCACGAGATCCGCCCCGTTCACGTTGTCGCCGCCGGCGAACACACCCGGGATATTCGTCTTCATCGTCTGGGGATCCACGACCACGCGATCCCAGCGATCACGCATCAGTTCAGCGGTGATCTCGCCCCAGCGTTCGTCGACGTTGTAGCCGATGGCCAGCACGATCGCGTCCGCCTCGACGTCGAACTCGGAACCGGGCTCAGGCAGCGGCCGCGCGCGACCGGTGTCGTCGGGCTCGCCGAGGCGCATGCGCTGGCAGCGGAGGCCGCTCACGTGGCCGTCCGCGTCGAGGATCACCTCCAGCGGCGTCGTGAGATAGAGGAACTTGACCCCCTCTTCGGAGGCATGCTGCCGCTCTTCCGCACGACCCTGCATCTCGGCTTCCGTGCGCCGGTAGATCAGCGAGACGTGCTCGGCGCCCAGCCGAAGCGCAGAGCGCACGCAGTCCATCGATGTGTCACCGCCGCCCACGACCACGACCCGGCGCACGATCGGCAGCGGCTCGGCGTAGCCGTCGCCCAGCAACGCCGGCTCGAGATTCGCGCGCACGAGGAACGGGGTCGCGAGGTGTACGCCCGGCGCATCCTCGTTGGGGATGCCGAGCGCGGCGCCCACCGGCGCGCCGAAGCCGAGGAAGACCGCATCGTATTCGGCGTGGAGCGCTTCCCACGTGAGGTCCCTGCCCACCTCCACGCCGCAGCGCACCTCCACACCGAGCGCCGCCAGCTCCTCGAACTTGCGCGTGATCGCCGGCTTGTTCTGCTTGAACGTGGGGATGCCGTAGAGCAGCACCCCACCCGGCTCGGGCCAGGCCTCGAACATCACGACCGCATGTCCGGCGTGTGCCAGCCGTTCCGCGGCGGCGATGCCCGCCGGACCGGTCCCAACGACCGCGACGCGCTTGCCGGTGCTCGGCGCCGGCGCAGGCGTGTGCAGCTCTCCGTGCGCACGCTGCCACTCGGTGGCAAACGTCTCGAGCTTGCCGATCGCGACCGGCAGGGCGTTCTTGCCGACCACGCAATGGCCCTCGCAGAGGCGCTCCTGTGGGCAGAGCCGACCGCACATCTCCGGCAGTTCGCTCGTCTCACGGAAGACATCGGCGGCGCCGGAGAAGTCACCCTGCTCGAGCAGCCAGAACGCGCCGGGAATGTCGTTGTGCACGGGACACGCGCGCTGACACGGAGCCGCAGGACACTGGATGCAGCGCATCGCCTCCGCGCGGGCGGTCGACTCGTCGAAGAGGAAGAAGACTTCGTCCCAGTTCTGGACGCGCGCGGTGGGATCCTGCTTCGCGGGACGCTGAGCGGCGATGCGGAGGCGTGCTTTGCGATCGACCTCGGAGGGGTCGGGCTTCTTCCGCGGTGACGGCGGTTGATCGGGAGGCACTCATCCAGCCTAGGCACGCCCGCGCTTCGGCTCAATCAATGTGCAGTTGGCCCGCCTGCCGGCGGCCGGATTCGCGGCGCGCGCCGCGATGCCCGAAGATGCGCAGGCATGAAGCACGGGGGACGACGATGAGCGTGAGCATCGGTCTGGGCCTGGCGCAATATCCGTTCGCGAGCTCTCGCAAGTTCTGGCGGTGGATCGAGCTCTGCGAGGGCGGCGACGTCGACTCGATCTGGCAAACGGATCGACTCGTCTCGTTGCAGCCGATGCTCGAGCCGATGAGCCTGATGGCCGCGCTCGCCGGCGGCACGGAGCGTCTGCAGTTCGGCATGAACGTGGTCGTGCTCCCGGTCCGCGACCCGCTGGTACTCGCGAAACAGTGCGCGACCATCGACTACCTGAGCGAGGGACGGCTACTGCCGGCGTTCGGCGTGGGTGGCGACGCGATCCCGGAGTGGCGGACGACCGGCCGCTCGCCCGCGACTCGCGGCGCGCGCTCAGATGAGATGCTCGAGATTATGTCGCGACTCTGGCGCGGCGACGAGGTGACCTTCGCCGGCGAGCACTTCCAGTACAGCGGCGCGCGCATCTCCCCCCTGCCGATCAGGCAGCCACTGCCGTTGTGGATCGGCGGAAGTTCGCGGGCGGCGATCCGCCGCACCGCCACGCTCGGCACGGGCTGGATCTCCGGCGTGGCTTCACCCGATCGGGTCGCGCCTGTGGTGGCGGCGATCAAGGTTGCCGCGACGGCCGCAGGCCGTCAGATCGACGAGGATCACTACGGGGCGGGCTTCCCCTTCCGCTTCGGCTCATGGGACGAACCGATCGTCGAGCGCTCCGCTACCGCGATGGCGCGCCTGCCCGAGGTTGGCGACGCTCGGCAGTTCCTCGCGGTCGGCGACGAGCACGACATCCTCGCGCGCATCGCCGACTACCGCGCCGCGGGCGTGTCCAAGTTCGTCATGCGACCACTGGCCGTGGACGGCGCCGACTTCGTCGAACAGACACGGCGGCTGATCGAAACGGTGATCCCGGTCGTACACGGAGAACGCACGGCGACCCCAGCCGGACAGACCGGAGATCCCTCGCGGGGGCGTGAGCCGGTCAATCGAGGATGAGCGTCGCGCGGCAGCGCTGACAACGACCGTACAGCTCGAGGCGGTGCGAATCGATCTCGAAGCCGCTGCGGCGCCCGAGCTCGGCGACGAGGTCTTCGATGTCGTGCGACGCGAAGTCGCTCACAGCACCGCATTCGGAACACACGACGTGGTGGTGATGGCCACCGCTCCCGAGGCGATAGGCGACGCCGCCACCGTCGAGCACCACCTGGCAGACCACACCGAGCTCCTGCATGAGCCGAAGCGTGCGGAACACGGTGGCTCGCCCGACGCCGGGCGATGCCGCGAGCACCTGGTCGGCGGTAAAGCGATCGCCGAGTCCGTCCATCACCTCGAGCAGGCGCCGTCGTGGCGTCGTGAGGCGATGTCCGCTGCGGACGATCGTGCGTTCGAGCAGATCCATGGTGGTCATCGGGCTCATCGTCGGCGTGGTCGGCCGGGCATGTCAATGTTCGATCGATCAGGCAGAATGCACCCGTGACATCCCACCGTTGGCGGATCGCACTGTGGGTCGGGGCCCTGCTGCTGGTCGCGTGGTTCGCCTGGCACGCGCGAGGAGCGCTGCTTCCGTTCGCGTTCGGCGCCGTGATCGCGTACGCGCTCACGCCGATCGTGGACCGGCTGGCCGGGGTGATTCCTGCGCGCACGCACCAGGGCGACGTCATGCGACGCGGGCTTGTCGTCTTCGTCCTGTACGCCGTCGCCGCGGCCTCGCTCTTCGGAGCCGCGCTCGTGATCGTGCCGCTCGCGGCCGATCAGACGACGCAATTCGCGGACACGCTGCCCGAGCTCGTCGATCGCGCACGGGAGAAGACAGACTCCTGGCTGGAGCGCTACCACAGTCGCGTGCCCGTCGACGCGCAACAGCGCATCGACGCGATCGTGAGCGACGGCACGGGGTCGTTCACGACGGCCGCCGGCGCGTGGCTGCGCAGCTCGATCGCGTTCGTCACGCAGACGCTCACGGTGCTGCTGGCGTTCGTCGTCGTGCCGGTGTGGATGTTCTGGGCGCTGCGCGACCGCCATTTCGTCGCCCGCAACTTCAAGTCCGCGGTGCCGCCCACCATTCGCCCCGACGTGGAGAACGCGCTCTCGATCGCGGATGGCCTGCTCGGCCGATACATCCGCGCGCAGCTGCTGCTGGGGGCGGTCGTCGGCCTGGCCGTGGGCATCGCGCTCACGCTGCTCGGCGTGCCGCTCTCGGTCGCGCTTGGGATCTGGGCGGGCGTCACGGAGCTGATCCCGATCCTCGGACCGTGGATCGGCGCGGTGCCGGGGATGATCATCATCCTCGCCACCGATCCGAGCCGCGCCCTGTGGGTCGCGCTCGTTTACCTCGGCGTGCAGCAGCTTGAGAACAGCCTGCTCGTGCCCCGCATCCAGGGCCACGCGGTCGACATCCATCCGGCGATGGTGATCGTGCTGCTCGCCGTGTGGGGCACGGCCTTCGGGTTCCTCGGGCTGCTGATCGCGGTCCCAGTGACCGCGATCCTGCGCGAGCTATTCTGGTACCTCGACCGCCGCTTTCGCGGCGAGACGCCCGACGATGCGTTCGCGCTCAGCCTGGTGGGACGGCATCTGCTCCGCCGCTCGGGCCGGAGACACCCCGCCGCCCCGCTGGCGGCGCTCCCGACACACACCGATACGAACGCCGGCGATCGCGCGGGCGAGCTCGGACCGTAGCCCTTTAGCGAGGGGCGACCGAGCGATCGGCGCCGGGGCTCGCCTGGAGCACGACGGGCCCCTCGACGGTGTCACTATCGTCGTTCGACGTGGCCACGACAAAGATGCGCGCCACCCCGCTCGTGGCCGGCGAGCGCAGGATCACCTGCGCGTTGCCGAGCCCATCTGGCACGAAGGTCATGACCGGCGTCAGCCGTGCGAGCGAGTCCTCGACCCAGATGCGGTACACATTGCCGAACGGGAGTTGCGGCAGATCGTGCGCGACGATCACGGCGGCGTCGGCGGCCTCGCTCCAGAGGTAGCGACCACCAGCGCCGTGACCGGAGGCCGTGGGTTCGAAATCAGTCGAGCGCACGTTCGGATCTGTCTGAACGGCGGCAATCACCTGCTGATCCTGGAGTGCGGTCGCCAGCTGGACGCCGAGCGCGCGAGATTCCTGGACCGCGCTCTGGCTGCCATCCAGCGCGTCCAGCCGCTTGGCGTTGGTTTCCACGACGGCGGTCAGCGCAGCGGACTCAGAGCGCAGCTCGGAGACCGTGGAGCGCAGGCTGAGGCCCCAGACGAAGGTGACCACCAGTACGGCGACGAGCGCCGCGGCAGGAAGCAGTCGTGAGAGCCGTGGCCGGCGTACCCGCCGACCGAGCGACTCTCGGCCTGCGGCGTCCATGACGCGCTCGCGCAGGCGCGGGTCGGCGCGCCGCATGGGCACGCTCAGTGCGATCAGATCGACGAGCTCGTGGTACCGCGCGAGGTCGCTGGCGGCCTGGGCGTTCGTGGCGACGAGCGCCTCGACGTCTGCAGCGTCAGGCGCGCTGAGCGTGCCGAGCGCGTACGCCGCGAGCAGCTCTTCACGTTCATCCGGCGTCATCGCTACCCCCGCCGGCCCCATCGCTGGTGACATCACTCAGCGCTTCGCGCAACTTCTGCATCCCGAGCCGCACCCGGGTCTTCACCGTGCCCAGCGGATCGCCCGTGCGCTCCGCAATCTCCACCTGTGTCAGCCCACTGAAGTAGGCCAGTTCGAGCACCCGGCGCTGCGCCGGGGGCAGTCGCGTCATCGCCTCGCGGACGACCTGCCGGCGTTCGGCCAGCTCGGCCCCGAGTTGCGGATCGTCCGCGGCGTCACGCGACGCCAGCTGGTACATCGGCTCTTCGTCCCGGTACTCGACACGCCGCCGGCGCGTGATGCGTCGCTGCTCGTCGAGTGCCCGGTTCCGAGTCACCGACATTAACCAGCTGATGAAGCGACCGCGCTCCGGGTCATACGAGGAGGGTCGCCGCCAGAGGCGGAGGAACACCTCCTGAACGACATCTTCGGCGAGCTGGCGGTCGTTCAACACGCGGTAACTCACCGAGAAGACGAGCGCGGAATACCGGTCGTACACCAGTTCGAGAGCGACAATCTCGCCGCGCCCCATGCGCGCCATCAACTGGTCGTCGGCAGGTGTCGGCTCACTCGCGCGAGCACGATCCCCGCTGCCCGATCTGGTTACGTCGCGCAGGCGTCCGCGGATTCCTATCTCGCCGAGCGAGGCAGGCAGACGGTCACGTGCGCCGGGTTCGAGATGTGGGTGGTCCGGCACCGCGATCCTCCAAGGGGTCGCGCGGCGGAGCGGGGGCTGCCCAATCATACGCGCTGTCTAGAGCGGAAGTCCCGTGCTGAAGAGCAGGCCTCGCGCGAGCACTTCGCCGGCGAGCACCGCGCCGAGCGCGATGTACAGCAGTCCGGTCGCCGACATCATCCCTCGGATCTGCGCCGACCTCCACGCGAGCACCGCCAGCAGCGCGGGAAAGATCAGCCCGACACCGACCCGCAGCCAGTAGGCGGGGTTCTGCCCGAGGCTGACGCCGAAGCCCTCGGTCAGTGGCACCTCCCGCGCGGGCAGCACCGTGCCGGCGAAGACCAGCACGCCCTGCACGATCAGCGCGGCGAGCACGATCAGCGCCATCCGCTCCATCGGCTCCTTGGGGAGCCGGCCCGAGGTGAGGTACCAGTGGCCCCACATCATCGACATCAGCGCCGCGCCGAGCACACCGGCCGCCACCAGCACGCTCGCCAGCATCAGCGCATACGACCACGTGGGCGCGGCGATCAGCGCCGCGAGCAGCGCGAGCGCCACGATGCCCGCCGCGCTGCCGATCGCCGCGAGCAGCACGCCAGCGCGATGGCGCTCGAGCAGCGCCGCGACGAGATGGGCAAGCGTGAGCGCGCCGAAGACGACGAGCGCGAGACGCAGCGGCGTGGCCCAGTCCGGGCTCAGCGGGTATCCGTCCAGTTCGAGGGGGGAGCCGAGAGTGGCGTCCAGCCAGAGCGCCAGCAGCACCAGCGGCACGATCGTCACGGCGCCCGCTTTGACGTAGCCCGTGGTGACCTGTCGCCGCCCGTCGAACACCGCGAGCATCACGAGCGACCCGACGGCGAGCTCGACGAGCAGGATGAGCAGTGAGTACGGCAGAGAGGCGGCGTTCACGCGCTGCCGATCGTAGGAACGCGGACGAGCAGGAACAACGAAGCCCGCCCAAGGCGTGTCATCACGCGGAGAGATCCGCCACGCGCACGCCGTACTGGTAGACGGCGATCGGATTTCCGGCAGGATCGCGGAATCCGAGCTTTACCCCACCGGGGATCTCGTGGAAGTCCTGCGTGATCGCCACGCCACTGGCGAGCAGGTGCGCCCTGAACGCTGCGATGTCGGCCACGCGAAAGCCCGGCTCCCAGGCGTCAGCGCCGGCGCCCCGCTCGTGGATCCCGATGTCGACGTTCGCGAGCCGGACCTGCGCCCAGGCCGGCGACATGCTCTGCACCGTCGCCCCGAGCACATCGCGATAGAACACGGCGGTCGCCGGTACGTCGTCCGCTCGCGCGAGTACGAGGTCGAGCAATCCGATCCCGGCGACCCGTGCCGCTTCGTCGCTCATCGTTCGTCCCCTCCACCACGCTTCGACGCATCGTATCCGCGACGGGCCATCGGAACGATTGACAGGCGATCGGGCCCGCCGGACGATGCTGGCGATGCCGCAATACATCGTCGCCCAGTACGGAGACAAGCGGCGCTACCTCATGAAAGCGCTTCGGGAGATCGCGCATCGCATCGAGGGCCTCGTCGTCGGCCTCGACGAGCACGCGCTGACCGCGCGCGCGGACGATGCGCTCGCGGAAGACTGGTGCATCAAGGAGATCGTGGGCTTCCTCCGCGACAGCGAGCGCGAGGATCTGCATGTGCTCGAGATGATGATCGAACGCGACGGCGCCCCGATCGCGGCGCGCCGAGCGCAGTACGGCCCCGTCGATCACGACTACCGCGGGGCTCGCATCGAAGATCTCGTCTGGGACTTCATGATGCTGCGCGAGGAGACCGTGTGGAATCTGCGCACGGCGGGCGGAGCGTGGGAGCACGTTGGCATCGACCCGTACCGCGGCGCGGTCACGCTGATCGAGCGGGTCCAGGAGATGAACGAACGCGATCTCGACGGCATGTGGCGCATCCAGCGCCTGGTCGATCACGTCACGTCGGCGCCGGGCGGGCGGCGCGGCTAGCGCGAGCCCCGCGCTCGGCGATCCGCCGGCTCAGAACGCCGGCGCGCTGAGCGCATCCTCGATCGCATGCATCAGCTGCTCCGGGTCTGTGAGCGGCGCGGTGCACACCGAGCCCACACAGACATAGGCCACGCGTGAGCGTTCCATCGGCAGGCGCAGCTGCTCGAGCAGCGTGCGATCGCCGGTGAGGTAGAGCCGCTGCACCGTGCGCGCCGCCAGCGGCAGCCGCAGCGCGGCCTGGTGGAGCGGGTCGGCGACGCGGTCCGGTTCGCCGGGGGCCGTCTCGGCGACGATCTTGATCTCCGCCTCGGCCGAGAGCAAGCGATCCGCGACCCGCGCGTAGCCGGCGTCTTCGACGCGATGATCGGCGAGCGCACCGGCGAATTCGCTCAGCGTCTCGTGCGCTGTGCGCAGGAAGCGCTCGTCGTGCGTGAGGCGACCGAGCCAGAGGAAGGCCTCCGCCGCCTCGGCGTTTTCGCCGATCGGCTTGAGCGGCTCGCGGAGCCGTCCGGTGGTGTCGTGGCTATCCGCCGTATCCCAGAAGCCGTGTCGGGGATCGCGCCACTCGCGTTCGAGCGCGCGTGCCAGCGCCTGTGCGCGCTCGAGGTAGTTCGGCCGTCCGGTCACCTCGTAGGCGTGGAGCAGCGCCAGCATCGTCTGTGTCTGATCCGCGAGCAGGCCGAGCCCGTAGGCCGATCCGTCCCACGCGTGGTACATGCCGGCCTCGCCCGCCTGCATCTCGGCGAGCAGAAAGTCCACCGCGCGCAACCCGCGCTCGACCCAGTCGCGCCGCCGGAAGCTGACGCCGCACTGAATGAGACCGCGTGCGAGCGCCGCGGTGGAGGCCGCATACACCCGGTGATCGACGGCCGGGGCGCCATGAGCGGCGCGGCCGCCTTCGTCCTTCTGGTAGTAGGCCTCGTCGGCATCCTGAGATCCGAGGAATCCGCCGCTCGGCTCGGCGAGCACGGCCGCAAGATACGCCACCGTCTGCTCGACGATCGGGAGTGCCCAGTCCTCGGCCTGCTCGTCGATCAGCGCGAATTCGCCGAGCGCGAGCAGTGCCGCACCCTGGTCACGGCTGAGCTTCTCGTAATGCGGTTCCCCCCAGTCGGGGCGGGTGGCGTAGCGGAAGAAGCCGCCCTCGATCGAGTCGAACAGCGAGTTCGCTGCCATCTCCGCGAGGGTGAAGCGAGCGCGCGCGAGCGCGCGCTCGTCGCCCCGGCGCCGGTAGGCGTAGAGCAGCAGGCGCAGTGCGGCCATGTTCGGGAACTTCAGCTCGGCGCGTTCGCCCGACTCGGCGGCGCGGAAGCCACCGTGCGTGTCGTCGTAGCGCTCGTCGAGCGTCGCGAGCGCGGCATCGAGCGTCTCGGGCGTCAGGAACCCACCAACGGTCGCGAGCAGCAGCTGGCGCTCGCGCTCCACGCGGCCGGCCTCGATCTCGCCCGCGATGCTCTCGCGGTTGACGAGCCAACCCTCCTGCACACGATGCAGCACGTCGAGCATCTGCTCCGTCCGCAGGTAGGTGACCGCCGTGATCACGCCGCCATCGCTCGTGAGGAACGCGGTCGTCGGCCAGCCGCCGGCGTTGTAACGCGCGTCGAGATCAGGGCGCTCGTCCGCGTCCACGCGGACGCACACGAAGTGGCGTCTCAGCAGCTCGGCGACCGCGGGATCCGAATACGTCGACTCGTCCATGACGTGGCACCAGTGGCACCACACCGCTGAGATCGAGAGCAGCACGGGCTTGTCCTCGGCGCGTGCGCGCGCGAAGACGTCGGCACTCCACTCTTGCCAGGGGATCGCGTCCGCGCGGTTCGGGCGTGGAGAGAAGTGGAATGGGCTCTGCTCGGTCACCACGGGACCTCCCGGTGCCGCCTACGAAGTGATCGTAACAGTGCACCGGCCTGCGCCTGCGATCCGGGCCGCCGGCTCAGGGGGCCGCCGTCCGTCGCACCATCTCCGCGGCGACCTCGTAGCGCCCGAACGACGGCATGATGTAGATGCCCGACACGAACTCGAACGCGCGCGCCTCGTCGACCTGCTCCATGGCGATCTCGAGGCCGGCCGCGACGCCCGCCTCGCCGGCGGAGCGCATGCGCGCGCGCACGTCCTCCGGCACCACGACGCCCGCGAGCTCGTTGTGGATGAACTCCGCGTGCGGCGACGACACGAGTGGCATGACACCGAGCAGCACGGGGACATCGATCGAGCCCAACCGCTCGAAGAACTCGAGCACGGTGTGCGCGTCGTAGACCGGCTGCGTCATGACGAGATCCGCGCCGGCGTCGAGCTTCTCGCGCAGCCGGGACAGCTCGAGTTGGACGTCCTCGGCGGTCGGGTTCGCCGCACACGCGACGTAGAAGTCGGTCGCCCGACCGATCGAGTTGCCGGCGAAGTCGACACCTTCGTTCAGTCGCTTGAGCACGCGAATGAAGCCGATCGCGTCCACGTCCCAGACGGCGGACGAGCGCGACGCCTCGGGCGGCGGGTCCCCGGTGAGGGCGATGATGTTGCGGATACCGAGCGCGTACGCGCCGAGCAGATCGGACTGCAGCGCCATCAGGTTCCGGTCGCGCGTCGTCTGGTGGATGATCGTCTCGATGCCCACGGCGTGCTCGATCTGAACGGCGAGTGAGAGCGCGCTCATGCGCACCCGCGCCATCGGCGAGTCGCCGATGTTGATCGCGTCGGCGCCGGCAGCGAACAGTTCCCGTGCGCCTTCGATTGCCTTACGCGGGTTCACCCCGCGCGGAGGATCGATCTCCACAGAAATCGCGAACTTCCCGGACGCCAGCTTGTCGCGGAGGCGCGGGGTCGCCCCCTCCGCGGACGGCTCACGCGGCTCCGGTGCGGCGTCGCCGGACGCGAGCGCGCCGCGCGTGTCCACCGTCTCCCCGACGCCGCCCGCGACACGCCCGCCGACAGCGGCGATGCCGGCGCCGGCGAGCGCCTCGTGCATCGCCCGCACGTGGTCGTCCGTCGTGCCGCAGCAGCCGCCGATGAAGGCGGCGCCGAGATCCTTGGCGCGGCGCGCGAAGTCGGCGAAGTAGGCGGGTGTGGACGGGTAGACGAGGCGACCGCCGGCAACACGCGGCATGCCCGCGTTCGGCTTCACCGCGAGCGGCGCGATCGCCGGCTGGCCTGCCAGCTCCGCGAGCATGTCCAACGCTGCTTGCGGACCGACACCGCAGTTCACCCCGACGACGTCCGCACCGCCCTCCGTGAGCGCGCGCGCGACGGTCAGGAGCGACTCGCCGGACGCGGTGGTCAGCGAGGCGGTGAAGTTCACCATCGCGATCACCGGCAGGTCCGTGCTGCGACGGGCCGCCCGCAGCGCGGCGAGCGCTTCGCTCAGACCGGACATCGTCTCGATCACCAGCAAGTCCACGCCGCCCTCGACGAGCGCGGCGATCTGCTCGAGGAAGGCGGACTCGGCGTCGTCGACGGAAAGCGCGCCGATCGCGAAGTCGCGCCCGAGCGGGCCCACGGACCCACCAACGAAGACGGGCGCGCCCTTGATCTCGCGAGCGTCGCGCGCGACTCGCGCGGCCTGGAAGTTGGCGTCGCGCACTCGATACGCGAGGCCGTGCCGTCCCATCAGCTGCCGGTTCGCGGCGAACGTGTTGGTGAGGATCAGCTCGGCGCCGGCTTCGATGTAGTCCTCGTGCAGCTGGCGCACGAGATCCGGACGCTCGAGCGCGGCGATGTCGCCGCGGCCGGACCAGCCGCGCTCGCGCAATGCCGTGCCGGTCGCGCCATCGCCCAGCACGACGCCGCGTTCGAGCGCACGCAGGAAGGGGTGCTTCAGCTGGGCGGGCGGAGGGGTAGTCACGGCGCGCGCACTCAGGACGCCCGCGTGGGACGGGTCCGCATCAGCAGGTACGCGCCGGCGATCACGATGATCCAGATCGGCACGGAGATACGCAGCAGCTGGACGCTCAGCGCGCCCACCCACGCGATGCCACCGCCCAGTGCGAGCACCAGCAGCACTGCGATCACGGCGAGCAGGACCTTCGACTGGAGAACGGGGAGCTGCCCGGCGTGAACCTCGGCGTCCGCCTCGGCCCCGGGGGGCGGGATCACGAGCCACAGCACGACGTAGCCCACCGCCACACTACCCAGGCCGAGCAACGCGAGCACGGCGAATCCGAGCCGCACCAGCGTCGGGTCGAGCTCGAGGTAGTCCGCGATGCCACCGGCCACGCCGGCGATCTTGCGATCGCGGCTGCGATGGAGGCGGCGGGGCCCTTCGTTCGTCTCGTTCGTCATGTTGCTGCGATCGTATGTCACGCGCAGAGCACGAAGCCGTCGCCAGCCGCGCGGCTCAGGCGGGCTGCTTCGCGCGCTCGCGGAGCAGGCGTTCGATCGTCTCGTAGTCCTGTTGCGTGATCTTGTGGAGGTTGCCGCGGAACGCCATGCCGAGCTTCTTCGGCCCGAGCTTGCGCGTCTTCTCCAGGAGATCGGTGATTTCGCGCACCTCGATGTAGTCGCCCGGCTTGGGGACGAGCAGCGGCTTCGTCTCGATACGGAAGGGGAAGTCCTCGTCGGGCTTGCCCTCGGAGAGCAGGCCGATGTCCGAGTGATCTTCGTACGCCTCGCCGGTGACCTCGACCACGCCACCGAACTGGACGACGCCGGTGAGGTAATAGACGAGCCGGTCGCCCGGCGCCATCTGGCCGGATTCGCGCTTGCGGCTGGACTTGAAGGCGGAGAGATCGAAGCTCCGCTCGCGAAGCTTCTCGAAGTTCTCGGGCGAACCGACGACGATCCAAGGCTGCATTGCACCCTCCTTCATGCTCGAGTGCTCGTGCTCCCACTCAGCATATCGGACGGAGGCAGCACCTCGCCGGGAGGCGCATACGGAACGAGCCCCGCTCGCGCGG
>JAQBZW010000152.1 GCA_027622315.1 Chloroflexota bacterium | reverse complement strand
CGACAGGCACGCCGGGTGCGGCCGCCACCGCCGCGCCCACGCCGACCGAGAGCGCAACGCCCGCCGCGACCGCCGAGGCGACGCCCACCGCGACCGCAACGCCGGACGATCGTGAGGCGTTCGCGAAGGCCTACCAGGACTTCCTGCAGCTGACACAGCTCAGCCGCAAAGAGTTCGAACTGATCATCCGCGCCGAACTGATCGAACAGCGGCTCCAGGATCAGTTCGACGAATCGATCGGGGAGCGCGGACCCCAGAAGCGACTCTCGCGCATCCGTGTGACCGATCCCGCGCTCGCGGATTCCATTCGACAACAGCTCGTGGACGGTGCGGATTTCGTGGCCCTGCACGCGGAACACTCGACGGGCGACGAGGGCGGCGAGGGCGACGAGGGCGGCGATCTCGGTTGGGCGGCGCTCGACGCGCTCCCGGACGAGACCGCGGATGCCGTGCGCGATCTTCCCGCCGGCGAGTTTTCGGAGGTAAGCGTCTCCGGACTGTCGTTCGACATCTTCCTCGTGACCGAGGTCTCCGATGACCAGCCGTACGATGCCGACACGAAGTCCGCGCTCGTCGAGAGCCAGATTGCGCAATGGCTGGAAGTCGAGCAAGCGCGGGTCACGGTCAAGCGCGATCTCTCTGACGGCGAGGCGAGCTGGATCAACGAGCAGATCCTGAGCCGTGCGCAGGCGATCGTCGCGGCGGCCTCGGGCTAGGCGAGCGAGCGGGAGCGGATTGATGGTCGATGCGGTGGGGGTCTCGCTGCTGGGCGCCGGGAACGTCGGCGGCGGGGTGATCACCGCGCTCGCCGGCGCGCGCGAGCGCCACGCGGGTCACGTCGGCCGCGCGCTCGAGCTGCGCTTCGCGCTCGTCCGTGACGCGAACCGTGACCGCGAGGGCATCCCCCGCGATCGCCTGACCACAGACATCGAGGCCATACTCAGCGACCCGCAGACGCAGATCGTCGTGGAGCTGATGGGCGGCGAGCAGCCCGCGTTCGACTACATCACGCGCGCGCTCACCTCCGGGCGCCACGTCGTCACGGCGAACAAGGAGGTCATGGCGAAGCGCGGAGCTGAGCTGCTGAGTACCGCCGCCGCACACGGCGTGCGCCTGCTCTATGAGGCCTCCGTCGGCGGCGGGATCCCGATCATCAGCCCGCTCTCGCGCGATCTGCTCGCGAACGAGATCACCTCGGTCACCGCGATCATCAACGGCACCACGAATTACATGCTGACGGCAATGTCGAAGCAGGGCGCCGATTACAGCGAGGTGCTCGCCGAGGCACAGCGCCTCGGCTACGCCGAGCCTGACCCGACCGCGGACGTCGACGGTATTGACGCCGCTTACAAGCTGGCCATTCTGTGCGGCCTCGCCTTCCACGTGGAGGTGCTGCCTGAGGACGTCACGCGCCAGGGCATCTCGAGACTCACGGCGCGCGACATCCTCTATGCGAGCGAACTCGGTTACACGATCAAGCTGCTCGCGACCGGTCGCCTCGTCGACGGGGAGCTGGTGGCGACCGTGGCCCCGACGCTCGTCGCCTCGGGCGAACCGCTCGCGAAGGTCGACGGCGTGCTCAACGCGATCCAGATCGAGGCCGATCTGGTGGGGCGTGTGGTCTTCGAGGGACCGGGCGCTGGCAGCGCACCGACCGCGAGTGCCGTGCTCGCCGACGTGCTGGACGTGGCGCGCGACCTCGTCGCCGGGCGCGTCGAGCGTCCCGAGCCGGCGCGGCGCCGCGTGCGTGTGCGTCCGCCCGAGGAGCACCGCTCCCGCTTCTACATTCGCGTGACCGTCGCGGATCAGGCCGGCGTGCTCGCACGCATTGCCGGCGCGCTCGGCGAACACGAGGTCAGCATCGCGTCCATGATCCAGTTCGAGGCAGACGCCGACGAGCGCACCGCGGAGCTCGTGTTCACCACCCACCTCGCCGGCGGCGGCGCCCTGAGCACTGCGATCGAGCAGATCGGGAGCATGGATGTCGTGCGTGAGGTGGGGGCCGTGCTGCCGATGACGGGGCTGGGCGCGCGATGAGCGCGACCGGCGCCGATGAAGGCGCACACGCCGGCCGAGGCACGGCCGCTGCGCTCGCGGGCAGCTGGGTTGGCGACGAGCTCCAGCGCGCGCTGGCGCGCGGAGATGCGCTCGCCCACGAACTTGCCCAGCTGCGCGTCGTACTCCAGACGCAACAGGACGAGCTGGCGCGGCTGCACGAGCGGCTGAGCGTGATGGACGGCCGCACGCTGCGGCACGAGGCGGGCCAGGACCTCGTGCGCGAGCTCAGTCAGCGCGTCGCCACCGTGCATGAGCAAATCGAGGCCGAGACGATCAGCCGGCGGGAGCTCGCGGCGCAGCTCGACCGCACCACGCAGCGCGACCGCGAGGCCGAGGAGGCCGCGGGCCGCGCGACCGAGCAGCTGATGCGACGTGTCGATCAGTTCGAGGGTCGACAAGCCGCCGGCGAAGAGCGCCAGCGCGACATCACCTCCGGACTCGCGGAGCGGGATCAGGACGACGAGACGGTCGAGGGCCGGCTGATGGCCCTCGAGCGGCGCGTGGCCGCGGACCGCGACGTGGTGCGCCACACCGGCGACGCGCTCAGCCGTGTGGTCGGCGAGGTGCCCGCGCTCACGGGCGCGATCGATGACCTGCGCACGCTCGTGCGCAGCCTGCAGCTCGATCAGCGCCGGATCGGCGACGACGTCGCAGCCCAGCGCGCGATTCGCGACCGCGAGGCCGACCTGCTGGACGTGCTCGAGCAGCAACGCGCGACACGCGCACGCACGGAGGAGCGGTTGAACGCGGCGGAGGAGGAGCTCGAGGAGGTGCGCCGCGCCGTCGCCGGCTCGGAAGGCGCACGCACGCTGCTCGCGCAGGGACAGGCCGGGATCGAACAGCGCATACGCACGCTGGGTGAGGCGATGGAGCAGCAACGGCAGACGCTGCTCTCGCATTTGCGACGTCAGCTCCAGGTGGACGACCAGGCCGGGCGCAAGCGCATCGAGGAGATCGAGCGCGCGTCACGTGTCGCTCGCGACCTCGTGGTGCGGCTGAGCGAAGAAAGCGACGAGCTGCGCGGAGAGCCACCGCTGTGACCGCAGGGGGCACGACCACCGATCCGGCGCGCTCGCGATTCATCCTCGAACGCTACCGCGCGCTGCTTCCCGTCGGCGACGCCACGCCCATGGCGACGCTCGGCGAGGGCGGTACGCCGCTCGTGCGCATGGCCCGGCTGGAACGGGAGGCCGGCGTCGGTGCGCTGTACCTCAAGCTCGAGTCGCTGAATCCCACAGGGTCGTTCAAGGACCGCGGGATGGTGGTCGCGGTCGCCAAGGCGGTCGAGGACGGCGCGAAGGCGGTGATCTGCGCGTCCACCGGAAACACCTCCGCGTCCGCAGCCGCCTACGCCGCACTGCACGGGCTGCGCGCGTTCGTCGTCGTCCCGGCCGGTCGGATCGCGATGGGCAAGCTCGCGCAGGCAGTCGTGCACGGGGCCGAGATCGTTTCGATCGACGGATCGTTCGACGCCGCCCTGCGGATCGTGCGCGAACTCGCCGAGCGTCACTCCGTCGCGCTCGTGAACTCCGTGAACCCACACCGCATCGCCGGGCAGAAGACCGCCGCGTTCGAAGTTGCCGATGAGCTCGGCGACGCGCCGGATGTGCTCTGCATCCCCGTCGGGAATGCCGGGAACATCACGGCGTACTGGCGCGGCTTCAGCGAGTACTACCACCTCGAGCGCAGCTCACGGCTCCCGCGCATGTGGGGCTTCCAGGCGATGGGCGCAGCCCCGCTCGTGCTCGGTCACCGGGTCGAGCACCCGGAAACGATCGCGACCGCCATTCGCATCGGCAACCCGGCGTCGTGGGACGGCGCCATCGATGCGCGCGACGCCTCCGGCGGCGCAATCGACGCGGTCACGGACGAGGAAATCCTCGAGGCCTACCGGCGGCTCGCCAACGAGGGCGTGTTCTGTGAGCCGGCCTCCGCGGCGTCGGTCGCCGGCCTGCTCAAGCGTGCCAGTACCCACGATCTCTCGGAGGCGACGGTGGTGTGCGTGATCACAGGCAGTGGCCTCAAGGATCCCGATACTGCACTGAAGGTCGAAGCGGTGCGTCACGAGGCGCCGGCGCAGGTTGACGACGTGGAGCGGGCGCTCGGCTGGGACTGAACGCCGCGCCGTCGACCGCCGCCCCGCTGACCGCGGGCGAGCCCGTGCTAGCATCTAAATTCGTGCACATGCACGAATACTGTGCCCCTCCGGCCGCTCCGCGCACGAAGGATGTGAACGCGATGACGAGCGTGGAATCTCCTGTCGAGCGCTTCGACTCCACCGATCCGGCACTGATCGAGACGATCCGTACGTTGATCCGGCAGGTGGGTGAGGATCCCGATCGCGAGGGCCTGTTGGACACGCCGCGCCGCATCGCCGCCATGTACGCGGAGCTGTTCGAGGGGCTGCACCAGGACCCCGTGGCGGTGCTGTCCGTCGGCTTCGAAGAGGGTCACGACGAGATGGTGATCCTCCGCGAAATCCCCTTTTACTCGATGTGCGAGCATCACTTCCTGCCCTTCCATGGTCAGGCGCACGTGGGATACCTCCCGGCCGGCCGCATCGTCGGGCTGTCGAAGATCGCGCGGGCCGTGGAGATCTTCGCCCGTCGCCCACAGGTCCAGGAGCGACTGACGACGCAGATCTCCGACTGCCTCCAAGAAGTGCTCGGTGCACGCGGGGTCGGCGTTGTGATCGAAGCCGAACATCTCTGCATGACCGCGCGTGGCGTGCGCAAGCCCGGCGCGATCATGGTCACGTCGTCCATGCGCGGGACCTTCCGCGAGGACGCGACCACCCGGCACGAGTTCCTCCGACTGATTGGCCAGGGCTGACGGCAGGCGACCTAGTGCGCATGAGTTCCACATGAGCGATGTGACGATCGCCCGCGCGAGCACGGGGGACGGTCGCGCGCGCTCGGAGGGCGGGCGGCCGCATCGCGTCGCGATGCTCTCGTTGCACACGTCGCCGCTCGCGCCGCTCGGCGGCAACGAGACCGGCGGAATGAACGTCTACGTCCGCGCCGTCGCCGAGGAGCTGGGGCGACTCGGCACGCGGGTGGACGTCTTCACGCGCCGCGACGATCCGCAGGCCCCCGAGGTGATCGAATTCGCTCCCGGGGCGCGCCTCGTGCACATCGCCGCAGGCCCTCCCACGGCGCTGGACAAGAGCGAGATGGAGCAGGTGACCGACGAGTTCGCGGACGGGGTGGAGGCATTCGCCGCGGGCCAGTCGGCGCCCTACGAGCTCGTGCACTCGCACTACTGGCTGTCCGCGCTTGCCGGTGAGCGCCCGGCGCGTACGTGGGGGGTGCCCCACCTGGCGATGTTTCACACGCTTGGCGAAGTGAAGCTGCGCGCGCGCGCCTCGGAGCACGAGTCACCGCGTCGGCTGGAGACCGAGCGACGCCTCGTGCACGCCGTCGATCGCGTGGTCGCGGCCACTGAGCACGAACGCCGCCTGCTGCGACAGATCTACCGCGTGCCCCCGGCGCGCGTCGAGGTGATTCCGCTCGGCGTGGATCTCGAGCGCTTCCGGCCGCGCGACCGCGCGGCGGCGCGTGCGGTGCTCGGCGTCGCGCCCGGCGATCGCATCCTGCTCGCGATCGGGCGCATTCAGCCGCTGAAGGGGCTCGACATCCTGATCCGCGCGCTCGCCGACATGACCGATCGCGCCGGTGTGCGCCTGCTCGTCATCGGCGGCGACGACCGCGCGCTGCCGGAGATCGCGCGCCTGCGTGCGACGGCAGACGAAGTCGGCGTCACGGATGCAGTGGAGTTCGTCGGGCCGGTGCCGCACGACGATCTCGCGACGTACTACAACGCCGCGGATCTCGTCGTGGTCCCGTCGTTCTACGAGTCCTTCGGGCTCGTCGCCGTGGAGGCCATGGCCTCCGGCGTTCCGGTGGTGGCGTCGCGCGTGGGCGGGCTTGCATCCACTGTGGCGGACGGGCGCACCGGGTACCTCATCCCGTGGCGGTGCCCCGAGCCCTTCGCCGAGAAGATCGAACTCCTGCTCCGTAACGAACCGCTCCGCGTGGCGCTCGGCGCCGCCGGCGTGCTGCGGATGCAGGCGTACTCGTGGCGGTCGGTGGCGGAGCGGCTGCGCACGCTCTACGCCGGCGCGATTGCGGCGCGGGCCGAAGCGGCCGCCGCCCACGCCGCCCACGCCGCGGGCGGCGTGTAGACTGCGCCGCATGGCCACTGCCCGTACGCGCCGCCCACGCATCTCCCAGGACGACATCGACCCCGACGCTGATCTGATCGAGCAGCTCGCGGCGCACGTCCCGATGCGCGCGATGGTCGTGATGGCGCACCCCGATGACACCGAGTTCGCGTGCGGAGGTACGGTCTCCGTGCTCTGTCGCGATGGCTGGGACGTCCAGATCGTCGTGACCACGAGCGGCAACAAGGGCACGAAGGATCCGGAAGTCACCGCCCAGTGGCTCGCCGGCGAGCGTGAGGAAGAGCAGCGCCACGCCGCGGAGATCATGGGCGCGCGCGAACCGATCTTCTTCGGCTTTCCCGATGGCTACATCCGCAACGACGATGAGCTGCGCGGGCTGATCGTGCGCCAGATCCGGATTCACCAGCCCGAGCTCGTCATCACGTGGGATGGCTTCCGGCCGGGCTTCAATCACCGCGATCACCGCCTGACCGGCCAGGCGACCTACGACGCAATCTACCCGGCAGCCGACGATCACCTCTATTACCCGCTCGACAAGGATGAAGGTCTGACGCCGCATCGCCCGATCGCGATGCTCCTGGCCGGGACAAACGACCCGGACTACCACGTGGACATCGAGCCCGTGCTGCAGACGAAGGTGCGGGCTGTGCTCGCCCACCGCTCGCAGATGGGCGGCCGCAACGAGGAGCAGATGCTCCGCATGTGGCGCGAGCGCGCACAGCGCGAACGGGCCACGTCCGCCGACGAACAGCCGATCGAGCCCGCGCTCCGAGAGTCGTTCCGCAAGGTGCTATTGCGCCGCTGATCGGGCCCGCAGGACTCACTGTGCCCGGACAACTATCAAGCTGATCCGCCAGCCATGCTCGGCAGGTGATTCAGGCGTTGTGTTGATCGAACTACAAGCGGTATAAGGCGGGAGCGATTCATGACCTAGACTGAGAGGTTCTCGTGGCCGATGGGGCAGAAGGCTATCATTGGAAATTGGTGCCGACGCCCCGTGGGCCTGAGTCAAGCGGCGATCTGGTGGCGGTAGCGTATCTCCAGAGCCGTCTTGATGAGCAATTTAGGACTATCCAAGGCGCAGATGATCGGGCGCGTATCGCGGTTGGGTTCGCGCTTGCCGCGCTAACGGTCTACGCGGCGGCCCTTCTCTTCGTTCTCGATCGAGGCGGCATTTGGGCCAGAGCCGTGTCTGTACCGGGGCTCCTGGTCGTGGGGCTTACGTCCTTTCGTGTCCTGCGGCACTTCGGTCAACGCCCTATATCGGAACGGCGTCACCGAGTCGCGATCCGAGCGAAGGCCCGAGTGCTACTCGCGTTCCCGCTTCTCACCTCT
>JAQBZW010000151.1 GCA_027622315.1 Chloroflexota bacterium | reverse complement strand
CGGCGTCGCCCGCCTCGCGCGCCACGCTGGCGACCTCGCCCGAGCGCAGCCGCTGGCGGAAGCTGCGGTGCGCGGTGTCCACCGCGCCTCGCGTCTCGTCCAGCTGATCCGGCCGCGGCACGATCATCCACGCGACGAGGTAGAGCGCGATCACGAACCCCCCGGTGGGGAGCACGGCGATCACGGCGATCAGCCGCAGCAGCGTCACGTCCAGGTCCCAGTGGCGCGCGGCACCCGCCAGCACGCCGCCGAGCATGGCTTCATCGAGGTCCCGGGTGAGGCGATCGCCGGCCATCATTCGTCCCTTCGCACGCGTCGGCACTGCCGCCCGCAGCGTCGGCGTGTCTCACTCAGCGTAGCGCGGGCTGCGGGCAGCGACGGGACGGGACACACGCGTGGCGGCGGCCGGCCCGTCGCGGTGGCGTCACGGCCAACTACGGCGTACGCGCTGCTTCGCTGTGCTGCGTGCCGGTCGCCTGTGTGTACCTCATCCGTTAGCGGTCCGCGTAGATGCCATCGGTGGCGATCAATTCGTCGTAACTGCCCATCTCGGCGATCTCGCCGTTTCGCATCACGATGATGCGATCTGCGCTGCGGATCGTGGAGAGCTGATGCGCGATCACGAACGAGGCCCCCCCTTCGGCATCGTCGCCAGCGCCTCCTGGATCACGCGCTCCGTGTGCGTGTCCACCTTCGCCGTCGCCTCGTCGAGCACGACGATGCGCGGGTCGACGATGCGCCGGAGGACAGGGCCGCGAGGTTGATGTGAACGTGCTCCACGCCCACCTAACGTGCCGGCCGACGGTCCGGCCCGCCGCTCGGGGAGCGGCCGCTCCGAGCGGACGCTGGCGATACAATGGGAGCGTCCGCACCGCTAACACCACATTCGAGACGTGTGAAGGCCTGATGCAACACCTGAAGACAGTCGTCCTGCTGGCGGCGATCAGCGGCCTGCTGATCGCGATCGGTGGCGCGATCGGCGGAAGCGGCGGCGTGGTCGTGTTCGCGCTGATCGCGGCGGTCATGAACTTCGGCTCGTACTGGTTCTCTGCCGACATCGTGCTGCGCACGGCGCACGCGAAGGAGATCGAGCGTTCAGCCGACCCCGATCTCTTCCGCCTGATCGAGCAGGTGGCGAGCGACGCCGGCATGCCCATGCCCCGCGTCTACGTCATCGACTCGCCGCAACCGAACGCGTTCGCGACCGGACGCAGCCCCCGTCACGCGGCGGTCGCCGTGACTACGGGCATCCGTGCGTTGCTCACGCCACGCGAGCTGCGCGGCGTCCTCGGTCACGAGATGGCACACGTGAAGAACCGCGACATCCTGACGTCGTCGATCGTCGCCACGATCGCCTCCGCGATCTCGATGGTGGCGTGGATGTCGCTGTGGTTCGGCGGCCGACGCGAGAACGGGACCGGCCTGATCGCCGCGCTGCTCGCGCCGCTCGCGGCGACGCTGATCCAGCTCGGCGTCAGCCGCTCGCGCGAGTACCAGGCCGACGCCGACGGTGCGCGCATCGTGCACGATCCGGAAGCGCTCGCCTCCGCCCTCGCGAAACTGGAGAGTGGCGCACGGCGCACGCCCATGGACGTGCCGGCGTCGACGGCTCACCTGTTCATCGTGAACCCGTTCAGCGCACGCGGGGCCGCCGGCCTGTTCGCCACGCACCCCCCGGTGGAGCAGCGGATCGAACGCCTGCTGCAGATGACCCCGTAGCCGGCGCCCCCGGCACACGAGGCATGGGCGGGGCTTCGGCCCCGCCCGCTGTGTGCCCGCGACGCACGACGTGCCGTCAGGGTGCGGTTGGCGATCCCGCCGCGAAGGGCAGCCACACCCGCACGCAGGTGCCGTCGATCACAGCCGGATCGATCCAGACCGATCCTCCGACGTCGGCGACGAGTTCGCGCACGGTCGCCAGGCCGAGCCCCAGTCCGGTGGCGCCGCTCTGTGGGCCGCGGACTCGATCGACGAAGACGCGCTCCCGGTCGTCGGCACGAATTCCGCAGCCCTCGTCTCTGACCGTGATCTCCACGCCGTGCGCGCCTTCACTCACAGCGATCTCGATGCGCGGAGGCGAGTTGGCTTTCGTGTAGCGCAGGGCGTTCTGGACGAGGTTCTCGAAGATGCGGAAGTACGCGGGCTCGCTTCCGCGTATCGCCGGCATCGTGGCGACGGCGAGCTCGGCGTGGGTGCGTGCGATGTCGGCTCCGAGCGCGGCCACGACGTCGCCGACGACGGCATTCAGGTCAACCAGCGTCACCGGATCGGTCGTGGGCCCGCGGTCGCACGTGCTGGCGGCCAGCGTGGCCTCGACGAGCAGACGGGCGCGCGCGGCAGCCCGTGCGGCCTGAGCGGCGGCTCGCTGCGCAGCTGCCGGGAGCGGACCGAAGTCCCCGGCGGCGAGCAGCTCGAGGTAGGAGCTGACTGTCACCATTGGCGCCCGCATGTCATGCGCCGATCCGGCAGTGTGCCGGCGCAGCGCGGCATGGTCGCGTTGCTGCTGTGCGATCAGGCGGCTCAGCCGGCGGTGCTGTGCGTGCAGGCGCCCGGCAAGTAGCGCGCCACCGAGCAGCAGCCACGCATACCCCAGCGGAACGCCCACACCGATCGGCGTGGGCCAGCGGCCGATGCGTTGACCCAGGGTCACCGCCGCGACGACCGCGAGCGCGACGATGAGCACGGCGAGGGCTGCATCCGTGAGGGTCAGTCGCGGCCGCACCAACGGAGCCGCGCGCAGCGTTCGAACTCTGATCGTCATACCGCTGATGAACCTTGCCGGAGCCGTGAACCCTGCTGGTCTCGTCAAGTAACCTACCCATCCGCCCCGCGCGGCGGCATCGGTGATCACCCTGACGGATTATGGTGCGCACTCGGATTCGCTCCGCCGGGGATCCGGCCGGGAATCGGGGCAGGCGATGGACGAGCGCACGCTCCGGGCACGGATGGAGCCGGAGTTACCGCCCGGTCTGACCGCCCACATCGATCGCGTGGTGGTGCTCGCCGGGACATTCGCCAGGCGCCACGATCTCGCGCTCGCCAGCGTGCAACTCGCGGCACGCGGCCACGACCTGTTGCGCGCGGTGCCGCCGAGCGAGCTGCTCACGCGCGCCCGCGCGCACGGGCTTGAGATCGATCCCGTCGAGCTCCGCGAACCCGTACTCCTGCATGGGCCGCTCGCGGCGATTGATCTGGCGGATCGCTTCGCGGTGCGGGACGCGGATGTGCTGCACGCGATCCGCTGGCATACGACCGGACACCCGGACTACTCCGCGGAAGCCTGGGCGATGTTTGTCGCCGACAAGGTCGAACCGGAGAAGGTGCAGCGCCGCCCGGCACTCGCACGCGTGCGCGCGCTCGCCGATCACGACCTCGAGACGGCCGCGCTCGCGTACCTCGATCTCACGCTGATCGCGGCTGTGGAGGAGGGCTGGCAACTGCACCCCATGGCCAACGCCGCTCGCAACGCGTTGATGGCGCGCGGCGTGCGGGACGACGCCTAGCCCCGTCTCGAAGGGCGAGGTCGTCCGCCGGGGGGACATGCAGAAGGGCCGCCCGGTGAGGCGGCCCTTCGCGGTAACCGAGCGCAGGCTGCGGTTAGATGCCGAGCTGCTGCGCGACCAGCTCGCGGTGGTAGTCCGCGTCTCCGAAGGCCAGCTCCGCCCGCTTCTGGCGGCGGAAGTAGAGCTGGATCTTGTAGTCCTTCGTGAAGCCGATACCGCCGTGGATCTGCTGGCCATGCGCGACCACGCGGCGCGTCGCTTCGGAGGTCCATGCCTTTGCCATGTTCACGGCGAGTCGTGTCTCGTCGGCGGGCTGATCCGTCGCCAGCGACCACGCGGCCTTGTACATGATGAAGCGCGAGCCGTCGACGTCCGTGACCATGTCCGCGCACTTGTGCTGAATCGCCTGGAACGAGCCAATCGGGCGACCGAACTGCACGCGCTCCTTGGCGTAGTCGACCGAGATCTCGAAGTCCATCTGCGAGAGCCCGACGAGGTACGCGCACTCGGCGATCGTGTAGCGCTCGATCACCGGCGCGAGCAACGCCCAGCCCTGGCCGTCCGCGCCGAGCAGCTGCCCCTTGGCGTTGTTCAGCTTGACCTCGGCCTGCTTGTCGCGGGCGATCGTCTGCAGCGGGGTGACCACGACGCCGGCCTGATCGGTGGGGACGATGCCGAGGGTGATGCCCGCGCTCGAGCGACCGGCCACGACCAGGTAGTCGGCGACGTTCGCGTCGGAGACGAAGAGCTTGGTGCCGCTGAAGGTGACGTCGTTGCCGCTCACGGTCGCGGCGCACTGCACGCCCTGCTCATCGAAGCGCGCCGACGGCTCGGTCAGGGCGAGCGTGAAGATCAGGTCCCCGGAGGCGATCTTCGGGAGGAACTCCGCCTTCTGGGCGTCGGAGCCGGCGGTCATCAACGGAACCGCGCCGCCGAGCACCGTGGACATGAACGGACCGGGCACGAGGGCGCGGCCGAACTCTTCGAGCAGCACACAGAGGTCCAGGAAGTCGAAGCCGGCGCCGCCGTGCTCCTCCGGGATCAGTAGACCCTGCCACCCCTGCTCCGCCATCTTCTGCCAGAGCTGCGGGGAGTAACCCTTCTCGTCCTCCTCCATCTCGCGCACGAGCGCCTCGGGGCACTCATTCTCGAGGAAGTCGCGGGCCGCGTTCTTCAGGAGTTCCTGCGTTTCGCTCAGACCGAGATCCATGTCCTGTCCCTCCCTGCGTACCCGCGTCTGTCGGGGCCGCCGTGTTATATCGACTGGCTTGCGTCGCGTCCAGCGGCTACCCGCGCGGGAGACCGAGGCCGCGCGTGGCGATCACGTTGCGCTGAATCTCGGATGACCCCGAGAAGATAGTGTGCGGCACGGACCGGATGTAGTCGCGTGTGAAGCGCGCGCCCAGCGGCGCATGCGGCGTGGCGTGGTCCCAGATGTTCGCGTAGAGCCCGAACGTGCGGGTCCCCGTGAGCGCCAGTCGCTGGTGCAACTCGGAGCCGAAGAGCTTGTTCGCGGAGGCCTCGTAGTTCGGCACCATGCCGCGGTTCTGGAGCGAGACGATGCGGAACGCGAAGTTGAACAGCACCTCGGTCTCCACACGACGGTCGGCGAGCGCGAGCCGCGTGGTCGCGAAGTCGGGGCGGACAAAGCGCGCGCCGGCTTCCGTGTGCACGTAGTCCACGAGCGTTTCGATCTCACGCGCGTACTGGGTGGCGCCGGCGATCCCCGATCGCTCGAAGTCGAGCAGGGTCATGCCCACGTACCAGCCGCGGTTTTCCTCGCCCACGCGGTTGCGGACGGGCACATGCACGTCCTCGAAGAACGTCTCGTTGAACGGCTGTTGCCAGCCCATGTCCGTGAGCGGTCGCACGGTGATCCCCGGGGTCGTGATGTCCATGACCACGAAGGAGATGCCACGGTGCTTTGGCGCTTCCGGATCGGTGCGCACGAGCGCGAACAGCCAGTCGGCGAACTGCGCTCCGGACGTCCAGATCTTCTGCCCGTTGATCACGTAGTCGTCACCGTCCCGGGTGGCGCGCGTCTGCAGCGAGGCGAGATCCGAACCAGCGCCGGGCTCGGAGTACCCCTGCGCCCACGCCACTTCGCCGGAGAGGATCTTCGGGAGATGCTCCTGCTTCTGCTCGTCGGTGCCGTGCACGATCAGCGTCGGCCCGATCAGGGACACGCCCATCCCGCCCACCGAAGGCGCCTCGGCGGTGGCCATCTCCTGGTTGAAGATGAACTGTTCGAGCACGGAGAGGCCTGCGCCGCCGTACTCCTTCGGCCAGTGCGGTGCGACCCAGCCCTTCTCGGCGAGCGCGTTCGCCCACGCGATCGCGGTCTCGCGACGAGCCGGGTCCTTGGACTTACGGTCGACCTGCCAACCGCTCGCCTCGTCGGAGTCACCTACGGCGCGGTACGGTTCGGGGAGACGGGACTGAATGAAGCCACGCACCTCCGCACGGAACGCGGCCTGGTCCGTGCTGTCGCTCCAATCCATGGGTAACCTTCTTTCTTCTTCCCGAAACGACAACGCGTCGTCGTCTCGGTGCTTCGTGTAAAGCGATCGGAATCGGCGGCGGGCACCGACTGAGGCGCGACCGGGTTAGGCTACATGCCGCAGACGCGCAGGTTGCCGAGCTCACCGGCGGCAACTCTCGCACTATCCGGCTCGTCTGCACACGGGTCAAACGGACCGTAACGGGCACTACGCAGAAGGATTACCACCGATCTGCGGGCCGCAACGAGATGATCTGCTTGAGGGAAACCCTAGTTGACCGGTTCCGACGACATTACGCATGATTCTTCCACGCCGGACCGATTATTCGGGGTCCGGTGATGATGGTGAACTAGCAAGGGGACTCGCGCGTGTGGACCCCCCGTCGGTGGGTACTCGCCGCCGCCATCGTTCTGCTGGCGGCGACCTTCGCTACCCCCACGGTCACACACGCAGAGGGCACCTTCGCCGAGCTCTGCGGGCGGGTCTCGGATGAGGCTGCGGACGCGGGCGTGAAGATGGGCATCGTGGTGATCGACCTCGCGACCGACGCACGCTGCGAAGTGAACGCTGACGAGACGTTCCGCACGGCGTCGCTCTACAAGCTCGTCGTGCTCGCCGAGGCCTACCGCCAGGCGGCGGACGGCACCTTCGACTTCTCGGCTCCGATCGACCTCGAGCCGCGTCACGCGATCGATGACCCGCCGGACTTCCGCTTGACGGAGACGGTCCGGATCAGCAACGCCGAGGCCGCGAGCCGCATGATCCGCTTCTCCGACAACGCCTCGGCCGCCGCCCTGCGCGAGCGCCTGGGCTACGCCGACGTGGCCGCCGAACCGGCACGACTGGGCATGACGAGCACCGTGCTCAGCGAGCAGGCCTTCGAGTCCACGCCGCGCGATATGGCGCACCTGATCGAGGGCTTCTACCGGGGCTCCGTGGTGAGCGCCGAAAGCAGCAGAGGGATGATCGACCTGCTCAAGCAGCAGGAGATCACGGACCTGCTGCCGGTCGGCCTGCCGAGCGGAACCGAGATCGCACACAAGACCGGCACGCTCGACAGCGTGCTGCATGACGCGGGCGTGATCTACGCGCCGGCGGGCGACTACGTCGTGGTCGCGATGACAGAGCACGACGACTTCGATGCCGCGGTACGCGCGATTCGCCAGCTGTCGCGCACGGTGTTCGACGCGTACAGCGGCGATACGCCGCCGTTCGCCCCCAACCTCGCAGTGGAGGAGCGCGCGGCCGCGACGCGGCTGCTCAACGAGCCTCCAGCAGTGCTCCCGGTGACCGCGCCGATCGGCGCGCAGGTCCCGGCGGTGACGGGCGTCGCCGCAGCGGAGGAGCCCATCTTCATTGAGTCGTCCGGGTCGCTCTTTGGGCGATTCGACGCGCCGGTCGTACCAGCGGTGGCCCTCGCGACGCTGCTGCTGATGCCGGCCATGGTGTTCGCCGCGCGTATTTGGACCGCGCGGCGGGGACGGCGACCGGTATTCGCCGAAGTCGAGAGCCGGCTGTTACCGGCGAGAAGGGATCCCCAGATGCGGTTTGGGGGGATGTCCCGCTGAGCGTGGAACTTTGGTGACGGTCCCTGTGTTGGTGACTATGCCACTTCCTTC
>JAQBZW010000150.1 GCA_027622315.1 Chloroflexota bacterium | reverse complement strand
CACCGCCTGGCTCCGGCAGGCGGTGGGGCAACCGTTCTGCGTGTGCGGCTGACGCGGCCGGGCGGCCGCGGATCGCTAGCCGCGACGTGGCAGGCGGATGATCGCGGTGCCCTGGAGCGGGCGCTCGCCGCGCGGGTTCTCCATGTACACGTCGAGCTTCACGGTGCCCTCTGCCTCGTCGGTGTCGGTCGCGAGGGCGACCAGCTTCAGCGCGTCGCCGTGCGCGATCGGCCGACGGAACGAGATGTCGAGCGCGTCGACGTGGCCCTCCGCGCCCATCCAGTCGGTGACGAGCCGGCTGAGCATGGCGAAGCTCATCACGCCGGGCACGATCGGGCCTTCGGCGCCGAGGCGGCGCCCGGCCTCTTCCTGGATGAAGCGGTTGTCGCCGCTGGCACCGGCGCTTGCAGACGCCGTCATCTCGAAGAAGCGCAGCACGTCGTCGCGGTTGACCGTCTGCTCTTCCTCGAGCTCGTCACCGATCTCGATTTCGTCGAAGTAGCGCGTGTGCAGTGCCAACGCTTAGACCTCCCGGTGGACGATGGACTGCTCGCTGGCAGCCACCAGCGTGCCGTCCTGGTTGTAGTAGCTGGTCCGACGCACGATGAAGAGCATCGTTCCGCTGCGGCCGGTCTTCGGAAAGACCTCCTTGACCTGCACCTTCGCGGTGATCGTGTCGCCCGGACGTGCGGGCGCGAAGGTCTCGAGCCGGGAGCCGGCGAACATCTGCGTGTTGCCGAAGTTCACCTTGGGGTCGAGCCCGCCGCGCCCGAAGGTGAGTGACGGCAGCATGCCGGCCGGGGCGATCAGCCCGCCGTATGGACCGCTCCTCGCGTCGGCTTCGTTCGTGTAGAGCGGGTTGGTCTCAACCACGGCTGCGCAGTAGTCCGCGATTAGCTTCGGGGTGAGGGTGATCGAACCGAGCTCCACATCGACGCCGAGGACGTCGCGGTCGAATTCGAAGCGGACCTCCGAGCCTGCCTCTGATGTCATGCCTGTACTCCTCTTTCTGCGTGGGCCCGGCGAGCCTCAGTCGCTCTTGACCGTGTCCTCGACGCGTACGGGGTGGTACTCGCCCTCTCGGAGCTCGTCCACGAGGTCCCGGATTGAGTTGATCGGCCGCGAGAACGCGGTCAGGCAGCGGCCGATGGCACTGACGAAGTGCGCATCGCTGCCGCCGACACCGCGCAGGCCGTGTGCCTGTGCAAGCTCCGTGGCTCGCTCGTTCTCGGCGGCGCTACTGCCGCCGTTCAGCTGCTCGATCGCCTCGACGAGCTCGAGTGAAACGCCACGTTGAGCGACGTGCTCGGCGAGGCCGATGCGTGTTCGCCCGGCGTGGGCACCCACGGCGAAGCCGCCGAACTCCTTGGCCGCTCGGAAGAGATCCGCGTACGGCAGCGAGACGCTGGCGAAGTCGAATTCCTGCCCGAGCCGCTCGTCGAAGCCGTACACGAGCACATGCCCGACGTCGGTCTCGAGCTCCGCGCCACGCAGCACCGTCACGCCGTACTGAGCGGAGATGTCTGCGTAGTCCACGGCGGGGTCAAAGGAACGGTGCTCCGTCAGCACGATCCCATCGATCTGAAAGCCCTTCTTGCGACGGGCCACGATCCACTTGAGGTAACCCTCGACGGTCCCGCCCGCGTCGTCCGACGCGTCCGTTGAGTGCGAGTGCAGATCGAGGTAGCAATAGTCGGCGATGGGTCGACCTCCCGGGGGAACAGCTGAGGGCTGGACCGGCACCGATTCTCACCCGGGCTCGAGGGTTGGTCAACGCGAGAAGTGATGCAGGCTTCGCAGCCGGTACTCGCTGCTCTGACGCGGGATTACACCGGTGCTATTGTCGCGCGGATGCGGTACCCCACCGGGGGTGCGCCACGGAGGGTTCGCCACGATGGATTTTCACTTCGCTCCAGACCAGGAAGCCTTCCGCGAGGAAGTGCGAGCGTTTATCGAGGATCACGCGAGCCCGGCGGAAAGCCGACGCTCCGGCGCGGGCTACGCGCTGCGGGCGCACGAGCGAACGCTCGAGTTCCAGAAGGGGATGGCAGAGCGGAAGTGGCTCACGCTGGCCTGGCCGCAGGAGTACGGCGGGCTCGAGGCCTCGCACTGGCAGCAGATGGTGCTGAACGAGGAGATGGCCTACCAGCGCGCCCCATCCGCGCAGAACATGGGCACGATGTGGGTGGGTCCCGCGCTCATGCTGGTCGGTACGCCCGAGCAGCGCACCGAGCACCTCAAAAACATCGCGACGGCAGCCGACGACTCGTGGTGGTGCACGCTCTACTCGGAGCCCGGCGCCGGGAGCGATCTCGCTTCCCTGCAGACGCGCGCCGTCGCCGAGGGCGACGAGTACGTGCTGAACGGGCAGAAGATCTGGACGTCAGGCGCCCACTTCGCGGACTGGGGCTGGCTGGCCGCGCGCACTGATCCCGACGCGCCGAAGCATCGCGGGATCACGATGTTCTTGCTCGACATGAAGTCGCCCGGCGTGAGTGTGCGACCGCTGATCAACATGGGCGACGAGCACGGCTTCAACGAGGTCTATTTCGAGGACGTGCGCGTTCCCAAGGCGAACGTCGTCGGCGAGCTCAACCGCGGTTGGTACCACCTGGCAGTCGCGCTCGACTTCGAGCGATCGAGCATCGCCGGCTTCTCCGGCAGCCGCCGTACGGTCGAAGAGGATCTCGCGCTGGCCAAGCGGGACGCCGGGCACCTGGATCGCAACCCCTCGGTGCGCCGGGAGTTCGCGGACCGCATGATCGAGATCGAGGTGGGAACCGCGCTCGCGTACCGCATCGTGCACCTTCAGACGAAGGGCATCATCGCGAACTACGAGGCCTCGGCGGCGAAGCTCTTCTCGTCGGAGCTCAGTCAGCGCATCGCGCTCACGGGCACGCACCTGCTCGGGATGTACTCGCTACTGCGACCCGAAGACGATCACGCGCCGCTCGAAGGCTCGGTCGGTCAGTCGTACCTGTCCGCGGTGTCATCGACGATCGGCGGCGGGACGTCAGAGGTGCAGCGCAACATCATCGCCACGCGCGGGCTCGGGCTGCCGCGCGGATAGCGGTCGCGGCGGCCACCGGTGTCTGAACATACGCGGCTGATCGCCGCGGGCGACGCCGCGTGGCTGGAGCTCTGCGCCCTGCTCGACGCCGCGCCGCCCGATGCGCCGCTTCACGCTCGCGACTCGCCGGCGTGGACACCGCGCGACGTCTATACGCACTTCATGCGCATGCACATGTGGTCGGCCGATGCCGTCCGTCGGGAGCTTGCCGGGCTTCCGCTCGACAGCTCGAGCGGAAGTGAGGACGAAGTGAACGCGCGCCTCCAGCAGGAGGAGCGCCATCGCACGTTGGACGAAGCGCGCGAGCTTGCGCACACGACTCGCGTCACCTTCCGCGAGCTCATGCTCAACCTCACGCCCGCACAGTGGTCGACGATCGGCTACCGCCACGCGGACGACCTGGTGGGCGGCCACTATCGCGGCCACATCCAGTACATCGACTAGCGCTCGTAGATGCGCATGAACAGAGCGAGGGCCGCCCCGGCAGGACGGCCCTCGCACACCGCTGAGGGCGCCCCGGCCTAGCGCGGCCAGCGCCTGAACACCGACGACATGCCGGCGAGATCGATCGCGGCGGGAGAGTGCTGGATACCGGCGTAGATCGGGTTCATCACCGCGGACGGTGGCGGACCGAAATGCCCAACGCCGAGGCTGTGCCCGGACTCATGCGACGCCACCGTCTCGACGTCGACGCTCGGCAGACCGACGTTGATGCCCCACGGGTTGAGCGGCCGCGTGCCACCGGGGTCCCCGAAGTTGTCGTTGTAGTAGACCTCGTTCAGCGCCGTATCGAGGTGCTGATCGTTGTTGATGTCCGTCGGCTGCACGGTCGTGGTGTCGATGAAGATGAAGGTGACCGAAACTGCGAGGATGAAGTTGCCACCGCTGGGGGCAAGCGCGTCGAAGAACGACTTCGGCAGCCAGCCGGCGTGCGTGATATCGGCGAAGAAGGGGAAGCCGACGAGCGATAGATCGCCCGCGATGATTCCGTCGAAAATGTTCGGATCAGCGCCCGGGGCGGGGACCTTCAGCACGCTGAGCTTCGCGAGCGGCTTCGACGCTGCCCAGGTACCCACCGCCGAGTCGATCGCGGCCTCGGTCGAGGCGGCCGTGAGTCCCGTCGCGGTCGCGCCGTCTCTGCCGTCCACGAGGTAGGTCAGGGCATCGCCCGATGCGAGGCGGCGGGGGTCATCGGAGACCCAGCGGAACGGCTGCTTGAGGATACGGTTCGGCGGCCGGCCCTCCCCGATCGTGAAGTACTCGAGCTCGCCGAGACGAATCGTGAGCCCCATCGCCTGAAGCTGGTCGTTGACCCGTGTGATGAGCGCGTCGCCGGGGTCGCCGGCCGCCACCGGGTCAACCGGGCCGAGTCCGGTACCGCCGGCCGCCAGGCCGACGAGAGTGAGCGTGAGTATCAAAGCGATCCTGCGCATACGGCGCCTCCTGTGAACGCCGGCCCGGCCGGGCACGCTATCACACCTGGCATGGCTGAAGTGGCGTTCGACTCCGGCGGAATCGAACGCCACGCCGTTCGTGCTGTGCATCGCTTTCGGTGGCTGTGATCGAGGCGGGGCACCGCCACCAGAGATTGTCCGTCAGGCCGACGGCACGCCACGGCCGATCTGACGAGCGTGATCGTGAAGGTGACACGCGAGCACGGTGAGCACCGTCCGCAGCGTGGCCGGCGCTTCGAAGCCCCACTGGGCGAGGTAGCCCGGCCACACCGCCGGCATGTCGGCCGTCAGATCGAGGTCCGCTGCGCGGAGCGTCGCGAGCGCGGCCTCGAAGCCGCGCCAGCGGGGCTCGGCGAGCGCGAGCGCGGCGCCGGCGTCGGTGAACCGCTCGTGTTCCGCCTGATCGCTCGCGCCGTGCTCGGCGTGCGCGGCACGCCAGTCCGCGATCAGCAGGGGCGCCGGCGTCGTGCCGTCACGGGCAAGCGCGACGGGGTACTCCACCATCATCCGCTCCGCGCCGACGACGTGCGTGAACGCGCGCCGGGGCGACCAGGCGCTGCCATCGGCGCGCGGGTTCACCTCCGGGCCGTCCGGCGGCAGGCAGTCCTCTTCCCAGCATTCGGCGACCGCGAGCACCGCGGCGCGCAGTGCCGCGTGGCCGCCGCCCACGCTCGCTCGGAGCGCAGCGATCGAGTCGTTCGCGACCGGCAGCGGCACGTCCATTAGTCGTCCATCGCCGCGTTCACGAAGACCTGGAGCTCGCGGCGGAACGGGTACTTCGCCGACGGCAGGAGCTGCGTCATGTAGACGAGCACGACCTCTTCGACAGGGTCGATCCAGAATGCCGTGCTGGCAGCGCCGCCCCACGCAAACTGACCGGGCGAGCCGGCGATCTGCGCCTTCGCGAGGTCGAGCAACACCGAGAAGCCGAGGCCGAAGCCCGTGCCCGAGGTGGCCGCCTCGCTGAACTGGCCCGGCGGCTGGCGTGCGGCAATGTCGTCGCCGTTCGGCAGGTGGTTGATGCGCATCACATCGATGGTTTTGCGGCTGAGAATGCGCTCGCCGTCGAGCGTCCCTCCGTTGAGCACCATCTGGCAGAAACGGAAGTAATCCATCGCCGTGGAGACCATGCCGCCGCCGCCCGAGAAGAGGACGGGCGGCGTGCGGTACACGCTCGTCTGCGGGTCGTCCTGGAGCACGCGCGCGTCGTCCTTGCCGGGCGCGTAGCACGCGGCGAAGCGGTCGAGCTTCTCGTCCGGCACGTGGAAGGCGGTGTCGACCATGCCGAGCGGAGTAAGGATGCGCTCCGCGACGAAGCGGTCGAAGCGCTGCCCGGAGATCACTTCGACGAGGTAGCCGCAGACGTCGGTCGAGATCGAGTAGTTCCACTGCGTGCCCGGTGAGAACACCAGCGGGATGTCGGCGAGCAGCTTCGCGCTGTGCGCGAGCGTGTGCTCCGGGTGGTCGCCGGCGCGATCCATGACCTTCAGCTCCCGGTACGCGGCGTCCACGGAGTTGCGCATGTGGAAGCCGTACTTCAGGCCGGCCTGGTGGGAGAGCACGTCGCGCATGGTCATGTCGCGGTCCGGCCGCTTCGTCACGAAGTTCGGGTAGGCCCCTCCGACCCACACCCGCAGGTCGCGCCACTCCGGGATGAAGTGGTGCACCGGCTCGTCGAGCTGAAAGCGACCCTCTTCGTAGAGCATCATCAGCGCGACCGACGTGATCGGCTTCGACATCGAGTAGATGCGGAAGATCGTGTCCTCGCGCATCGGCGTGCCGCGCTCCGCGTCCATCTCGCCGACCGGCGAGAAATGCGCGATCTCGCCGCGCCGGGCGACGAGCGTGAGCGCGCCGGCGATCTTGCCGGCGTCGATGTAGTTGCGGCGCAGGTGCTCGTCGATGCGGGCGAGCCGCGTGGTCGACATCCCTGCGATCGTGCGGGCGGCAGTCGCGGTCACGGCGAACTTCCTTTCAGCGCACCGCACGTCAGCGGTGCTCCTGCGCAAGCGCAACGCTGCGTCGCGGATGACGAGCAGGGAGCAACCTGCTGATCCGCGACGCTGACGTGCCGCTCTAGACCTGCGGCAGGCGATACACGCGTTGCGCGGTGTCGTGGAACATCGCGGCGCGTTCGTCGGAAGAGAAGTCCTTCGAGAGCTTCTTGAACTGGTTCCAGAGCACGGTGTAGTCGCACGAGAGCTTGTCCACCGGGAAGTTGCTCTCGAACATGCATCGGTCCGGTCCGAACTGCTCGATGATGTGGCGGTACCACTCGCCGTTCCGCGCGAGCAGTTCGTCTGACGTCGGCGGCTTCGGCTGCTCGTGCCATCCGAAGCCGTTCACGACCATCTGGATGCCGCCCACCTTCGCGACGACGTTCTCGCACGCGGCCAGCGCGGCGATGTCCTTTTTCCAGCCGACGATGATCTCATCATGCTTGCCGGCGTAGGTGCCCACGCCGATCGGGCCGCCGAGGTGGTTGAGGATGATCGTCGTGTCCGGGAAGGCGCGCGCGAGGTCGAGCACCTCGGGCATCTGGGGGTGGTATGCCCAGGCCTCGAAGGTGAGGCCGTACGGCCGCAGGTATGCGAAGCCCTTGCGGAAGTTCGGGTCCATGAGCACATGGCCCTGCACATTGGCAGGCTGGTTCGGGAGCACGCCTGGCTCGGCCCATGCCGCGCGGTGACGGATGCCGCGGAAGCGCTGGGGCGCGGCCGCGATCTGCGCTTCGAGCACCGGCGCCACACGATCGCCGAGCGCAAGATCCGCGCTGCCGACGATGCCCGTGCACGCGCGGAAGTCGTCGTAGCGTCCGCTCGCGCTCACGGCCGCGATGCCCTGCACGTACTCGGTCTCGCCGACGACCTTGAACTCTTCGGGCCCGTCCGCCCGGTACATCGAGGTGCACTCGATGAACACCGTCTGGCGCACGTTGTGCTTTGCGGTGTCGGCGACCAGGTCGTCGAGCTCGTAGCGGTTGTTCGGCCGGTTCCAGAGGTGGTGGTGCGGGTCGATGATCGGCAGGTCGGGCTCGATCGCCTCTTCCTGTGTGAGCGTGATCCAGTCGGGCGCGTTGGTCATCGTGCGGGGCTCCTTCGGTGGGCGCGTGTCGCGCGGGCGGAATCTACCTCACCTCCGGCGCTTACGCGCACTCACCCCCGGCGCACCTCACCCCCC
>JAQBZW010000149.1 GCA_027622315.1 Chloroflexota bacterium | reverse complement strand
GCCATAACCCGCTGACGCAGGTTCAGCCGGAGCGGGTTTTCCGCAGGTCGAGCCTCAAGACACCGCCCTTGCCGGGCGGCGTCTCTGTGCCGGCAAGCGCCGCGGTCTCCGTCCGCTCATTCCTCAGGTGTGCGAATCGACCGACCGCAATCGACCGCCGACCGGCCAGAACACCTCGTGTGAGCGACGGCGCGCCAGACCCAAGCTGCCGAAGAATCAACTCAGACTTCCCGTTGTCCCTCGGCGGTACCTCCATCGAAGGACGTGCACACCAGCCCGGTGAGTTGCTGGTCAGCGCCAGCGGCGTGGTCCGAGGCTCGAACGCCAGGTCGAATCGTGCGCTTCCCTACGGCACGCGGTAGGCGCTAGGGTGACGGCGATCTCGATGCGCCCGCCCCCCGCCGGAGGACGTCCCGCGTCGAGGTCTCGACGCGAGCCGGCAAGAGCCGGCCCACGTTGATGGGCCGGCATCGGGTTTTGTGTGACCTCAGTCGTCGCGCCTGCCTGTTGTCGATCAAGTCGATCAACAGGCCACTCGCGACCGGGGGAACCAGACTCGTGCCACGAACGATCCACAACTTCATGCCCGACGACCTCGAGTTTCAGATGTTCGTCCTCGACGAGCTCGCCGATGAGCTGATCGCGGAGGGCGCGGATGTCATCAAGCTGACGATTGGCGTGCCCGAGCTGCCGATGCCGCAGGCCGTGCTCGACCGCGTGACAGAGAAGCTCGCGGATCCGGACTTCGTGCGGCGGGTCTACCCCGAGGGTCTACCCGAGCTCCGCGAGGCGATCGCGGAGCACTACTGCCGGCGCTATGGCGCCGAGGTGTCGTCCGACAACGTGATCGTGAACACGGGCACCTCGCCGATCTTCCGGAACATCTTCCAGCTCCTGTCCGGGCCCGAATACGAAATCATGATTCCGCGCCCGTACTACGCGCTGTACCTGTATTGCGCGACGCTGGCCGGGGCGAACGTAAAGTTCTATGACATCGACATCGACACGAAGTGCGTCGACATGGACTCGTTCCGCCGGAACTTCTCGCCGGAAAAGACATCGCTCGTCGTGATCAACTCACCGGGGAACCCCATCGGCAACATCGTGACGCCCGATGAGATGCGCGAGATGTACCGCATCATCGACCACAACGCCTACGTGCTGAACGACGAGATCTACAACAACACGATGTTCTACGACGAGTTCCACTCGCCGCTCGCGCTCTTTCCCGAGTACCGAGACATGACCATCGTCACGAATAGCTTCTCGAAGGGGTTCAGGATGTACACGAAGCGTGTTGGCTTCGCGATCCTCCCCGAGGAGCTGCAGCGGAACCTGCGCGTCATACAGCAACACACGCTGCTGTGCACTGACCCCTGCTACCAGTACGGCATGATCGCTGCGCTCGATGACGACGCGAGCCCCGCCGCACTGACCGAGATCTATCGCTCCCGCGCCGAGTACACCACGGAGCGCCTGACCGGCACCGGCTGCGAGCCCATCGCGGCCGAGGGCGGCTTCTACGCCATGCTTCGCTGCGAGGACTGGAATCGTGCCCGCGGGTTTGCCTCATCGAAGGAGCTGGCGCGCGACATCCTCCGAAAGGCACATGTCGCCGTCGTGCCCGGCACGGACTTCGGCGTGCCTCACGATCTCCGCCTCGCCTTTTGTAACGAGCGATACGACGAGGGCATCGACCGGCTGCGGGCGTACTTCTGCGCATGAGCAGCGTCCTGCGAGGCGGCACCCGAAGCGGAGGCGCACGGATGACAGTTGATCGCATACAGAACGGCCACGGGCAGGAACCGGCCAACCCGATCCGGCGCGCGGTGATTCTCGCGGCGGGGAGGGGCGACCGCCTCCAGCCGCTGACCGCACGACTTCCGAAATGCCTCGTCGAGGTGGGCGGCGAGTCGCTGCTGACGCGCGCACTGCACGCCCTGGCGAGACAAGGGATCACAGAGGCGGTGATCGTCGTCGGCCACCTCGAGGAGGTGATCCGCGAGCGCATCGGCGAGCGCTTCGCCGGACTCGACGTACGGTACGTCCGGGCACCGGACTACGAGACGACGAACAATATTCGCTCGTTCTGGGACGCACGCGCCTATTTCGACGAAGACATCCTGCTGCTCGAAGCGGACGTGGTCTTCGACGACGGCGTGATCGCTGAGCTGCTGACGGAGCCCGGATCCGGAGCCGCCGTCGCTCCGTTCGAGCGAGAGTTTTCGGGCACCGGCGTGGTCTGCGGCGAGGATCGACGCATCACACGCTTCGTCCTCGGCGCTGAGCAGGACGCCTCATTCGATCGGGCGGCTGCGTTCAAGACCGTGAACATCTACTCGCTGCGCGCGTCGCTGCTCCGTGAACACATCGTGCCTCCGCTGCGCAGGCAAATCGAGACCGGCCAGGTCCATGACTATTACGAGAGCGTCTTCCGCGACCTCGTCCGCGAGGCGGGCACGCCTGGTTTCGTCGCCGTCGATGTGTCGGCCTACCGCTGGTACGAGATCGACGATCATCGCGATCTCGACGCGGCGGAGTTCCGCCTCCTCGATCGCGACGCGCAGTACGACCGCATTCAGCAGCTGCACGGGTCGTACTGGCGCTACGGGTTCGTCGACCACTCCTACCTCTACAACATGCACTTCCCGCCGCCCGCGATGCTCGACGGCTTCCGCGCGGACCTCCCCGAGATCGTCACGAACTACCCGGTCGGCCAGCGTGAGCTTGCCCGCCTCCTCGCCGACTGGACGGGCGCTGACGCGGATCACATCGCGGTCGCCAACGGGGCGGCGGAGTTGATCAAAGTGCTGGGGAATGACTTCGCCGGGCGGCTGACGATTCCGACACCCTCGTTCAACGAGTACGAGGCGGTCATTTCAGACGACCAGTTGAACCGCGTCACCCTCCATGCACCTGCGTTCGACCTCGACATCGATGTATTCGCCGAAGCGGCGATTCGCTGGCACTCGGATACCGCGGTGATCGTGACACCGAACAACCCCACGGCCCGCTCGGTACCGCGCGATCAGGTGTTGCGCCTCGCGCGACGCCTCGAGCCGTCCGGCTGCCGGCTGATCGTCGACGAGTCGTTCATCGAATTCTCGCGGGAGGGCATCGCAGCCAGCGTCGAGGGCGCCGTCTGGGCGCACCCGAACCTCACGGTCATCAAGAGCATGAGCAAGGTGTTCGGGATTGCCGGTCTGCGCATCGGCTACCTGTTGAGTGCCGACCGCGAGTACATCGAGGGCGTGCGCGCCGCGCTCCCGATCTGGAATGTGAACGGCTTCGCGGAGGCATTCCTGCGGTCGGTGGGGCGCTATCGGCGCGAGTTCGACGAGAGCTGCGAACTCACGCGCTCGCACTGCCGGGCGCTCTTCGAGCGGCTCGAAGCCACGCCCGGTCTCGAGCCACTGGAGCCGGACGCGAACTTCATTCTCTGCAAGCTGAGCGACTCGCCGATCGCCAGTCCCGAGTTTGCCCGGCGGATGTACGTGGAGCACCGCATCCTCGTGAAGGATTGCGCCGCGAAGAGCATGCCGGATGCGGACCGCTACCTGCGCATCGCCTCCCGTACGCCCGAGGAGAACGCGCAGCTCGTCGTCGCGCTCGAAGCGGTGCTCGCGAGCGCGCCTGCGGCCGTCTCCCCGTGACGGACGAGCGCGCACCGGACTCGGAGAACGCCGCGCTCATGCGCGAGATCGAGAAGGCGATCCCGCCGATGGACATCGGCGACGCCGGCCGCCTGCTCCGGGAGGCGAAACAGATCTTCGACGATCACGGCGTCGTCTTCTTTCTCCGCCAGGGCACGGCCCTGGGCGCAATCCGCGACGGCGCGCTGATCCCGTGGGACGACGACCTCGATCTCGGGTCGATTATCGGGATGCACGGTTTCGACGAACCCCAGATCGCGCCGGTCGTCGAAGCGTTTCGCGCGATCGATTGCTACGTCGAGGTCCACCCCGAGGGGCTCTACACCTCGGTGAAGATCATGAAGTACCGCATCCGTATCGACTGGCAGTGCTACCGCGTACTGAAGGGCACGATCGCGCACTACCCCGGCGTGCCTTTCCCGATCCGGCTGTTCGAACGCTTCGAGGATGCAACCATCGACGGTGTGACGTACCGGGTGCCGTCGCCGTCGGACGATTACCTGCAGCTCAAGTACGGCCCGGGCTGGCGCACGCCGAAGCAAGCGGGCTACGAGAAGGACGTGCTCGACGCGATGCCGTCCGGGGAGATACCGGGCCGGGCCGGCCGGCTTCAGCGCTTCGTGCTCGCGCACCTCGTACCCGGCCGAGCGACGAGGCTGCTCGTCCTCGATCGGGAGGGCCGCGCGGTGCCGGGCGCCCGGGTGCGGGTCGCGGGCCTGGGCGGTGCCACGACGAACCGACGTGGCATCGCCCGGTTCTACATCCCGACCGCAGACGACTATGCCCTGGTGATCGCGTGGAACGGCTTCGAGGAGGTCCTCTACGAGGAGGAGCTCACCCCGGGCCGCACGTACGTCTACAGCCCCGACGCTGAGAAGACCGTCGGTCGCTACTACGCGCTTACCGAGCAGTCGTCGGCCGGAACGCGTACCGCCTGACGGACCGGCCAACGCGCTTCGATGGGCTGCGCGCTCGGTGGGCGCCGTGCGCCCGCCGTCGCCGCAGGATGGGCAGGTGCCGATGGCGGCGGTCTGTTCGCCCCGGGACACGGGCCAGTCCAACGCTTGATGACCGCGCTCAGCACCGCCGCGAGTGAGCGTCCGGTCATCGCGACCGTCGCGAGTTCTCCGGGCGTCAGAGGCGATCGCGACCGGGTCGCCCCACGTCGCTGCGCGCGAAACAGCCGGCTATCAGATGCGTGCCGGAATCGGCTCGAGCACCGGGCGGCGCCGTCGCAACATGACCTCGAGCACCAGCAGGAAGCCGAGCCCGAGCGTAGCGACGAAGGCGAACGATGCGCGTGGACCGAAGGCGCCGGTCATCGCGCCGACCGCCAGGAGTGGTGTCACCGTAAGGACGTCGGTGACGACGTTCTGCGTCGCGAAGATCCGGCCGTGCGTCTTGAATTCCTGTTCCGCAACGGGCAGCTCGACTCCCAGTTCAAGCCGGCTCGTTACCACATCCTCATGGCCGCCCTGCTCCTCGCTGACCCCAACAATGCGCCGCCAGCGAACTCGCACGCTATGGAGCGGTTCTGCGCCCCGTTAATCACGGCTATCTGGAATCCCGAGCAAGCCGACGCGCTATTGCAGCGGGCGGCGCAAGTTGTCGCGGAAGCCGCGGACGGGAACTTCGCGCGGGATCACGTACGGACCCAGCGCTTCACGGAACGCGTGCGAGACGTCGCCATCGCTGCTCGTGCTGCGCGTTAGGCCTCCGACCGGTTCTTTCCGGAAGCACATGGAGGTCCCACGGGGTGCCGCCGGGGTTGGGCCAGGGTCCGAGGCCCTCAGCCAAAGGAGATTCTGCGATGGCTGTGAGTGCCCGCTACGAGGCGGCTGGAACGAGCACGGTGACCGTAACGCCGCCCTCGCGAAGGCTCTTCCCTCTGGGACTGTCGCGATCTTGGGCGCCGCGACTTGCGTCATCGTCTTCGGGCGGACGGAAGACCTGATGCGGCGCGCGCGCCACTCCTCCGACCCCGTCCAGCGGTGGCTCGCCGTGCGTCGGCGTCATGAATCAGCGGGTTATGCTCGGTTCGAATCCGATCGGGGTCGCCATAACCCGCTTGCGCGGGCTCTCCGCGAGTTCGCCCGCGAGGGGTCGAGCCCAGGCAGACGCGTCACACGCGCTACCAGGTGTCGACGTACGGCCGCTTCTTCCGCGTGCGAGGGGGCGTGGGCGGCAGGCTCTTCAGCCCTCGGACCACCCATGCGCGCGTGTCCGCCGGATCGATGACGTACCGGGCGCCCGAGTTGATGGCCCGCGCGGTCTCGTACCCCTGGGCGACCTTCCGGTCGTACGCACGCTTGCGCTCCGCTGGATCCTCGATGGCGGCCAGCTCCCGGCGGGCCGACAGCTTCACGGCACCGTCGATGTTCATGCCGGCGAACTCGGCGGTCGGCCACGCAACGGTGAAGAGGGGAACCGACGCGGCGCCCCCGATCATCGCCTGCACACCCAGGCCGTAGGCCTTGCGCAACATCACCCCGAACATCGGCGCCGTCAGGTTCGCGCCGATGTTGAACAGCCGCACTGCGTGTCGCACCAGGGCCGTCCGCTCGTGGTCGGGGCCGACCATGATGCCCGGGCAGTCCATCAGCACGACCGTGGGGATGTCGAACGCGTCGCAGAGCTGGAAGAAGCGGGCACCCTTGTCCGCGCCCGGGCTGTCCACCGCGCCGGCGAGGTGCGCCGGGTTGTTCGCGACCACGCCGAGCGGACGGCCCTCGACGCGCATGAAGGCCGTGATCACGCCGATCCCGAAGTCGGGACGGATCTCCAGCACCGAGTCCTCGTCCGCCAGCGTGCGGATGATCTCGCGCATGTCGTACGTCCGGACACGGTTCTCCGGGATGATGTGCCGCATGCGGCGCTGATCCGGGGCCGTCCAGTGATCGATCGGACCCTGGAAGTACCCGAGGTACTGCTTGACGGCGGCGATGGCGGCGGCGTCGTCCTTGACGAGGATGTCCACGTTCCCGTTGGGCACCTGGAACGACATCGAGCCGAGGTCGCGGGCGGACTGCGAGCCCATACCGCTCGCCTCCACCACGGCCGGACCGGCGACGCCGATCGTGGAGCCCTCGGTGGCGATGATGACGTCGCAGCAGGCCAACAGTGCAGCGTTTCCGGCGTAGCAATCCCCCGTGTTCACGCCCACCAGCGGAACCAGACCGCTGAGCCGCGCGAAGTCGGTGAAGACCGAGGAGTCCATCCCCACGCCTTCGAGCCGGCCGTAGGGGCTCCCTTCGCCCTCGGAGAACAGGACCAGCGGCACGCGGAAGTCGCGCACTAGCTCATGCACGGGCTCCTGCCGGTAGTGGCCGTGGGCATAGGTGGCCGCCGAATAGTCGTTGTGGACGACGGCGACCGTCGCCCGTTCCTCGCCGACCAGGTCGGCGTTGACGGTGCCGAGTCCCATGACCGTGCCGCCCGCCACCGAGCCGGCCGCCGGGGGCCCGAACTCCCTGAACGAGCCCTCGTCGAGCAGGTCGGCGAGGTTCTCGCGCGCGGTTCGCCGACCCACGGCGTGCCGCGCGGCGACCGCTTCCTCGTGGGCCGCGTCGAGTGTCGGGGCGATGCGGTCGTACACCTCCTGCAGGTCGGCACGAATGTGGTCGAGGTCGACTCCCGCGTCGGCATCGATCGCGCCGCCCTCGATGTCCATCTCGTTGATGAAGACGACGGGGTGACCCTCGCGAACGACGTCGCCCACCGACATTGAGACGGCGCAGACCACGCCGCTCCGATCGGCCCTGATGTCGTGCTGCAGCTTCATCGCCTCGATGACGGCGACCGTCTGCCCGATCCGCACCTCGTCACCGACGGCGACGCTGAGCTCGACGAGCGTCCCCTGCATGGGCGTGAGCAGTCCGACCGAGCCCGGCGGCCCGACCGCCCGACCGGTCGCCTGCTGCGTTTCAGCGACGTTCGTTGGCAGCTCCCGGCCGGCGGGGGCGACGAAACGGCGATGTGAGCCGCCCGCGATCGCCAGCCGCGGCAGCTGCTCGTCGACGAAGCGCGTGTGCACGCGCCCGGCCGCGAAGTCTGGGTGCGACAGGATGTCCTGCAGCAGCCCGATGTTCGTCTCCACCCCCTCG
>JAQBZW010000148.1 GCA_027622315.1 Chloroflexota bacterium | reverse complement strand
GCGAGCCGCCGGCCGCGCCGGCCACGCCGGCCACGGGCGGTCGAGGCAGCGGGAGCTGCCACCGCGCGACCTCGATTTCGCGCCGCTGGAAGGCGAATGCCGCGAGCGCCAGCTGCGCAGCGGTCGCCGCGAGCACGATCGCGAGGTGACCGATCTGCGGCGGCGCGATCGGAATCTGCTGGACGTCGGCGTAGTAGTAGCCGCTGAGGTACTTCAGCCACTGCGTCTGTGACGACAGGTCCGCGAGGCTTGCCGCCAGCCACGCGCCGACGACGACCGCGGCGGCGATCGCGGCCGCCGTAACGCGCGTCGGGGCCACGGCGGCCAGCAGTAGCGCGAGCGATCCCACGAGCAGCACGAACGGAAGCGTCGCGAATACGTACGCCACCATCGCGCCGACGGAGACGCCGCCCGGAGTGTCGACGAACGGCAGCGTGGCGGCGATGCCGAGCGCGCTGATCGCCGCGATCGCGACGGCACCAATCGCGAGCGCTCCCGCCTTCTCGAGGAAGACGCGCCGGCGTGAGAGCGGCTGCGTGAGCAGGATCTCCAGCACCCCGTGTCCCTCGTCGCCCGCGAGTGTGCCGGTCGCGCTGACGATCACGTAGATCGTCATCACCAGCGGGATCCACTGGTAGAGCTCAACGCTGGCGAAGTTGCGGAAGTCCCCGAGGTTCATGGCGGACTCGCCGAAGAATGTGCGGTACGCCTCCGGTAGCTCGATGCCGGCGTACATGTCGCGGATCGTGGGATAGAGCAGGACCACGACCGCCGCCCACGCAAACAGGCCAAGCCCATAGCCGACGATCTGCCAGCGCAAGGTGCCGAGCGTTCTACGCAGTACGGGCATTCGATGCCTCCGCTCGTGCTGCGTCTGGTGCGTCGCGCTCCTCGCCGTCCCCTTCGTAGTACGAGAGGAAGAGGTCCTCGAGCGTGACCTCGTGCGGCACCAGGCGGAGGACCGTGAATTCGGCCAAACGCTTGACGAGCGCGTCAACGCCGTCCGTGGCCTCGAACTCGTATTGCCGATCGTCGTGCGTGAGCAGCCGAACGTCGGCCAGGCGGTCGAAGGCACCCGCCGGCGGAGCGCTCGCGAACTCCACCGTCAGGCGTGCGGGCGCCAGGCGACGACGTTCGGCGAGTTCGAAGTCCACGACGATCCGGCCGGCACGCAGCATCGCGACGCGGGTGCAGACGGCTTCGACCTCCGACAGCACGTGTGAGGAGAAGAACACGCTCCGGCCGTCGGCGATCGTCTCGCGCAAGACGGCGTGCACCTCTTCCTGCATGAGCGGGTCCAGTCCGGTGGTCGGCTCGTCGAGCACGAGCAGCTCGGGGCGGTGCATGAAAACCATGACCAGCCCGACCTTCTGACGGTTACCGCGCGAGAGTTCGCCGATGCGGCGTGCGGGATCGAGCTGGAAGCGATCGAGGAGTTCGGCGCGGTAGCGGTGGTCGTCACCCCCGCGCATCGCGGCCACGAGGTCGAGCAGCTGGCGCGCCGTCAGGTTGCGGTCGGGGCGGAAGTCGCCGGGGAGATAGCCGATGCGCCGCCGGAGGGCGACCGTGTCGTCTTGCGCGTCCAGTCCGAGCGCTTCCGCGCGGCCGCCGGTCGGCCGAATCAAGTCAAGCAAGATCCGGATCGCCGTCGACTTACCCGCGCCGTTCGGTCCGAGGAATCCGTAGACCTCGGCCGGCGGGACCTCGAGGTCGATGCCATCGAGCGCGGTCACGTGCCCGTAGCGTTTGACGAGCGACTGGAAGCGGAGCGCGGGAACGGTCATCTCGCCTCGGTTTCGCCGGCGTCGCGCAGGGGCCGTGCATCCCCAGTATGTCGGCCCACTGCAACGGCGCGGACCTGATCACACCGAGCGGGGCGCCGGTACGGATCGATTCGGACAATGCGCGCGCGGTCCGATCTCACTCACTGCGGGGACCATGGTCCGCGACGTCCGCGGCGAAACCGAGGGACGTTCGTCCCGCGGTGCACAGGCACGTGCTGGCTTGCGACGCGAGGGCATCCGTGCGCCGAAGCGCGCGGCGCGACCGCTAGGGGGTCATCACCGCGCGGAAGCGAATCTCGTTGGCACGTAGCCGGTCGTGCACGGCGCCGACCTCGCTCAGCGAGTAGCGCTCGATCGTCGGGCGGATGCGGGCGGATTGAGCGAGCGCCAACAGGTCAACCATCTGTGCGCGCGAGCCGATGAAGCTGCCGAGGATGCCGATCTGGTTGCGTGCAAGCGCGCCCGCGGGGATGGGTACCGGCCCCGCGCCGACGCCCGCGAGCACGACCCGCGCAAGCGGGCGTAGGCCGGCCACGAGGTTCGCCAGCGGCTCGACGGCGCTCGCCGTGTTGAGCACCACGTGCGCGCCGCCGAGCGCCTTCAGCGCGGCGCCGGCATCCGCATCACCGGTGAGCACGTGATCGGCGCCGAGGGAGCGAGCGAGCTCGTGCTTGGCGGGGCTCGAAGTCACGGCCACCACCTCCGCCCCGAGCGCCTTGGCGATCGGGATCGCGAGGTGGCCGAGGCCGCCGATGCCGACGATCGCGACCCGTTGTCCCGCCTGGAGTCCGCCGTTGAGCAGCCCGGCGTACGAGGTGAGGCCCGCGCAGAAGAACGGCGCCGCCTCGTCGAAGGCGAGGCCGTCCGGCAGCGGAATCGCCGAGCGTGCGGGAAGGCGCACGTACTCCGCGTAGCCACCATCCGTCGTGATCCCGGCGAGGGCGCCGCGTTCGCAGCACTCCTCTTCGCCGAGGGCGCACGGTTCGCACTCGCCGCACGCAAACATCAGATACGCGCCAACTCGGTCGCCGACGGCCACTTCCGTCACGCCCGACCCGACCGCTTCGATCACGCCGGTGATCTCGTGTCCCGGCACACGCGATGGAGCGCCCGCAGGCGTGCCGGCGATACCCATCAAATCCGTGGCGCAGACCCCGGCCGCGTGCACGCGTACGAGCACGTCGCCGGTTCCAATCTCCGGCCGTGGCACGTCCGCCAGGGTGAGCGTCCCGTGTCCGCCACCGATCACTGCCGCTCGCATGCGCCGACCCCTCGCTTCGCCGGCGCCGTTCGGTGCCGGACGTGGAAGCGCCACGATAGCCCGCAACACTCGCGGCCGTCGGCCGTACACAAGAAAGCGCCCCGCGTTGTCGCAACACAAACGCGGGGCTCGCGGGAGGTCTGCTCAGGGGCGCGCGACCGCAACGTCGCGGCCCCACCCGAGCTAGCGCTTGCGCACCCTGACCGCGGAGGGGCGTTGGTACGCCCGGAAGGAGTTGGCAGTGGTGGATTGCGTTCGGAGCATGTCGGACCTCGCTCTCGGGTTGTCCGGCTCACGGCCGTCACAGGAGAAGACGATCGAGGCCGGGCCGCTGTTACTCGCTCCGCGGTCACTCGCTCCGCACCGCCGTGAGACTCCCCGTCTCGGGCCGTCGCGGGCCGTCGCGGAAAGCTGCGGCGCTACACTGCCGCGACCCCGAGCCCGCACGATGGAGGAAGCGCATGCCGGTCACGATGAACGTCTCGTATCCCGCGGATGGCGTCGCGGTCATCGCCTTCGGGGACCCGCCGATGAACTTCGGCGGGATCGAGCTCGCCGCAAGGATCATGGAGGGCGTACAGGCCGCCGACGACGCCGGCAGCAAGGTCTTCGTCCTCGCGTCCGACACGCCCGGGTACTTCATCGCGCACTGGTCGTTGCAGTTCATCATCGATGCGATGGCGATGACGCCGCCGTCCCGTCCGCCCGCGCGGCAAGCCGCGATCTTCGAGGCGATCGGCGCGAGTCGCATGATTTCGATTGCGGCGAACAACGGACAGGCCTGGGGTGGCGGCGCCGAGCTGTCGTGGGGCTGCGACCTGCGCATCGCCGCGGAGTCGGCGACGTACGGTCAGCCCGAGGTGGCGCTCGGCATTCCTCCGGGTGCGGGCGGAACAACACGGCTGGCGCGGCTGATCGGCCCGACGAAGTGCCTGGAGATGATCCTGGACGGGCGGCCGATCACCGCTCGCGAGGCGCACTCGCTCGGAGCGGTCAACAAGGTGGTTCCTGACGACCGCCTGCGTGACGAGGCGATCGCGTGGGCGGCGCACATCGCGCAGTGGCCGGCATGGTCGCTGGACGCATGCAAGCGCAGCTTCCGCGACGGCATGGATCTCCCGCTCGAAGCCGCACGTCGGAGCGAGCAGGCGATCTTCCAGCAGACCGCGCGCCGCCCCGACGCGCTCGCGCTCATGGCGGAGATCCAGGCGAAGTACAACGCCGGCGCCGACTCCTACGAGGCGGCGGGGATCCCGCGCCTGTCCTGAGCGCGCCTGAGCTCGGCTATTCGCACCCCCACCCGTCGTGGTCGCGATCGAGGCGATGCGGATCGGGAGGGAGCACGCGGATCGGGCCGCTGATGTAGTTCGGCCCGTTGCCTGAACCGCCGGCGCAGTCGTAATCCGCCGCGCCAACGGGGATGCACACGTCCGGATACGACGCGTCACATGCGGCGGTCGAGGGCGTGCCAGAGATGGTCCGAGCGGCTGCCGTGGCCGCCGCGGTCGGGGCGACTGGTGTCGCCGGGAGGTCGTCGGAACAGGTCGTCCAGAGGCCGCGTTGCAGATCGCGGGCCACGGCCTCTGCGGCGCGCAGTCGATCGAGGTGTTTCAGGTCGGGCGGGTAGGTTGCGACAGACGCGAAGCCCTCGGCGAGGATCAACTCGTTCACCATCTGGCCATCTGCCAAATAGACATAACGCAACAGTCGCCGATACCGGTCTCGCTCCGATACGTCACGTTCGAGCCAGACCGCGATACCCACGGGGAGCAGGCCCGCCGTGAACGCACTGGCTTCGCGCCCGAAGCACTCGACGCCGCCGTAGACCTCGGGTGTGTCGACGAGGATGAATCGCACGCGCTCGATTGTCCCGTCGAGCTGAACCTCGATCGTGTCGCCGTCGACGACTCGGGTGACCGTTGCGTGCTCACCGGGTGGCGCGGGGACGGCGGTTGAGGCGGCGCCGGCCGTGGTCGGCGACTCGGTCGGTACCGCCGCAGCCCGGGTGGCAGTCGCAGTGAGCGGGCTCGCGGGAGATGCAGACGCCGACGCGGACGCGGTTCCGCGCGGTTCGCGCGCGCCGCCGTCTTCGGTCGCGCAGGCCAGGACCGAGCACGTGAGCAGGCACAGGACGACCGCGAGTGCGCGGTTCATTGCGGCCCCCGACCCTGATGAGGGCCGGGTAGCCGAGTCGGGCGCCCTTGCCTGCCTCAGTGACCGGGAACATTACCAGTCGCGGGGGGAGCGTCGCCGCGACGGAGCGCGGCTTGCGGGCCATGCAGCAGGCCCCCCCGAGCCTGCTGCATGCAGACCGGAACGTCCGCCCACGTCCCCGAGGGGGCAGGCTCGAGCCTGCCCACACACGAGCGCTACAGCGCCCGCATGCGGTTGTTGCGTGCGTTGTGCTCGAGCTCGGCGAGGCCGAGCGCCTCGAGTACGGGCGGGACGTAGTTGCCGAAACGCCCGCGCAGCCCCTTCTTCAGCCCGTACCAGCCGCCGACGGGATTGTCGGCGGCGCGACCCCACGCCTCGACCGTGCCGTCGGCGGCGGGCTTCTGCTCGTCCGCGTTGCCGAGCGACAGCCAGTCGCCGTGCGCCGTCAGCATCGCGTGAAGGTCATCGATGCAGCGCAGCTGGTAGCGCAGCTCGGTCTTCCCGACCTGCACGACGAGCGCGGGCGGCTCGGACTGATCGTCGCGAAAGGCGAGGAACTCCGACCCGCCGGGCGGGGTGGTCAGTCGCCACGGATCCGCCGCCGTACCGACGCCATCGACGTAGGGCTTCGTCATTGCTTCCTCCTCGAGTCCGGGCCACCGTGGGTCCTCGTAGGATGGAGCACGATAGTTGTCGTCTCGTGTCATGTATTGCAGCCGGGTCGTAGGAGGGACGCACACATGCGGGCCGCTCGCCTCGTCACGCTGATGCTGCTGCTGGAAGGGCGCGAGCGTATGACCGCCCGCGAACTCGCGGCGGAGCTCGAGGTCTCCGCCCGCACGGTGCACCGCGATATCGAAGCGCTCAGCAGCGCCGGCGTGCCCGTCTACGCGGAGCGCGGCGCGCGCGGGGGCTTCCGTCTGCTCGAGGGCCATCGCCTGCAGCTGAACGGCCTGACGACCGACGAAGCCGCGGCGCTGGCTTTCACCGGCACGCCGTCGGCGGCAACCGAGCTCGGTGTGTACTCGGCCTCGCGTTCGGCGGGAGTGAAACTCGCGAGCGCGCTGGCGCCCGACGCCCGCGCCGCACGGCAGCACGCCGCGGCCGAAGTGCTGATCGACGTCGACCCATGGGAGCCGGCGGTTGTCCGCACCGCGATCGTGCGCGCCCTGCGCCGCGCGATCGAGCGGCGGCGGGTGGTCCGCGTGTGCACGGACCACATGAGCGACGTAGAGATCGCGCCCCTCGGGCTGGTGCGCAAAGCCGGCGCCTGGCACCTCGTGGCTGCGCGCGCGCATGCGCGCGATGTCATCCCCGTGGCCACGATCACGGAGATCGCCGCGACCGCGCGCCGCTTCGAGCGTCCCGCCGGCTTTGACCTCGCCGCGTGGTGGCACGGCTGGCTGGCTGTGCAGGCGCCCGCGGACCGTAGTGCACAAGCGGAACCCCGGTCCGCGAGCGTCCTACGCTGCGCTCGGTCGGCCGATCAGCGTGAGGAGGAGCGCCACGGATGATCCGCTCGCAGGCTGGGCGTGCTCGTCGTTCTCGTTCGACGGACGGGCGCATGACGTCTACCGCGCCGGCGCGGGCCCGGCCGTGGTCGTGATCCATGAAGTGCCCGATCTGCATCCCGGCGTGATCGATTTTGGCCAGCGGCTGGTGGAGGCCGGATACACGGTGTACATGCCATCGCTCTTCGGCCGTCCGGGTGCGCCCGTGAGTACGGGCGCGCTCGTGCGGACGGCCGTCGAGATCTGCGTGTCGCGCGAGTTCTACATCCTGCGCAACCGCACGAGCCGGGTGGCCGGCTGGCTGCGTGCGCTCGCGGCGGCGGCGCACGCCGAGTGCGGTGGGCCGGGCGTCGGCGCGGTCGGGATGTGCTTCACGGGTGGGTTCGCGCTCGCGATGGCGGTGGAGCCGGCGGTGCTCGCGCCGGTGCTGAGCCAGCCGTCGCTGCCGGCGCCATTCACGCGCGGCCTGAGGGCCGCCGTCGGCCTCGATCGCGAGGACCTCGACGTGATCCGTGCGCGCACGCGCGATGGGTTGTGCGCGCTGGGGCTGCGCTTCAGCGACGACGTCGCCTGCCCGGCGGCGCGCTTCGCCACCCTCCGCCAGGAGCTCGGCGACGCCTTCACCGCCGTGGAGATCGACTCGTCGCCGGGCAATCCGTACGGGATCCCGAAGAACGCGCACTCGGTGCTTACCGTCGATCTCGTGGACGAGCCCGGTCACCCCACGCGCGACGCGCTCGATCAGGTGATGCGCTTTCTCGGGGATCGGTTGCAGGTCTGAGGCACACGTCCCGGCCGGGCCTCCCGCCGTGCCCTCGTGCGTTTCGCCTGCTCCCGGCTCCTGGTGAGCCGTCTTCGGCTCGTGGTGAGTGCCGTTTCCGGTTCGTGGTGGGCGCCGTTTCCGGCTCGTGGTGGGCGCCGTTTCCGGCTCGTGGCTATGAGCGCCGTTGCGGCTCGCTGAACGCTATTTCCGTTTGGGGTGAGCGCCGTTTCCAGTTCGTGGTGAGCGCCGTTTCCGTTCGGGGTGGGTCCTACTTCCGTTCGTGGTGAGC
>JAQBZW010000147.1 GCA_027622315.1 Chloroflexota bacterium | reverse complement strand
ACATCGCGATGAACCTGAACACGCCACCGCTGAACGATCAGCGCGTGCGTCGTGCGCTCCAGATCTCCGTCGACCGCGAGGGGATCATCAAGGGCATCATGCAGGGCGTCGGCGCGATGGGTTACGTCCAGGACTGGACGTACTTCGACCGCGAGCAGAACCCGCACCCGTGGACCGTGGACGAGCTCGGCTACGCATACGACCCGGCAGAGGCGAAGAAGCTGATGTCCGCGGCCGGCTTCGACAACGGGCTCGGCCGGCCGATCGATGTCGCCTGGCAGGCCACCCAGGAGGGCGTGAACACGCTCGTCTGGAACGCGATGCTCGACGGCTGGAAGCAGCACCTGGGCGTCGAGACCAACGTGCAGCTGCCGGCGGACTGGGCCGCGTACTTCGGCAAGCTCTACAGTTCCGAGTACCAGGACATGAACGTGGCGACCCCGTTCTCCGCGTTCGACCCGGACGACATGGCGTACGGCCCGCTGAACTCCAAGTCGACGGCGAACTTCCACACGGTGAACGACGCCACGCTCGACGAGCTGACGTTGAAGCAGCAGCAGATCCTGGACGTGAACGAGCGCCGCAACGTGCTGCTGGAGATCCAGAAGCGCGACCTGGATGAGGCCTACCGCATCTGGGGCGTGACGATCTACCACTTCATGTTCCGCAATCCGAAGGTGTTCAACAACGCCGACCACTACCTCGCCTGGATGCCGGGCTGGGGCGAGCGCGCCGGTGCGGAGTACCTCTGGAAGCAGGCGTAACGCCGGGCACAGCGGCGGCACACTGACGAGGGGGAGTGCTCGGGTTCCGGATGACGGAACCCGAGCACTCTGCTCAGCGCGCCAACCGGATAGGACAGCAGGACATGTGGCGATACGTCGTGCGGCGGCTCGTGGGAGCCGCGCTGGTGCTCTGGCTCGTCTCGATCTTCGTATTCGTGGTCATCCGCGCGCTCCCGGGGGACGCCGTGCTCTCTGCCCTCACGGAGGGCGGGCGAGGCGTCGCGGTTTCACAGGCGGATCTCGACGCGGCACGCGAGGAGCTCGGCCTGAACGAGCCGATCGTGGTCGCGTATCTGCAATGGGCGGGCGGGTTCCTGGTCGGTGACCTTGGCATGTCCTTGGTCGATCGCCAAGCTCAGGTCAGCACGCGCATCGTGAAGAGCCTGAACCCGACGATCGAGCTTGCGATCCTGGCTGCGCTGATCGGACTGCCAATCGCGCTCGGACTCGGGATCGTGTCGGCGGTGAGACAGGACACGGTGCTCGACTATCCCCTCCGGTTGGTGGCGATCGTCGGGATCTCCGTCCCCAGTTTCGTGCTGGCGACAGCGCTGCTGACATTCACGTCCATCACGTGGGGGTACGCGCCACAGTTTGGCTGGGTGCCGCTCTGGGAAGATCCGGCCCGCAACCTCGGGCTGTTGTACATGCCCGCGCTGATCCTGGCCTTCAACCTGACTGGCACCGTGACGCGCATGACCCGCTCCGCGGTGCTCGAGGTGATCCGGGAAGACTACGTGCGCACAGCGCACTCAAAAGGGCTCGCCTTCAGCGTCGTGCTGAGGCGGCACATCCTGCGCAACGCCCTGATCTCCGTGACCACGCTCGTCGGACTACAACTCGCGTTCCTCCTCTCGGGCTCGCTCATTCTCGAGGTGATCTTCGCGCTGCCGGGCGTGGGCCAACTCACGTTTACCGCGATCCAGCAGCGCGACTACCCGCAGATCATGGCGAACACGATGTTCTTCGCGACCGTAGTCGTGGCGATGAACTTGATCGTTGACCTGATATATGGCGTCCTGGATCCACGGGTGCACTACGCGTGATCCGTAGCTCAGACCAACCCGCGCGCGGCGTCCTACAAGGACGGAGGCTCTGATGGCCGAGAGTGCTGCGACTCGATCCGGTACTCGCATCAGCGAGACGGACAGACGCGAGAGGTGGCTCGCCACACAGTGGCGAACGTGGCGGCGCAAACCGATTGGGCTTGCTTCGTTCCTGTTCATCGTGCTGCTGGTGCTGTTGGCGATCTTCGCGCCGCTGCTGCAGACACATGATCCGGTGCAGAACAGCCTCACTTCGGTGCTCACCGCTCCCTCCGCGGCTCACTGGTTCGGCACTGATCCGAACGGACGCGACGTCTACAGCCGTCTAATCGCAGGCGCGCGCATCTCCGTCACGATCGGCTTCCTTGCGGTGTTCATCTCGGTTCCGCTCGGCGTGGCGGTCGGGCTGATGAGCGGCTATTTCGGTGGCGCGATGGACTTCGCCATCCAGCGCGTGACCGACGCCATCATGTCCATCCCCGGCCTGATTCTGCTGCTCGCGATCGTCTCCGTGCTCGATCCGAGCATCTTCTCGATCACCTTCGCGATGAGCATCTTCATCGTGCCTACGACGATCCGCGTCGTACGCGGCGAGGTGCTCGTCTCGAAAGAGCGCGAGTACGTGCAGGCCGCGCGAGCGATCGGCGCACAGCCCGTGCGGCTGATGACGCGACACATTCTCCCGAACGTCATGGCACCGATCCTGATTATCGCTTCGGTGACGGTCGGGCAGGCCATCCTGATCGAGTCGGCGCTCGGCTTCCTTGGTTTCGGCGTGCCACCCCCGGACCCGACGTGGGGCAACATGCTGAGCGGCGCGAACCGCCGCTACATGGCCGAAGCGCCGTGGATCATTGCCGCGCCGGGGCTCGCGATCACTCTCACGGTGCTCGCGTTCAACATGTTCGGCGACGCGCTGCGGGACGTGCTCGACCCACGCCTGCGAGGCAGCTGACCCCGAGCCGATCGCTCGCGGCCCGCTCGCAACGCGATCGGAACCGCGATGGGCGAACGGCCGAGATCTGAGCATGCGACGACGGCGACCTGCGTTCTGCGCTGGGTCGCCGTCGTGGCAATCAGCCTGTTGCTGACGGCCGCCTGTGACGCAGCGGCGCCCGCGGACGCTCCCCCGGAGCCCACCGGCCTCGCCCGGCCGCGCGCCGAGAACGCGCGGCTCGCGCGTCGTATCGCCGAGCTCGAGGTGGCGATTGCCGATCTGCAACGATCGCGCCGAAAGCCGATCGACCAGCCGGTCGTCCGGACGTGGATCGAACGGACGACTGCCCCGGACGGCCGTCCTGCTTTCGACATGTGCGTGCAGTACTTCGCCCACGGGGACTTTCTCGATCTGCTGCCGAACACCCTGGGAGTGACGTGCCGCCAGTTCACCGTCCCCGCGCTCACGGGCGCGCCCGCTGCCGTGATCGCCTTCATGACGAGCGTCGAATACGACTGCTGGCGCCAGGCTGTGCGGGACCAGCCGCTCCCCACGTGCTTCCGGTGAGCACAGAGCCCCGGCCGGCCCGGCGGAGCGCACGGGCCGCGTGAAGCGCCTCCTGCGCGCCGCCGGGGCCATTGCGGGTGGCGTGCTCGCGCTCGGCTGCGGCGCGCTGGTGAACGAGGATGCCGATCGCGCGCTGATCGAAGCCGACCGCGTCGTGCTGGAGGCGCGGATCGCCGAACTCGAAGCGACACTCACCGCGCCGCAGGTGGTGCCCACACCCTCGGTGGCCGACCGACTGGTGCTTCGCCAGTTCGTACGCCCACCCGACCCCACGCCGGCCGGCGCGAGCGCGGTGGAGCTCTGCCTCGAACTCTTCGGGCGTGGCGACCTCATCGGCGGGATCCCGCCGACGCTCACGACCGCATGCGTGCCGATCGCGCCTCCCGCCGGGGGCAGCGATCCGGTCGAGGCGATCGCAGCGGTCTTGACCGATCCGGTCGTCGAGTGCTGGGCCGCGGCGGTACCGGGAACCAACCTCCCTCCGTGCTGGCGTTAGGCCCGTCGGCAGGTCCGCGCGCCCTCGCTCATAGCGGAGACGAACGTACGCTGACGCGCATGTCCGTCCCCATCGAGCAACTCGTGTGGATCGCCGCGTTCGCGCTCGCCGCGGCGGCCACGCAGAGCACGGTGGGGTTCGGCTCGGCGGTGCTCTTCACCCCGCTCGCCACGCTGGTCGTGGGCGCGCACTCCGCGGTCGCGACATCGATCGCAATCGGCTCCGTGCTCTCGATCGCGCTCTATCTCGAGTACCGCCCGCGCGCGCCCCTCGCGACCATGCTGCCACTGGCGGCGCTGGGCACGGTCTTCACGCCGCTGGGCATCTGGGTGCTCGCCCACGCGAACGAAGCGACTGTGCGTGCCCTCGTCGGCTTCGTGGTGCTGACCGGAGCGGTCGTCACGCTTCGCAGCCGGCCCCGGCTCGAGGCGCGGCCGACATCGCCGCCGGTCTCTGTCGCGGTGGGGGCGCTCTCGGGCGTACTGCGCGGCGCGACCAGCATGGGCGGTCCGCCCGTCTTGCTGTACGTCCACTGGCTCGGCGGCGGTCCACCCACCATCCGTGGCCGGATGTTCGCCTACTTCGCGCTGTTCACCATCCCCGGCGTGCTGATCGCGTGGTGGGGCGGTGTGATTGGGGCCCGCGAGCTCGAACAGTCGTTGGTCTCCGTCCCCGCGATGCTCGTCGGAATCGCGATCGGGCGATGGGGTCGCCCGCACGTGACCGATGTCTGGTTCCACCGCAGTTCGATGGCGCTGCTGGTGTTCACGAGCGCGGTCGCGCTCGGCGCCGCCGTTGCGAGCTTCACGTAGTCCCGACGGGGCGCCCCCGCACATGCGACGCCGGCGCGACCAGCTTCAGGGCGGAAGCCGTGCGCGCTGCCGCGGGGCCGAGCCACCGCTGCGCGCGACGGGCACGCGGCACGCGGCCCGAGCCCGTGACCGTGACCGCTGTTACGCAGACGTGACGCCGCGAAGCTCTCCTGTCACGCATGGGCGATGCCGCGCTCCGTAGCCTCGAGCCGGGAGGTGTCTCGATGCCGAAGGCATGGTCGCGTGGGGACGAACGCCAGTACGAAGCGATTCGCGAGAGCGAGCTCATGCGCGGGCGCTCCCGCGAGCGCGCCGCGGAGATCGCGGGGCGCACCGTCAACAAGCAGCGCCGCGAGGAGGGGCGCACGCCCCGGCAACGGAGCCAGGGCACAGGCAACCCGCACGCGCCGCTCGAGTCGCGCACGGTCGACGAACTCTACAACCGTGCGCGCGAGCTCCACGTGGCGGGGCGGAGCCAGATGCGCAAGGCCGAATTGATCACAGCGATCCGCTCCCGCGGATGACCTGTCGCACGAAGACGCGTCATCGCCGAAGCGGCCGGCGCAACCCGATCACAGGCGGAGGCATGATCATGGCTGAAATCGACACACTCCTCGCGGCGGCCGGCGTCACGGGCGACGTGTCCGTGGTTGGCGCAAACCCGCTGGAGCCGGGCACACCCGGCGACGTGCACTATCAGGCAACGCTCCGCCGCGATGGTCGCGCGGTCGAGATCTACTGCTCGACGGCCGCCGGCCGGCCGGCTCCGTCGCTCGCTCAGGCAATGCTGGCAGCCGGCCGGCGAGCGCACGCGATCGAAGGCGCGGGCTTACGCAGCACCTGGGCACGCACGCTCGCGCTCGATGCGGAGGCGTCCGAGCTCGAGCGCAGATACGAGGCTCAGCGTTCCGAGGCAAACGCGCTCCGCGCGTTGCTCGGCGACGACCGCTTCTCCGATCTCGTCCGCTCATCCGCCGGGACGACGAGCTCAGGTGCGAGCGATCACAGACTCGCGGACGGGCCGATGCCGCACGACGCAATCGGCTATCCCGCCCGTTCGGACGAGATGACCTTCCAGGAGCCGCTGCTCATCGCCGATGAGGACGGGCGGCAGGCCCCGCGGTCGTGGAGGGCAGCCGGCGCCATGCTCACCGCGGGCGCGGTCGCCGGCGTCGCGCTGGGAATCGTGACGGGACGCGCGCTGCGCCGGCGCTCGATCGCAGGCGTGGCGGTCGGAGGGAGCGTGCTGGGACTCGCAGCGGCCGCGCTGGCCGTGCGGTGGCTCCACCGCCACGACGGCGCGCCCGATGCGGACGATGCGCTTGAGACGCTCGCCGATCAGCGTGACGCGATCGAGACCGGGCGCGACTGAGGCGCCGCTACACGAGGCGCTGCGCTCGCTGGCGTCGACCGTGGCGGCCGGAGAGGCGTGGCCCGCGCCGGGACGGCGGCCGGCGCTGCCAAGCGGACGCTCAGACCCCCACCCAGACCTTGCCCGCGACCTCCATCGACATCGCGACCGCGCTTCCGTTCACCCGCACCGTGACGGTGCCGGCGCCGCGGCTGACCTCAAGCACCTGGATCTCCCGACCGAGGGCGAAGCCGTGCTCGCCGAGGAAGCTCAGCAGATCGGGCACCTCATGCTCCGCGACCTCGGAGATGCGGAGCAGCGGCGCGCAATCGCCGGTGCTCAACGTGGAGAGCGCCCGCTCGGGTGGGCGCTTGCCGCCGGCGCCCGGGATGGGGTTGCCGTGCGGGCAACTATTCGGCCGCCCGATCAGCTCGAAGAGGCGGTCGGCGACCTCGCGCGACATCCCGTGTTCCAGTCGGCTCGCTTCCTGATCCGCCGTCAGCCAGTCGAACTTCAATACGTCCACGAGCCATCGCTCGGCGATGCGGTGGCGACGCACGATCTCGGAGGCGAGCTCACGACCACGATGCGTGAGCAGCACGTCCTTCGCCACGTTGCTCTCGACGAGCCCGCTCTTCGTCATGCGCTGGAGTGCGGAAGCGGTGCTCGGCTGAGAGACGTCGAGCCACTCCGCCAGGCGCGCGGCACGCACCACGTCGCCCTCGGCGTCGATATAGAAGATCGCCTCGAGGTAGCGCTCGATCGTGTCGGAGAGCGGCTCTTCCACGGGTCGCTTGGCTGGTCTGGGCGTACGCGGCATGACGTCCTCCGGCCGGCAGTGTACCCGCGTGCGCGAGCAGCCTAGACGGGGCCCGTGAGCAAGTCGTCGAGCACGCTGCCGAAGTCGTTCAGATAGAAGAGGCCGCCGACGCCGGGGCGCCAGTGCAGCGTCGAGCAGGGGATCGAGTCCGCGAGATAACGCCCCATCGCCGGCGGGTGGGTGCGATCGAGTTCGCCCTGCCAGAGGTGGAACGGCGTCTTGAGATCGGCCGGTTCGAAGTCCCAGTGCTCGACGTACATCTGGCCCTCGAGCTGCGAGGCGAGGGTGTCCTGGTGTGACGCCTCGCGCAGATCATCGACGCGGGCGCTCGTCTGGAGCGGGTGCGAGAGGATGTCGCGATCCGTGGTGTCGAGCAGGCGCAGTTGACGACGCACCACGCGCTGCGGGTCGGAGCGGCCGATCGACGAAAACCACAGCCTCGCCACGCGCGGCTGACGGACGCCGAGCTCGTAGAGCAGTCGCATACGCCGGTCGATGCCGACGAGCGCGCCCGGGGCACGCAATGGCCCCATCGCGCTGATAATGCCGGCGCGGTGGATACGCTCGGGAATCGCTAATGCCGTCGCCAGCACGTACTGGAAGCCGCCGGACACACCAAGCAGCGAGAAGCGCTCCAGCTGTAGCGCGTCGGCGATCGTGCGCACGTCATTCGGCCAGTCGGTCACCCGGCGTTGCGGGTCGGGATCGGACCGGCCGTAGCCGGGGCGATCGGGGACGATCAGCGCCACGTCTCGCGACAGCGCCTGCTCATGCAGGACGCGCGCGCCGACGCGGCTGCTGGGAATGCCGTGGAACCACATGACGGGCGTGCCGTTAGGCGCCCCGTAGATCTCGAGGGCGAGCGAACGACCGGCGCGGGCCTGCACCGTGATCACGCGTATACGGTCACATATCACGCATTGGGGAGCGAGCGCTGGCGATCTGGCATGCGCGCATCCTGCTCCGCGAACACGAAGGCGGCCGTACACCGGCCGCCGTT
>JAQBZW010000146.1 GCA_027622315.1 Chloroflexota bacterium | reverse complement strand
GGGTCGTCGTCGGCGCGCACGTCTCGTCGTCCGGCGGGATCTTCACCGCGATCGAACGCGGCGAAGCGATTGGCGCGGAGGCCATCCAGATCTTCCCCAGTCCGCCGCAGACCTGGCGGCCGACGGCGCACAAGCCGGAGGCGATCGCCCGCTTCCGAGAGCTACATGCCGGGTCGAGCGTCGGGCAGGTGTGGATCCACAACATCTACCTCGCGAACCTCGCGACCGAGGATCCCGCGCAGCTCCAGAAGTCGATCGACTCGGTGCTGAATGCGCTCACGGTTGCCGACGCAATCGGCGCGCTTGGCGTGGTCCTGCACACCGGCTCGCACAAGGGTCAGGGGCTCGAAGCCGTCGAGCGCCAGGTCTGTGCGGCGCTGACGCAGATTCTCGACGAGGCGCCCGGCACAGCCGTACTCGCACTCGAGAACGCAGCCGGACACGGCGGCGTGATCGGCAAGTCCTTCGGCGAGCTCGGGCGGCTGATCCAGGCCGTCCGCCACGAACGACTGCAGGTGTGCATCGACACTTGCCACGCGTTTGCGGCGGGCTACGACATCGCCAGCGCCGACGGCCTCGAAGTGGCCATGATGGAGTTCGATAGCGAGATCGGCATCGAGCGACTCGCGGTGGTCCACGCGAACGATTCGAAGCTACCGCTCGGCGGTGCGCGCGACCGTCACGAGAACATCGGCGAGGGTCATATCGGTGCAGCCGGCTTCAGCACGATCCTCGGCGGAGAAGAGTTCCGCGGGAAGGCGTTCCTGCTGGAAGTGCCGGGATTCCCAGACGAGGCCGGCAAGGCGAACGGCCCCGACGAGGAGAACGTGCGCCGGCTGAAGCAGGTGCGGAACGAGTCGACGAGTGCGGTCGAGGGCAAGTCCCCTACGAAGCGCGGATGGTCCGGGGATGCCCCGCCATCGCCAGGAACTCGTCTTCCCAGTGGAGGATCTCGACGAGCAGGTGGTTTGAAACCCCGCCCGTCTGAGTAGGCACGCCCTCCGCCTCGATCAGCGGCAGCAGTCGTTCGGCCATCGCCTGGTGATCCATCTCGGCGTCGCTGTGCTCGGAGCGCAGCTTCACCTCGAGTTCCATCACGAGGTCGATCAGCTCGGCCGGAATGAAGCCGCCGAGGTCCTCGGAGACCATTTCGGCGATCCAGTCGGCGCCCTCTTCGGCGAGCTTCCGGTCGACGTCCATACCGTGATCCTCCGTCCCTCTCGGAAGCGTACGGGTGCGCGAGTGGTGCGGGCAACGCGTGGCGAATCCATGGCGATGCGGAGCGAGTGTGCGATCAGTACAGCACCTGCTCGGCGATCAGCGTGCCGATCTCGTCGGGGCTGAGCCCGAGCACGTCGCTCGCGATCTCCCACGTGTGTTCGCCGATCAGCGGTGCGGCGCGACGCAATTCGACCGGGGTCTTCGAGAGTTGGAAGCCCGATCCGTCGTAAGCACGCCGTCCGGCTTCAGCGTGATCGAGATACACGAAGTAGCCCCGTGCGCCGAGGTGCTCGTCGGCGAGCACCTCCGATGCACTGAGGACAAGGGCCGCCGGCACGGCGGCGGCCTGCAGCCGGGCCACTGTTTCGGCGCCATCCTGCGCTTCGGCCCACGCGGCGAGCGTGGCTTCGAGCGCGTCCTCGTTGCGCTTGCGCTCCGCCAGCGTCGCGAAGCGAGGGTCGACGCTCCACTCGGGGTGGCCGCATGCAGTGGCGCAGCGCTCCCACTGGGCGTCGTCCAAGCAGGCGAGGACGAGCCATCGGTCCGGGCGTGCAGCGGTGTCGGCGCAGCGGAACGCGCCGTGCGGCGCGGCGTACGGCACGCGGTTGCCGATGCGCTCGTGCTCGACGCGTGCGTTGTCCCACGCGAAGACGGGCCCCGAGAACGCCGCGACGGACGACTCGAGCTGCGACATGTCGATCAGCTGTCCCTCGCCGGTTCGCCGCTTGTGCCTGAGCGCGGCGAGCAGCGCGATCACGGCATGAATCGGGTTCACGACGTAGTCGGGATAGTTCGTGCCCACGCCGACGGGGTCGTTCGCCGCAAAGCCCGAGAGGTAGTTCACGCCGCAGATGGTTGAGAGCACCGCGCCGAAGCCGGCGAACTCGGCGTGCGGGCCGGTCATGCCCTGCATCGGCTGGTACATCGCGATGATGCCCGGGTTGGCGTCGTGCAGCGCCTCCCAGGTCATGCCGATCTGTCGAACCGCGCGTCCCGTCATGTTCGTCATGAAGAGGTCGGCCCACTTCACGAGCTCGATTCCGAGCTCGTGGCCACGCTCGGTGGTGAGGTCGATCGTGATACTTCGCTTCTCCGCGTTGAAGTTGTTGAAGTAGCCGCCCACGTTGAGGCTGGCGTTCCCCACCGGACGCGGCGGCGCGATGCGCAGTCCGTCCGGCCGCTTCTGCGTCTCGACGCGAATCACGTCCGCTCCGAGGTTCGCGATCGTTCGCATGCCGATCGGCCCGGCGCCGAACCAGGTGAGGTCGAGCACCTTGACGCCGTCGAGCGCGCGCGGTCGCGCCGCCACCTGTTCGCGAGCGTCGCCGCTGGTCGTCATGTCAGGCTCTCCGTCCCGCGAACGCTCGCGCCTCGCCGGCAGCGACACCGATCTCCGTCAGCACCTCGGCCGTGTGCTCGCCCAGCAGCGGCGCCGGCCGGCGCAGCGTCGCGGGGGTACCACGCAGCTGCCACGGCGGACCGGGATAGCGCAGCCGCCGGCCGCGGCCCGGGTCATCGATCTCAACGAACCAGTCGCGCGCGTTGAGCTGGGGGCTCGTCGAAATGTCCTCAGGCGTGCTCACCATGCCGATCAGTAGCCGGTGCTGCTGACCGATCTCGTACAAATCGCGCTTGGGGTACCGCGTGAAGCAGTCGACGACGACGCTCTCGATGTGCTCGAGCTTGCGCGCGAGCGCCAGCGCCTGCTCCGGATCGGCCATCGCCTGCAGCAGCAGTGCGCGATTCATCGACTCCAGGATGAACGTCGCCCACGGCTCCTCACGGAGATCCGATTGGTAGCCGAGCGTGTCCATGGTCGCGAGCACGCCCTGGAAGCCGGAGCCAGCGGTGCCCGCGGCGAGCATGTATACCCAGCCGTCGGCGGCCGCGTAGAGCCCGATGCCGGGAATACGTATCGCGAGCCCGCCGGTGCCGCCGGTACGTTGCCGGTCGATGCCATTGATGTCGGCGAACATCATCGCGGTCTCTTGTGCCATCGACAGTGCCTCCTGCGCGGAGACCTCAACGCGCTGGCCTTCGCCGGTCGCATCGTGATGAAGCAACGCCGCGATCGTGCCGGCTGCGGCGTCGATCGACGCTGCGCGGTGGCCCTGGTGATCGGCGATCTGCTCCGGCGGACCGTCCGGAAAGCCGGCAAGCGTCATCACGCCTGATGCCGCCTGGGCGACGATGTCGGCGTACGCCCAGTCCGCATGCGGCCCGCTCAGGCCCCAGCCGGTGATCGACGTGCGCACGAGATCGGGCTTCGCTGCGAGCAGCGCTGCTTCCGTGAGCCCGAGTCGGGCCGATTCGTGCGGCTGCCAGGAGTCGAGCAGCACGTCCGCGGACGCGATCAGGCGTAGGAAGAGCGCGCGCTCCTCCGGACGCTCCAGGTCCAGCGTCACGCTGCGCTTGTTGGCGTTGAGGAGGATGAACTGCAGCCCGTTCTCGGGCGCCTCCACGCCGGGGAGGAAGGGCGCATACCGGCGGGCCGGATCGCCGCGGGGCGGCTCGACCTTGATCACGTCGGCCCCGAGGTCGGCGAGCAGGCGACCGGCGTAGTGACCGATCGGCCCGCACGTCTCCACGATGCGCAGATCGCTGAGGGAACCCGCCATGGCTACCTGCGCCTCGCGCGACGTACGCGGTCGTCCGCACGGTGGTCTCGTGCGTGGCGATCTGGCTGCGCTGCGATACGAGCGGCCATCGGCGCACCCCAGTTCTCGTCGTTGGTTGAGTCGTCGGCGGTAGGCGGGATTGTCCGAGCGACGCTTGGGCCTGTCAACGAACGCGGTCGCAGTGTGGGCGACGGGGGCTCAAACGCCCTCCGCCCGACACGCGGGATCACCCTAACGTTGACGGGAAGGTTACCCAAACTTATGATCGCTTGGTGACCCCCGCATCCGGCCCCTGTGGGCGGAGCGGTACCGAAATGCAGGCAGCCTCTTGGTCAGCGAGCGCGTTCTCCCCACAGGCGATCGGGCGAGTGGGTCGGATGGTGCGGGACCAATCGGAGGGCTGCCCGGCGGACCGCCAGCGGGGCGCCAGCGCCCATCTCTCCGGAAGGCCGTCGAGGTCTTCGAGAACCGCAACTATCGCTTCCTCTGGTTTTCTTCCACGTTCTCGTTCACAGGCATGGGCATGCAACAGATCGCGCGGGCGCTGCTCGCGTGGGATCTCAGCCACAGCTTCACCGCGATCGGTGCGATCTCCCTCTCTTTCGGCCTGCCGATGCTGCTGCTCTCGCTCCTCGGAGGCGCGATTGCGGACCGTGTCGACAAGCGCAACCTCACGCTGGTCACCCAGGCGCTGATTGGCTTCACGGGGCTGCTCACGGCGATCCTGATCGTCATGGGCGCGATGACGCTCGAGATCCTGTTCGTGATCGGGCTCCTCCAGGGCACGTTCTTCGCGATTGGCATGCCGTCACGGTCACCGCTGATGGCGCTCGTGGTGGGGCCGCACCAACTGCTCAGCGCCATGGCGCTCAGCAACGCGTCGATGAGCGGCACGCGGCTCATCGGGCCGGCGATTGCCGGCGTGATGGCGGGCACGATCGGCATCGCGTCCGTCTACTTTGTCCAGTTCGGCCTGTACGTGCTGAGCGTCGCCTGCCTGCTCGTCGTGCCGTCCGGCCTCGACAGAGAGTCCACGCCTCGCGCGCGCGCGAACATGGCGCGCGAGATCGGGCACGGACTGCGCTACGTGGCGGGGGACAAGCGCCTGCGGGTGCTCATGCTGATGGGCTTCATCCTCGCGTTCTTCGGCATGCCGTACATGATGTTGCTTGCGGGCTTCGTGCAGCGCGACCTCGGAGAGGGCGAGTGGGCCGTCGGCATGCTCATGTCGCTCTCCGGTGTGGGTGCGCTCGTCGGGTCACTCGCGATCGCGACGATCACGGAGTTTCCCCGCAAGCCCTTCGTCCAGTTCGCGCTGGGACTGGGTGGTGGTGTGATGCTGATCAGCCTCGCGCTCGCCTCCACGGCCTTCGGTCTGGTGGGGGCGATGGTGGCGATGATCGGGCTCGGCCTCGCGCTGAACGGCTATCAGACGCTCAACCAGGCGATGGTGATGGAAGCGACCGAGCCCCGGTATTACGGGCGCGTGATGAGCATGAACATGCTCACCTTCAGCAGCGTCTCGGTCATGGCCGCGCCGCTCGGCGTGCTCGCGGACGCCGTGGGCGCGGACATGCTCTTCATCATCCAGGGTGTGCTGATCATCGTGGCCATGATTGCGATCTCGTTCTTGAACCCCGGCTACATCTTCGGTAGCACCGCGGGTATCGTCTTCCCGGGCGAGGCCGCGCTGAATCGCGCCGCTTCTGGACACGACGGGCGCTCATCCGCCGGCGCCGTCCTGGCGACCGGAGAGCGCGCGCGCGAGCCGTAGCCGCGCGCGCCGGCGGGCTCCGAGATCGCGAACGGGCGGCCACACGGCCGTCCGTTTCACGTCCGTCGCCGGCGCGCGGTTACGCCCGTCCGAGCGTCGCCATCAGCTCACGCCACTCGCCGGCGGACATGCCCACATCCTGCCGCGAGACCTGCTCGCCGGCCAGCATGCGACGCACGATCTCGAGGCCCTGTTCGGAGAGCTGGGCCCCGCCCAGGCGATAGTTGCGGAAGGCCGCGGCGGCGAGCGGCGTCCAGCGCTCGAGCACGTGGATCATCACCTCGGCATACGCACGGATCTCATACTGCGCGTGGCTGTCCGCGCGCAGCCGCAGGAAGTGCATGAGGTTGTGCAGGTCGGTCTTCCAGTACCACTGCGTGTAGTAGCTCAGCGTGAGGTTCATGCGCGCGAGCTCGCGCGCCAGGCCTTGCCGCGACTGGTCGATCCGCTCGCCGTCCGTCGTCTCGTTCAACAGCTCCTGGTAGCTCGCGTATGCATGCTCCGCATCGCTTCGCAGCATCTCGAGCACACGGCCCGCCTCGGCGCCGGCGAGGGCATCGCCGCGGCCCTGCCGGTTCGTTGTGGACTGCGCCGCGAGCTGTTCCGGCTCGGGCACGTAGAACTCACGATCGAGGATCGAGTAGCGGGCGGAGTACTCGTTCACGTTCGCTGTGCGGTGACGGATCCACTGTCTCGCGACGAAGATTGGCAGCTTCACATGCAGCTTGATCTCACACATCTCGAAGGGCGAGGTGTGCCAATTGCGCATGAGGTAGTTGATCAACCCGGCGTCGTCGCGGACCTGCTTCGTCCCGCGGCCATAGGAAACGCGCGCAGCCTGCACGATCGCAGCATCGTCGCCCATGTAGTCGATCACACGGACGAAGCCGTGGTCGAGCACCGGCAGCGGCTCGTAGAGGATCTCTTCGAGGGCAGGGACGGATGGGCGGAGCGTCGGACGCGACGCCGCACGCATCTCCTCGATCTCGGCCCGTTGCGTCTCAGTGAGCATCATGCCGCTCGTCTCGCCCGAGGGTCGCGTCGTCGCTGTCATCGGCCCCTCATCGTGTCCGAACGTACGTTCTAGCTATCGCCGCCGCAAGTGCATGCGTGCGCCCGAGTCGCCCGCTCCCAGCATCGCGTCGCGTGTGCCGGACGGCCACCATGCCGTCGACACGAACAGGCACATTCGGTCCACAACCGAACGCCCGGGCGCGCGCCGTCGCGTGGGAGCGGGCGCCCTAGACGCGCACGGGTCGAATCCGCGCGGCGACGCGATCGTTCGGCTCCCAGAGCCGGCAGGGCGTCTCCATGTCCTCGAGGAAAGGGCCGACGCAAGCGCGCCCGTCACGCACGATGTGCGTGCACAGCATGAGAAACGGGTCTGCAGAGCGGCTCGAGTCGATCGTGCGCCGGAGCCAGCGGCAGTCGATCGCCATGCGCGCCACCGGCCGGTCGGATGGGGGGAACAAGGTCACCGGGCCACTATACCGGCCGACGTGGGAGGGGCGAGTGCGTGCCGACCACTCGCTCGCCGCCGGGCTGACTGGCAGCCAGCACCGGTCGACGTGCCCAGCAGCATGATCGTCATGGTGGCCCGCACGAGGGGGGCGAGTGACTGTGATGGTCAAGGCGGTATCGGCGATCCTCGCGATCCCCGCTCGACCGCGGATTGTTACGACTGGTGGATCGCGTTCGGCGCTCTCGTCCCGGAATTCGTCGCGATCGGCGTGCAGGCGCCGGTCGTTGGCACCTTCCTCGTTCCGATGACCACCAATCTCGGCTCGACGCGCGCTGACTTCTCCATCGTCACGTAGCTGGGTACGGCAATCGGGGCTGGCGGCGTTCCTCTCGAAGTTCGCCTGGGGTTGGGCCATGCAGCGCGTGTCCCCACGCCTGCTGGCGGCGCTGTCCTTTCTGCTCGCGGGCCTGGCCGGCGCGGCGCTCGTGCCGACGGCACACACGCTCTCGGTGCCGGCGGTCGTGGCCGCGGCGATGGTCTGGGGAGTCGGGATCGGTGGCCTGTGCCGCTGCAGGAGTTCGTGTCGGCGGCGTTCTTCGGGCGGCGATACCTCGGCGCCGTGAGCAGTGCTGCGCTGCCGGTCGCGCTGTTCTTCGCGGCGGGCGGAGCGATTGCCGCCGGCTTCTATCGCGATGTCGCGGGCAGCTACGACGGCGTGCTCATGGCGTTCGCCGGACTCTGGCTCGCGGCCGCGCGCGTGTGCGCGCCGCCCGCCCGCCGGA
>JAQBZW010000145.1 GCA_027622315.1 Chloroflexota bacterium | reverse complement strand
CCGACCGACTGGCCCTGCGCGAGGCCGACCTCGGCCTCTCGCAGCTTGCCGATGATCTCCTCGGCCCCATACCGCTTCCGCTTCGCAACCATCCCAAGACCCCTTCCTGTCCACCGCGATTCTCACTCTCGCGGTGGATCTGTTTCAGGGGGTCAGGTCAGGTGCTGCGTCCCCGCCTGCGCTCCGCCGGACTCGCCTTCCTCACCGACCTCGTGGCCGCCGACGCCAGCTGGCAGCCACGCTTCGTCACGATCGACATCGCCGGACCCGGCTCCGCGATGACGCATCTGCGAAACGTGGTCGCGCTGATCGCGCGGCTCGTACCGACCCTGCCCGTTGCCGCGCTCGGCACCGTGCTCGACGGCAACGTCGACTATGGGTACGCGCTGGCTGCACAGCTGCGCAGCACGGACGGCGCCCTCTCCGCGATCACCGCGCACACCGAGGCCGTGCCCTCGCTGCGACTCGGGTTCCAGTCGGCCGCGGGCAGCGTCGAGCTGCTGACCTCCGCCGGCGGCACCTCCACGCTCACGCTCACGGCGCCGTCGGGCGCCGCCGAGGGCAGCACCCTGCGCGACGCCGATCTACTCGTCGAAGAGGCCGCGCGCGTGGTCGCCGTGCGCGACGGCGAGACGCAGGAGCTGGTCACGGTCGAACGCGAAGCGCGCATCCTGCGCGCACTCGAAGGCGCGCTGGCCACCGGTCACGTCACGCTCGTCGATGGACACATACGCCCCGACCTCCAGGTCCTCGATGGCGGCGCGCGCGAATGCGAGCGACGGCGCGGTCACCTGCGACTGATCGGCGCCTGATCTCGCCCTGCCCCCCGCTGACCGACCTGCGACCCGGTGCTATAAGGGGCACCCAACGCACTCGGCTGAATGGGGGACCCATGGCACTGAGCACCGCAGATCGGCTCGAGATCCTCGAGCTGGTCGCCCGCTACAACCACGCGATCGACTCCGGGGACGGACCGGGCTGGGCGGATACGTTCACCGAAGACGGCGTCTTCGAAACGGCCCGCGGCAAGACTGAGGGACGCGACGCGCTCGCAAAGTTCGTCGAGGGCTTCGCCACCAACATGCCCGGCGCTCGACACTGGAATAACAACCACGTGATCGAAGCCGACGGCGACGGCGCCACCCACACCTGCTACCTGATGCTCCTGCGTCCCGGCGCCGACCCCGCGTCGACCACCAGGTACGTGGACCGGCTCGTCAAGGTCAGCGGAGCGTGGAAGTTCGCCCACCGCAACGTGGTGAGCTAGCCGCAGCGCGACGATCGGGCGAGCGCGACGCGCCTCGCCCGATCCCTACGGCCGCGTCCCGATTCGCCCTGCCTTCGCGCGCGCGTACGGTGGATGCATGCCCGCCGAAGCCACGTTCCCGATTGATGAACTGCTCGATGCCCTGGGCTTTCGCCGCGTGGCCTCGAAGCAGCAGGCGCGACGGGCGCTGATCGAGGGCGGGCTCACCAACGCCACCAAGCGCAACATGGCGCAGAGCAAGCGAGACGCGGCGATCGCCGCAATCGCGGGGCGGCTGGCCACCGTCTGTGTCGCGCCGGCCTGTCGCAGCGCGCTCGCCGCGGGCGAGCGCCGCGTGGTCGAGGTGGAGCCCGCGGGCTGCGAGGTGTGCGGCGGGAGCGATACCGCCCGCGCCACGCGCGGCATGGTCGCCGCGCTGGTCGCAGCCCGGCGGACGCGGTTGCTCGTGATCGGTGGATCGCCGAACGCACGGCACACACTCCGCGACTCGCTCGCCGGCAGCGCCGTGTCTGTCGCGTTCGTCGAAGGCGACCGCCCCACCGGCACGAAACGCGCTCGTGAGCTCGCGGACGCGGCGGACGTGGTGGTGATCTGGGCGAACACGCAGCTCGATCACAAGGTCTCCCAGCCGTTCGCCACCGCCGCACCGACAAAGACCTTCACCTGCGCGCGGCGCGGTGTCGCCGCGCTCGCGGATGCCGTCGCGGTGCACGTGGGCGCGGCCCGCAATTCGCTGTCGCGTAGCGGATAGCCTGCGCTCGGCCAACCGCGGCATGCTGCGCCGCGGAGGTGGGAACGATGACAGCACTGCACAGCGCCCGCGCGACACCAGCCGACATGGCGCCCGTGGCGCCCGTGGCGCCCGTGACGCCCGTGACACCCGTGGCGTCGCGTGCGAGCGGCTCCGATCGAGATGATGAGCGGTGGACCGCCGTGCTCGCAAGGCTTGCCGGGATGGGCGTGATGCGCTCGGACACGGCGATGTCGAGCCGATGTCGAGCCGATGTCGAGCGGCGGGCGATTCAGCGGAGCGACTCGTCGCGGCCGGTCATCCGAACACTGCGGTGCGTTCTGCTCGCGCCCCGGCCGGAGGGCCGCGGCTTGCCGCGGGCGCGGCCCGGGTCTAGTCCTTGCGCCGCTCTTCGAGCTCGACGCACTCCCCGTCGTCGACGGCGAAGACGCGCGTGGCCACGCGCTCGATGATCGCCTCGTCGTGGCTGGCGCAGATGATGGTGCCGTCGAACGCCTCGAGTGCGTCGATCAGCTTGCGGCGTGTGGTGACGTCGAGGTGGTTGGTCGGCTCGTCGAGCAGCAGCACGTTCGCCGGCGTGATCAGGAATTTCGCGAGCGCGACGCGGCTGCGCTCGCCACCCGAGAGCACCGACACCTGCTTGTGGACGTCGTCGCCGGTGAAGAGGAAGCGGCCGAGGATGTTGCGCAGCATGCCGTCCGACGCGTCGGGCGCGGCTGCCGTCCGTACCTCTTCGAGCACCGCGCGCGAGCGCTCGAGCGCCTCGTCCTGGTGCTGGTCGTAGTACCCGCGGCGCGCCCGCGGCGCCCATGAGACGGAACCCTCCAGCGGCGCGAAGTGGCCGGCAAGCAGCCGCAGGAGTGTGCTCTTGCCTCCGCCGTTCGGGCCGACCAGCACCACCTTCTGCCCGCGTTCGACCTTCAGGTTCACGTCGACGAGGACGGGCACGCCGTCCTCGTACTCGTAGCCGAGGCCCTGCACCTGCAGCACCTCCAGCTCCGTCCGGCCCGAGGACTGGAGCCGGAAGCTGACCTCCCGCTCGTCGCGCACGCGTTCCACGCGCTCGATGCGGGCCACCGCCTTCTCGCGGCTCTTCACGGCCGTCGCCTTGGTGGCGGTCGCGCGGAAACGGTCGATGAAGCGCTGCTGCCGGGTGATCTCGCGCTCCTGGCGCGAGGCCGCCTGCTCGCGCGCGTGGATCAGGTCCGCCTTCTGGCGCTGATAGTCGGAGTAGTTTCCCGTGTAGCTCTGGGCACGACCATCGCGCAGTTCGACGATGCGCGTGACGACGCGATCGAGGAACTCGCCGTCATGCGTGACGAGCAGCACCGTGCCCGGATAGGTCGTGAGCTCCTCCGCGAGCCACTCCCGCGACGCGCGGTCGAGGTGGTTCGTCGGCTCGTCGAGCAGGGCATGTTCGGGGCGATGCACGAGCACTTTGGCGAGCGCGACGCGCATCTGCCAGCCACCCGAGAAGTCGCCACACGGGCGGTCGATGTCATCCGGCGCGAAGCCGAGACCGGCGAGCACGCGACCGATGCGCTTCTCGATGCGGTAGCCGTCGAGTATCTCGAAGCGTTCGAAGAGCCGACCCTGCTCGTCGATCAGCTCGTCGAGATCGCCCTCGCTGCGACCGAGCTGATCGGCGATCTCGTCCAGCTGTCGCTGAACGGCGACGGCCTCTGGGAAGGCCGTCCACATCTCATCGCGCAGCGTACGGCCGTCTTCGAGACCGGCCTCCTGGCGCAGGAATGCGAGCGCGCCGCCGCGAAAGCCGACCTTGCCTTCGTCAGGCCGGTCCTGGCCGGCGAGCAGCCGCAGGAGGGTCGACTTCCCGCTTCCGTTCGCTCCGACGAGGCCCACGCGCTCGCCGTCACCGATCGAGAACGAGACGCCGTCGAGGACATCGTCGCGGCCGAACGACTTCACTACTGAATCCGCAAAGATCATGGTCTGATCAGCGTACGTGCATGCTGCGACAGCCGCATCGGGATCAGCCCTGATCGAGGAGCATGCCGCGAGGATGTCCTGTGATGCGGCTCGCGGGGGAAAGCGGCGGGAGGCCCCTCGCCTCGCGATGCCGGATCGCGGGATCGCGCTGAACGCTCGTCGTGAGCCGCTGCCGGCGACTTCAGGCGGCGGTTCGCCAGCGGCCGCCGCCGTCGTCCTTCGCGCGGTACATCGCCCGGTCGGCGGCGTCGAGTACGGCCGTGGAGTCTTCACGCGGATCGACCAGCGCAATCCCGATGCTGGCGGATACGGCGGGCCACGGGGTCACGGCCGCGCGCACGGCCCCAATTGCGCGCGTGACCACCAACGACGCCCCGTCGATTCCCGCATCCCGGAGCAGGATCGCGAATTCGTCGCCGCCGACACGCGCGACGAGATCGCCCGGTCGCACGACGGTCATCAGCGCGGCCGCCACCGCTCGCAGCGCGCGATCGCCGGCCTCGTGACCATGGAGGTCGTTCACGGTCTTGAAGCGATCGAGGTCAACGAACAGCAGCGCGTGTGCCGTGCCCGTGGCGAGTGGGAGGTCGGAGATCTCCTTCGCGAGGTGCCGGCGATTCGCCAGGCCGGTGAGCGCGTCTGTGAGCGACAGGTCGCGAAGTGCCTCTTCTGCTCGCTTTCGGGCGGTGATGTCGAGCACCGTCACGACCGCGGCCGGGCGATGCCGGTACTCGATGCGGCGCGCTTGCCCCTCGAGCGTGACCAGCTCGCCGTCCGCCGTCCGCACTCGATACTCGGCCGTACCCTGCTCCAGCTTGCCGCTGATCACGCCGTTCAGGATCGCCAGCACGTGGTCGACGTCCTCCGGCACGATAATCTCCCGAACCGGGACGTCGAGCACCTCGAACCCGATGCGACCGCGCAGGGCGTGATTGGTCAGGCATACGCGATCGTCCTGCACGATCAGCAGCGCGGTGTCGACCGCTCTGAACATCTGCTGATAGAGCTCGAGTTCGGCGTTCTTCTCTTCGAGTTCCGTCGCGCGATCCTCTGACGTGGCGAGCAGCGCGAGCTCGCCGCGCCGGTCGCGGAACTCGACGGCGATCCCGATCGTGTGACCACCCACGCGCACCGGCGCGAACGATCTCTCCACGGGCACGCGCACGCCATCCTTGCGCATCAGCTCACGAAGGCGCCGACCCGACCGACCCGACCCGACTCGACGGCCGCCCGGATCGAGCTGACGGCGCGTGCGGCGTCCTCGGGCGGCGTCAGCGCTGCCGTGGTCGGCAGCGCGAGCAGCTCGTCGAGCGTGTAGCCGGAAAGCTCACACATGCGAGCGTTCGCGTACAGCGGCTTCCGGTCGGGTGACATCACCAGGATCGCGCTCTGCGACAGGGCAAGCAGCGCTTCGAGCAGGGCGGCGCGATCGCCCTCGTTGCCGTCACTGCCGCCGTCGGCCGCGTCGGGCTCCGGAGGCGCGCCATGCTTCGCGTCGCGAGGGAATCGCACCGGTGTCATGGCCCGATCATCGTCCGCCCCACGGCCGCGCCGTATCGGGACGGATCGGACGGGCCCGGAGCGCGCCCTCAGCGCACGACGAATCGAGCGCTGTCACTGCGACCGACCATCCGTCGGCAACACGAACTGATAGAGCAGGTTCCCGTTGCGGTCGTAGGTCTTGGCGCCGCCGCGCGACAGGCGGTTCGCCATCCCGGTGGGCGCGGGCACGCCGAGCGCGAAATCGACAAACGGGCGCGCGGCCGAGGCGACGATGCCGACGCCCGCCAGGAACATGACGCCGATCAGCAGCACGGTCGCGAGCGCGACGAGCCGGAGTGGCGACCGGTCCTGTTCGCGACGGACGGCTTGCAGCCGCCGGCGAGAGCGTCGGAGCTGGACCACTTCGCGTGCGCGCATCGTCGAGCGGGCTCCACTCTCGCGTGAATCGCGCCGGGCACGAGCACCGGCTGGGAGTTGCGAGCGGTATTCGCATCGCTGCTCCCCCAAGCTATGAACGCAGCCGTGACCCCCGCGATACGCGCCGTGCTGTCCCTGTTAAGACCGTGCGACAAACCGTGCCCGGCGCCCGAAGCGCACAGCGCACCGTGGTTCACGGCGAAGGCGAAGGCGAAGGCGATGGCGATGGCGATGGCGATGGCGATCGAGTGTGGTCGGGGGTGCGCGCGCAGCCCGCGCGGAGCGCGCGCGATCCGGGACTGCGTCGCGACGGCGGCCGGAGCGGCCGTGCCGCTCCGGCAGGAGCGGGGCGAGCGGCTAGATGCCGGCCATTCCCGAGAAGAGCTTCATCACGTCGCGGGCGCGGCCGTTCTCGTTGTAGGCGCGGAAGATCTGTAGCTTCTCGGCCTCGAACGAGCCCTCGGCGTGGATGGCGAGCACCTCCTGGTACGGGCCGTACTCACCGGCGGTGAGATCGCCGATGAAGCGCATGGCCCGCATGCGCCTATCCGCATCCACACCCTTGCGCCCCACGAGGTACTTGGAGAGGAACGGGCGCAGCTCTTCGCTCGCCCAGTCTTCGTCGCCGGGGCCGGTGACGAGGATGCCGCCGGCCAGCTCCTGGAGGTGTTGCACCGCCATGTGGTAGCCGTGCGCGAACGTGCTCTTCGCGATGTTGATCGTCATCGGGTCCGGCGCGACCTGTCCGTTCGGCTTCGGAATGCATCGCTCGGCGGCCTTCTCGAGCAGCGCGCGCACCGTCTCCGTGTACGTAATCAGCCAGACGAACTTCTCGCGCACGTGGCCGGCGCCGAGGATGCCGTTGTAGTCAGAGATCACCGCGGCCGCGCCGTTGATCGCGTCGATCAGCGGCATCTTGTATGAGACCGCCGTGAAGCGGTGGTATTCGACGAAGGTGAGCGCGAGCCGCCCGGCCGCCTGCGTGTCGCCGTCGAGGAAGATGCGATCGTTCGGGACGAAGACGTCGTCGAAGATCGTCAACGTCTCCATCATCTTGTGGTTGTGCGTGATCGGGTTCTCGTCCGGCCGCGTCTCGCGGTCGCCGTACGGGCTGGCGAGCATCTTCAGCCCGGGCGTGTTCGCCGGCACCGCAAACGCAATCGCCCAGTCACCCTCGGTCTCGCCCATCGCGCGTGTCGGCAGCACGATCACCTCGTTGACGTTCGTCGTGCACGAGGTGTGCAGCTTCATGCCGCGCACCACGACACCGTCCGGGCGGCGTTCGACGACCCGCAGATAGAGGTCGGGGTCCTCCTGGTCGGACGGCCGCTTCGTGCGGTCGCCCTTCGCGTCCGTCTGCGCGACCGAGAGCGCGAGATCGTTGTCGCGGCAGTGCTCGTAGAACGCCTGCACACGCTGGAAGTACGGCCCCTCGAGCTCGGCCGTGACGGCGTGCAGCGCGAAGAGCGCGTCCGTCCCGATCTCCTTGATCAACACCACCAGCGTGTCGCCGAGCGTGGTGGCTGCCTCGATCAGGCGCGACCGCATCATGAGGTCCTCCGCCGTGCGGGGGATCTTGAAGAAGCGACTGAAGGTCTTGCCGTCCTCCTCCACCACGGCGAGCTCCCGGTAGTCGGGGTCCTCCGCCATGTGGAAGTCGATCTGCGCATGCCGAGCGGCCTTGGAGATCACCGGGTGGGTGGTGACATCGTCCACGCGCTCGCCGCGGAACCAGACCTCGCGGCCGTCGCGAAGCGACTCCATGTATTCGTCGGGCGTGCGGAGCGGCATGCCTGCGGGTCCTCTCTGACGAGCTGTGCGGGACGCGAAGATAGCGCGCCGACGCAGCAGCGTCGCCCGGTTGGGGCGTCGAGCGAGCGTGGCGCGTGCACACCGCCGGTGCGCGCCGCATCCGGAGGCCGGCAGGGGCGTCGGCTGCGGGGGGGGGGGCCGAGACTGCCGGGTGGCCGCATCCCGACCGAGGGCGTCGCCTTCGTCGACGCCCTCGCACTCGAGCACGCATGCCTTGCTCCCGGGGTGGGCACCCGATGGTGCTCCAGTCGCGTACCGTCCCAGCCGCGCGCGCGAGCGTCCGCTTCCGGGCGAGATCGGCCGTCACCAGCCGCGGAGGGACCCGCACATGACCACCCCCGACCCGGGCATCGA
>JAQBZW010000144.1 GCA_027622315.1 Chloroflexota bacterium | reverse complement strand
GCACGGCGCGCGCGAGCCCCGCGTGCGCAAGGTCGCACGCCGGCGCGGCCACGCCGAGCGCGAGCAGCAGGTCGCGCGCGAGCTCGAGCAGCTGCGCGTCGGCCTCCGCGGCAGGAAGACCGAAGAGCTCGACGCCACACTGCCAGACCTCGCGGTCCGCATCTCCGGGGGCGAAGCGGTATGCAGGCTGGACGTAGCACAGGCGCTCGGGACCGTTGCCGCCGCCCTCCTCGACGAACCAGCGCGCGGCCGCCACCGTCGCGTCCGGCCGGAGCACGACGCGTTCGCCGCTCCAACCGTCCCAGTCCAGGAACGAGTAGACGCGATCGAGCGCCTGCGGCGAGAGCGCACCCGACGCGGTGAAGAGGTGGAGCGGCTCGATCGTCGGCGTGCGGATCTCGCGGTACCCGCGAGCCGCCGTCGTCTCCAGGAAGACGCGCTCCACGGCGCGGAAGCGGCGCATGGCGTCGGGATCGAGATCGCGCATGCCACGACTGCGAAGCCCGCGGTCAGGCACAGGCGTCTCTCCCTGTTCGAGCGTGTCCGTGAGTTCGGCGGTCGGCGCCGGGGCGGCGTCGAGCGGCGTGCGCGGCACTGGCGGCATTGTACGTCCCTCTCCCGTGTGCTCGGCCCACCGGGCCGCCGGATCGAGCGCTCGCGCGCGTCCGCGTAGACGCAGAAACGCCGCGAGGCTCGGTGCCGTCGCGGCGCACGTCGGTGAGCAGTGGTGGGTGGACTACTCGAACCAAAGGGCACGCGACGGCACACCGTGCGGATGCACGTGTGCATGGTTGGCGGTCGCGTGTACGAACAGGGCGGCTCGGGTCATCGTCGACCGAGCGTACGGAGCGGTCGGGACAGGATCAATTGTCACTGGCAGAACGGGCCGCTCTCGCCGACCCAACGCGCTTGCGACGAACGGTGGGCCACCCGGCCGACTCAGCGGATCGTGTGCACGTCCCCGGCGGCCAGCGCGCGCGATGTGCCGTCGTCGAGGCGGAGCACCAGCTCACCGTGCTCGGTGACGTCGAGCGCGTGTCCCTCGACCGGCCCGGACGGCGTCTCCATGCGTACCCGCGTGCCGAGCGTGATCAGCCGGGCGCGCCAGTCCGCGATCAGCCGCTCCGGCGCGACGTCCGCCTGCGGCGCGCGCGTCTCGAGCGCATTCGAGATCGCCGCGAGCAGTCGCTCGGGCGCGGGTGCGACGGCGCCCGCCTGCTCGATGCTCGTGGCGAGCGCGGCGACCTCCGCGGGCAGCGAGGAGGCCGTGCGGAGGTTGATGCCGATACCGAGCAGCACATCGAGCCGCCCCGGACGGTCGGCACGAGCGTGCGCTTCCGCCAGGATGCCGGCGAGCTTGCGCCCCTCGAAGAGCAGGTCGTTGGGCCACTTCACGTCGACGCGCAGCCCACAACTCTCGGCGATGCCCTCGGCGGCCGCCATCGCTCCCGCGATCGACAGCAGCGGCGCGCGCTCGGCGACGAGCGGGCACAGGTGGTACGTGACGTAGAGGCCGCTCGCCGCGGCCGACACCCACGATCGCCCGGAGCGACCGCGCCCCGCGGTCTGCTCGCCGGCGGCATATGCGACGCCACACGCCTCCAGCCCACCGCCGGACGCACCCGCGCGCGCGTCGTCCATCGTCGAAGCGGTCGCTTCGACATAGTGCACGGCGCGGCCGGCGGAGCCGCCGCCGTGGTGCTGTCGGTAGAGCGTTTCGTCGAAGGGCATGGGCTCGCAGTAGCTCCGGATCGTGGCGATGCGGCGTGCTGGTCCAGACATGAAATGGGCGCCCTTCCCGATGGGAAGGGCGCCCGTATTGTCACTTCGCCAAGGGGGCTCTAGCTGGACGGCACCCCCCTCGAGATGCCTTTGTCCGTTCCCACTGGTTGGTGACTACTGTCGTCAGTCACGGGCATCACCCCCTTTCCTGCCCCCGACAGTAGCGGCGGAAAAGGAGGGTCGTCAATCAGTGCAGTTCCCTACACAGATCTGTACCTGATCACTCCCCGGCAACGGCCCGCACGGCACTGTCGACGGCGCCCAGCATGATGTCGATCTCGTCCCCGTTCACGACAAGCGGAGGCGCCATGACGATGTGATCGCCGACGAATCTCGTGATCACGCCACCCTCTTCGCGCATGTGCCGCGCGACCTTGCCGCCGGTCGCCTCGGACGGCTCGTACGGGGTGCCGCGCTCGGCGTCGCGCACGAGCGTGAAGCCGGCCATCAGGCCGAGTCCGCGAATGTTCGTGACGTGCGCGTGCCCGCCCAGCCGCGATCGCAGGCCGTCCATCAGCCGATCGCCCATCGCCGCGGCGTTCGCGACCAGGTTCTCGTCCTCGAAGATCTGGAGGTTACGGAGGCCGACGGCCGCCGCGGCCGGGTGCCCGCTGTTGGTGTACGCGTGCATGAAACGCGCATCGGGGGGCAGATCCTGAAGCGCATCCATGATCGGCCGGCTGACGATGAATGCACCCATCGGCACGTACGCCGAGGTGATCGCCTTCGCGATCGACAGGATGTCGGGCTGCACGTCCCAACGCTGGAGTGCAAACCAGTGGCCCGTGCGCCCGAATCCGGTAATCACCTCGTCGGCGATCATCAGCACGTCGTGCCGGTCGCAGATCTCGCGCAGCGTGCGGAAGTAGTCGTCCGACGGCGGGAAGACGCCGCCCGCGCCTTTCACCGGCTCGCAGATCACCGCCGCGACGGTGTTCGCACCCTCGCGCTCGATCGCGGCCTCCATCCAGTGCGCGCACTCACCGTCGGTGTTCGGCTCGCAGTCGCACTCGAGGTTGTCGGGCTTCCGGGTGTGCACGATCTCGGGCACCATCGGGCCGAAGTACTTCCAGAACGGCGCCATGCCCGTCATCGACGAGGTCGCGAGCGTGCCCCCGTGGTACGAGCGCTCGCGCGCGATCAGCTTCACCTTGTCGGGGCGGCCCTGCAGGTTCCAGTAGAAGCGAGCCACTTTCAGCGCGCCTTCGTTCGACTCCGATCCGGAGTTCGTGTAGAAGACGCCGGCCATGTTGTCGTAGGTGAGCTCGAGCACCTTTTGCGCGAGCTCGATCGCCGGCACGTTCGTGAAGCCGGTGTACGCGCTCGTGAAGGCAAGCTTGCGCATCTGCGCCGCCGCCGCGTCGGCGAGTTCCCCGCGCCCGTGCCCTACGGCGACGTTCCACAGCGATGCGAGTCCGTCGATGTAACGACGGCCGCGCGCATCGGTCAGCCAGACGCCCTCTCCGTGATCGAACACGATCGGGTTCTCGTGATCGGGGGCGTAGTACTGCGGGTGAATGAAGTGCGCCCGGTCGGCGCGAATCAACTCTGCGATCGTCCGTTCGTCCATGGTCGTCATCGGTCGCGGCCTCTCTTGTCGCATGTGAGCCGACGTAGCCTAGCGCGCTCACGCCGCACGGGCTGCGCGACCGGGCGACCGTCGCCACGCCCGTGATTGCGCGCTTCAAGCACGCGCGAACGCGATCATCGCGGGCGACGCCGACTGGTGGCCCCGCCCCTGCTCACGGCGAGCTTCGGGTACGCGGGCAGTGCGAGCGGCACCGAGTCAGCGAACGAGGCCGTGCACCGGTCGAGGCCTGCAAGCAACTCGGCGTCCGCCTGCGAGCCCGCGCGATTGGGTTCGGTTGCGAGCGGCCTGCGATGCGGGTACGGGCGAGCGCGGGATCGACGCGAATCTGGATCACGCGCGGAGAGGCGAGGTCCGGTGACCACGACAATCGCTGTCGCCGTTCTATGGGGCACGGAGGGGGGGGCCTCACTGGCAGATATCTAACGCACGCGTTAGGGTCAGAGATCTGAACGGCGAATCGGTCAGGTGTCTCGTGGCATTGTTGCCCGCCCACCACTCTCCGCCTGCGCGCGTCCCCGTCGGGGCGGGCGGCAGCACGCGCATCCGCACCTTCGCGTATGCGCGTGACGGTGCTGCGCACCGCACCGGCGGCGCCCGAGCAACCCGCGTCACGGGCCTCGATGCCGCGGAGGCGCGCCTGGCATTCTCGCGAACCGCGTCGACGAAGGAACACCTGTGAAGACTCTGATCCGGCTGCTGTCGTTCGCGCGCCCGTACAGGGGCATGGTCGCTCTGACCTCCCTTGCGCTCGTGGGAGCCAGCGTCTTCTCACTGCTCATGCCCAAGATCGTCGGCCGGGCACTCGACTCCGCGATCGCGGCGCAGGCCGGCGGATCGACCGACTGGCGCGCGCTCGGCATCGCCGCGGGGCTCGTGGTCGTGGTCTCGGCGTTCCGTGGTCTTTTCGCGTACGCGCAGCAGTACGTCGGTGAAAAGCTCTCGCAGTCCGTCGCGTACAGCATCCGCAACGCGATGTATGAGCGGCTTCAGACGCTCAGCTTCGCGTACCACGACACCACGCAGATCGGGCAGATCATGTCCCGGGCGACGCAGGACGTCGAAGCCGTCCGCATGTACATCAACTTCGGGCTGATCCGGCTGATCTACGTGGTCATCCTGTTGCTCGTGACCCTGCTGCTCATGGCGCAGTCGAGCCTCAGACTCGCCCTCATATCGTGGGCGTTCCTGCCGGCGATCGCGCTCGTCTCGGCGCTCATGTCGTCGCGGCTGCGGCCGCTGTGGACGCTCGTCCAGGACGGCATGGGGCGCATGAGCCAGGTGCTCCAGGAAAACCTCTCCGGCGTACGTGTGGTGAAGGCGTTCAGCCGCGAGGACTTCGAGAGCAAGAAGTTCCGCGTCGAGGCGGACGATCTCTTCACCCACTCCTACCGCCAGAACAAGATTCAGGCGCTGAACACGCCGCTGCTGACGGCGCTCGGCTCGCTCTCACTCGTGGCGACCGTCTGGTTCGGCGGGCGTGAACTCGCGGCCGGACGCATCACACCCGGCGATCTGCTTGCGTTCCTGACCTACCTCTACATCCTCCAGCAGCCGGCGCGCATGCTCGGTTTCATCACGAACATCCTGGCGCGCACGGTGAGCGCCGGAAACCGCATCTACGAGATCCTCGACGCAGAGAGCGCCGTGCAGGAGAAGCCGGGCGCGGTCGCCCTCGGTCGCGCACGCGGTGAGGTCGCATTCGCGCACGTGTCGTTCGGATACGACCGGCTGGCGCCGGTGCTCAGTGACATCTCTGTGGAGGCGAAGCCGGGCGAGGTGGTCGCGCTCGTCGGACCCACCGGCTCCGGCAAGAGCACGATCGTGAACCTCATGCCTCGCTTCTACGACGTGAGCGAGGGCATGATCAGCATCGACGGATACGACATCCGAGACCTCACGCTCGAGTCGCTGCGCGCGAACATCGGCATCGTCCAACAGGACATGTTCCTGTTCATCAACACGATCCGCGAGAACATCCGCTACGGACGCACGGGCGCGACCGACGAAGAGGTAGAGGCCGCCGCGAAAGCCGCGCGCATCCACGACTTCATCGAGACCCTGCCTGACGGCTACGAGACGTGGGTGGGCGAGCGTGGGGTCACGCTGTCGGGCGGTCAGAAGCAGCGCGTCTCGATCGCGCGCACGCTGATCATGGATCCCGCGATCCTGATCTTCGATGACTCGACCTCGAGCGTGGACATGGAGACCGAATACCTCATCCAGCAGGCGCTGGCGGAGCTGATGCGCGGTCGCACCACCTTTGTGATCGCACAACGCCTGCGCACGGTGATGGACGCCGATCAGATTCTCGTGTTGGACCGAGGCGAGATCGTCGAGCGCGGCCGGCACGAAGAATTGCTCGCCGGCAACGGGCTCTACCGCCAGATCTATGAACTCGAGCTGCGCGACCAGGAAGAGGCCTTCCAGCAAGCACACTCCGCGCTTCCGAACACGGCGCCGGCAGCGGCCGGAGCCACGGGCGCGACAGGGGCCAGCAGCTAGTCACAATCGCCCGCCGCGACCGGAAGCGCGCGCGACAGGAGTTTCGAGATGGGTTTCGGATTCGGCTCTGCGGGCGGATGGAGCAGCAGCGCGACCAGCATGGGCGGGCCGGGCGCGATGCGCCGCGGTCTGGACGGTTGGAACGACGAAGAGCTCGGGAAAGTGTACGACGCGCGCGTCGTACGCCACCTCATCCCGTATCTCGCGCCGTACAAGCTGCGCGCGGCGCTGGCCTTGTTCGGCGTGGTCGGATTCGCTGTGATGTCGTCCATTCAGCCACTGCTGATCGGCCTCGCCGTCGACGACGCGATGTCAGGCAACATGTCGGCCCTCAGCCGCGATGGCGTATTGCTCGCGATCACCGTGGTGCTCGGCTGGGCCTTCCAGTATCTCCAGCTCACGCAGACCGGCTACATCGGCCACCGGATCCTGCTGCGCCTGCGCACAAAGATGTTCGATCACATCCAGCGGTTGTCGCTGTCGTTCATCGATCGCCACGAGGTTGGCCGGATTATGTCGCGCGTCACCAGCGACGTGACGTCCCTCCAGGAACTCCTCACCTCCGGCAGCCTCACGATCTTTTCGGACCTGATCATCCTGATCGTGGTGATCGCCACGCTCTTCGCGATTGACGTCGAGTTGGCGATCGTGACGTTTGCCGCCGTGCCGGTGCTGGTCGGCATCATGGTGCTCTGGTCGCGCCGGGCGCGGAGCGCGTTCATCGAGGTGCGGCAGGCGATCTCAACCGTGAACGCCACCCTCAACGAGAACGTCTCGGGCGTGCGAGTGATCCAGTCGATGTCCCGCGAAGGCGAGAACACGAGGCAGTTCGACCGCATCAATCAATCGAACCTGCGTGCGAACGTACGGGCGGGGCGGCTGAGCGCGCTCGTGCAGCCGTTAGTCGAGGGCGTTGTCGCGGTGTCGACTGCGCTCGTGATCGTGGTCGGCGGCTATCGCGTCACCCAGGGCGCGATTACCGCAGGCGTCGTGGTGTCCTTCGTCCTCTATATCCAGCGCTTCTTCGACCCGATTCGAGACCTTGTCCTCCAGTACACCCAGATCCAGCGGGCGATGGCCGGCGGCGAGCGCATCATCGAAGTGCTCGAGACAAAGCCCGAGATCGTCGATCGGCCGGACGCCCAGAGCTTCACGATCCAGGGCACGGTGGACTTCGACGACGTGACGTTCGAGTACGTGAAGGGTCGCCCGGTGCTGCAGCACATCGACCTGCACGTGCAGCCCGGCGAAACGATTGCGTTCGTGGGGCAGACCGGCGCGGGCAAGAGCACGATGACGAACCTGATCGGCCGCTACTACGAAGTCACCGAGGGAGCGATCCGGGTCGACGGCGCCGATGTGCGCGACATCAAGCTCTCGGAGCTCCACCGGCAGATGGGGGTCGTGCTCCAGGATCCGTTCCTGTTCTCGGGTTCGGTCCGAGAGAACATCCGCTACGGCCGGCTCGAGGCCACGGACGAGGAAGTCGAGCGCGCTGCCGCGCTCGTGGGCGCGGACGCGTTCATCCGCCGTCTCCCGCGCGGCTACGACACGGTGCTCGAAGAGCGGGCGCACAACCTGTCCGTGGGCCAACGGCAGCTGGTGTCCTTCGCGCGCGCGATCCTCGCCGACCCGCGCATCCTCGTGCTCGACGAGGCGACGGCGAACGTGGACACGCAGACCGAGGTGGTGATCCAGCGCGCGCTGCGCGAGCTGCTGCGCGGCCGCACGTCGTTCGTGATCGCACACCGGCTTTCCACGATTCGCCACGCGACCCGCATCGTGGTCCTCGACCGCGGTGAGATCTCCGAGCAGGGCACGCACGAAGAGCTGCTCGCGATCGATGGCACGTACGCACGTCTCTACCGCATGGCCTTCGCCGCCAGTGGCGAAGACGGCGTGCTGGCCGACGACATCGTGATCGAGGAGAACGCGCCGGCGTAAGCCGCGCCGGTCATCTGGCGCGCCGCCGGCCGCGAGCACGAGCGCTGACGAACGCGCGGCGCGGGTTCGTTTCGTCCGGCACACCTCACCGACAAACAAGGCGCTGCCCTCCACTCCTCCGGCGGGAGTCGACGCTCCCGCGTCGCGCGCGCGGTGCTCGCTGTCTACTGTCATGACTTTTGAGAGCCGAAGAAATATAGTAAAAGGAATGGGTTGGGCTCAAAGAGGAAGCTCACGGCCTTTTATT
>JAQBZW010000143.1 GCA_027622315.1 Chloroflexota bacterium | reverse complement strand
CGACCGCCGTCCCGACGGTCGGCGCGGCCGTCGGGGCAGCGGTCGGCGTCGGTGTGGCCTCCACGGCGATGACGTCGTTCACGATCGTCGCCTGGCAGGTGACGAGGGCGCCGCCGCCATTGCCCGAGTTGTTGCACGGGTCGACGTTCACCGGCAGAAGCGAGGTCATCGTGGACCCGCCGGTCACGGTGCAGACGAACCCGACGCTGGTTCCGCCGTTGCCGGAGCCGTTGCACTGGCCGACGGTGGCAGCCGTGACGGATGTGATGCCCGGCGTGTTCACGGGAGTACACGTCCCCGGCGCGCCGGGTCCGGTAATGACGGATCCCACGCACTGGTAGACCGTGGCGAGGGCCGCAGTGGCCGTGATCGCATCCTGATCCCCGGTGAAGTGGTTCGTGATCGTCACGATGCAGTTCACTCTCCCGCCACCGCCGTTACCCGATCCGTTGCACTGCTGGACCGTCACGATCGGTTGCAACGACGTAGTCGTCGCGGTGATGCAGGTCAGCGCGGAGAGCGGGCCCGACGCGCCAACGCACCTCGTCGCTACGAGCGTGGAGGGCGGCGTCGCAGAGAGCGTGCCGCCCACCGTGACGTAGTTGACCACCGTGATCGTGCAGGACACCGCGGTCCCGCCGCCGTTCATCTCACCGTTGCACTGGGCCATCGTCGCCGCGCTGACCGGCGTCGGTGCCGAGACCAGCAGGTTGACCGCCACGATTGCGACCGCGAGCACGGCCGCGGCCGCCCAGATCTGCAACCACCGTGGGCGGCGCGTGGAGCGACCAGGAGGACGGCCGCCGACCCGAGCGGTCCACGGGGCTCATCAGCCACGCCGAGCCCGGCGTTCCCCGTATCTGCGGGACGCGGCACCGCCGTCCGAATCCCACCGGCCACAGTGACGACGGCCGGCGCGACATCCGAGGGCGCGACCACCGGCACGCACACCAGCACGGCGCCCGGCACGAGCGCCACCGGCGGTAAGACGACCTCACCGACTCCTGGCGGGATCACCACTGGCGCCACGACCACGGAGCCCGGCGGGCACTCTGCAGGGTCAGGTACGGTCACGACTACCGGCGGCGCTCCTGCCAGCGGGATGATCGGAAGGAACACCAGCACTTTCTTCGGAGGAGGCGGAGGGGCGTAATACGGTTCAGGCGGCGGCGGGGCCGGCGCCGTCACCGTGATCGTGCCGGAATCACCGGGGGTCAGGGCGCCACTCGTGACGTGGATCACACCCGTGCCGGCCGCGTGGCCAGTAAAGACGGCGCTCTCCGCATCGCCGGCCGGGACGAGGTCTCGGTCGACGACGCCGCCGGTCTTGGGCGCGAGCGACCAGGTGGCCGCCACGTTCGCGACGAGCACGTCGCCGGCGGTGCGACTGATCGCGAAGCCGGTGACGGTTGCGCCCGCCGCGATCGACTGGAGGGGCACAACCGCCCCGGAGCCGTTGGCGGCGGTCTCCACCCTCACCTTCGTGGCCGGAACCGCTACCGTAATCGTGCCGGAGTCACCGGCCACCAGCGCGCCGCTGGTGACGTGAATGACAGCGGTCCCGACGAGCGCCCCGGTGAAGACGGCGCTCTTCAGCCGCGCTACCTCCCGATCGGGAGTGACGTTCGTCAGATACACGCGCCACATTGGGGCGCGTTCCCTGTTGCTGCTTCGGCGCTTCCAGCGCTGAGCGAGAGCGGCCCTCACGTCGAGTCCACACCTGATAGGGCGAGGACACCCTTCCACTGTCGCGGCAGGCCGTTACGCGAGCGTGACGGCGAAGCGAGCCCTGCGCGCCAACTGCGGAAGCTGGTGTGCGTCACGATGGCGCACGCCGATCGGGGTGACGCGGCAGCTGCCGGCGTCGATAGAACCCCGTTCGCGAACGGGGCCAAGCGAGGCTGGACCGGCGCGAGCGTCGTGCTGGTGTCGAAACCGGCGATTCGGTGCCGGTCGCGGGCGCCTCAGGTCAGAGCGCGCCAGGTGCGGCGACCGTCGGCGCGCACGAAGTGACCGAGGCCCGGCGCGGGCAGATGCGCCGCGCCTACCAGCTCACCACTCGCTTCGAGGCGATCGAGCATGGCCAGTCGTGTGCGTTCGGCGAGCGGGTGGTCTGTGTCGAATGTGTTCGTGAAAGTGGGCTCCTCGGTATCGATCGCCGAGAGCACGACGTCGCCGAGGATGAAGCCGCGCTCCGCGCCGGAGACGACCGCGAAGCTGAGGTGTCCGGGTGTGTGCCCCGGTGTGGAGACGGCGGTGATCGCGGGCGTCACCGCGTGATCGCCGGCCACGAGCTCCAGGCAGCCAAGCGACTCGAGCGGCGCGACGTCGCGCGTGAAGGATCGCGCCTCCGCCTGTGCGCGGTAGTGATCCCAGTCGCCCTGCGGCACCAGGTAGCGCGCTCGCGCGAACACCGGCCGACCGCTGCCGCGGTCGATGTTCCAGCCCGTGTGGTCGCCGTGCAGGTGCGTGAAGCAGACGGTGTCCACCTCATCGGGCGAGACGCCCACGGACTGCAGCTCGGTCAGCAGCTGGCCCTCGCTCTCGGGGCCGAGCCCGGTGTCGATCAGCACGGTGCGGCCGCCGCCCCGGAGCAGGAAGCACGTGCAGGCCATCGTCAGCTGGCCGTCCGAGTTGAGATAGTGACGAAACGGCTCCATCGCCGTGCCGGCCTCGGAGTACACGCGCTCGACGGGAAAGGTAAAGCCCCCTTCGATCAGCGCCGCGATCTCGATCTGCCCAACCTGTGTGCGCTGCATCCGGACCCCCTTCGCGCGGGCTGCATGATAGCGACCGCACGCGGGGTGTCGGGCACCGCCGCGGACCGAAGGCGCGGCTACAGCTCGGCGCGGAGGTACGCGGTCGCCAGCGAGTCCGCGTACTCGTTCCAGAGCGAGCCGTCATGCGCCCGAATCCACTGGATGCGTGCACGTGGCCGGCTGCGAGCGAGCGCGTATGCGCGCTGCACGAGCTCGAGGTTCTTCACCTCGCCGTCACGGCGTCGCCAGCCGTTGCGCTCCCAGCCGGCCGCCCACTTCGTGAGCGTGTCGACCACAAGCCGGCTGTCCGAGTAGACGTCGACCGCATCCTCCGGCGCGAGCATCGAGAGCCCCTCGATCATCGCCGTCAGCTCCATGCGATTGTTCGTCGTGTGCGGCTCGTCGCCGTACCGCTGCTCAACGACCTCGCCATCGCGCACGTAGACGGCGCCCCAGCCGCCCGGGCCGGGGTTCCCCGAACACGAGCCATCGGTGAACACGCCGCTCATCGGCCCGCCGTTGAAGCGAGCCCGCACCTCGGAGGTCGTGAGCAGCTGACCGTACGACGCGGACGCGCCCGGCCGGCGCACCGACGGACGGTGCGCGCTCGGGCGACCGGTCGCGCCGGGTCTGCGCTCACGCACGAGACGTCACTCGAGGCTGATCCCGCTGTAGAGCATCACGGGATCGCCGGGGAAGACGTCGCTCTCGAGGTTCGCGATCACCACCACGGGGCGGTCAGAGACCACCACCGCGCTCCCCACCCAGCCGTCGGGCAGGCGCCGATCGTCCCACTGGCGGAACGTCGCCTGCCCCGGCACCACCTTCGCGTCGCCGATCAGGCCGGTCGGGAACGCCTGCGAGTAGTAGACGATGTGCACGTTGGCGCTCGAGCCGTCGAAGGTGAGCACACGGAACCATGAGTTCCAGCCCTTCCTCGAACCGAACGGGCCGTAGTTCTTGTCGAGCACCGGGAGCACGACCTGGCGCGACGCCTCGGCCGCGGAGAAACCGCGGTAATCCGAGAGCGCGCCGCCGCTCGCCGAGAGGCGTTCGGCAACCGCCGCGATCGGCTGCACGGCCTGCATACGCACGGTGCCGAAGAACGTCGCCGGCAACGGCTTGTCCGACGGCAGACAACCGACCGCCCCATTGAAGCGCTGATCGCACGTGAGTGACCCGCGCACGGTCACCGTGTGCTCGATCTCGATCAAGTTGCCGCTGCCATCAGAACCCTCGAAGCGCAGCGTGACCTCGTTCGGAAGCGTGGGGTCGCCGTTCATGATGCGGAAGCGCGTCGTCCAGGTGCTCTGGCCCTGCGTGGCGTTGCGGTCCACCATCGGCAGCACGATCATGCGATTGACCTCGTCGCTGTTGATGCCGCGGTAGCTGCCGATACCGGCGCGGTTGCGGTAGCGCGTGTCCACCATCAGCGACGGTGACTGCGCCTCGGCCGTCACGCCGCTGTCGGTCGGTCGCGAGCGCACGAGCGCGGCGCCATCGAAGCCCAACGGCACGGGCAGCGAGCGCTCGTCGCGGACGAGCGTGGCGCGCGGCTGGAGCAGGTGCCCGCCCTGCGCGCACCCGGCGGTCGCGCCCGGGGGATCGATCGTGACCGGGGCGAGGCCGCCCTCGACGAAGTAGCGGATTTCGACGCACGCCGGATTGAGGCTGCTGGTGTTCTCGACGGTTAGCCGCGAGACGAACTCGTCGTTGTTGACCACGAGCGGTGCGTACTGCACCGGCGTCGATGAGCCGAGCCTCAGGCTGTCGCCGTCGATCTCGAAGCTGCCGTCTGAGCGGAGCACGTCGCGCGCCATCATGGCGACGAACGGCTGGTCGACGGTGACGTGGCCGGAGCCGCGGTAGCCGGCGGGCAGCGCCTCGTTCAACTGCTGGAAGAACGACCAGCCGAAGCCGGGGCGCAACGCGGAGCAGACATCCTGTTGCGGGCAGCGCTCCGTCGTCAGGCGGTTGCCGGCGAGATCGTAGTAATCGATATCGATGTTCGCCGGCGAGTTGCCGACATTCTGGATCCGCAGCCAGGAGTTCTCGTCGCCGCGATCGAGCGCCTGCGAGGACGTGACGCGGCCGTCCGCGGCGAACACGCCCACCGTCACCAGTAGTGCGAGCGCGAGGGCGGCGAAGGCACGCGGCGCGAGACCGCGAATGCGACGCTGAGCTCCGAGCACCGTCAGTCAGCCTCTCCCCCCGCTGTGTACGAGCATAGGGGACGGTCCCCGTGCGGGCTTCTGGCCCGATCTCTCGTCACTGCGCGTGCGGGGAGCTGCCGATCGGATCGGCTCGGACGTACGCCGATGGGCCCGCGAAGAGCGCGCCGGCCACGGTCGTGGGCTCAGCGGCAATGAGGAAAATGCGCCTGCGGAAACGCGGTGTTACGATGCCGGACCTGCTTCACGCGGCAGCCCGGGGTGTAGCTCAGCCTGGCAGAGCGCTTCGTTCGGGACGAAGAGGCCCCCAGTTCAAATCTGGGCACCCCGACCATTTCTCGACTTCGCCGACGCCCATGCGACCGGTCTCGGGTGCCTCGCCCCGGTCCAGGGGGTAGGCTCGACGACAGCTTGCAGACCTCCCCGCGCGCGGAACGCACGCCGGGATACGGGATTCCCCTGACTGCCAATGCGGACGAGCTCCATCACGATAGCGATGCCACGGCAGGCACCACCATTCGTGGCGATGCGCGTGAGCTCCTCTGCCCGCGCGGGAAACCTTTTCTGCCGACTGAACGTTCTTGGAGCAAAGCCTGACCGGCCAGCCGGCCGCGAAGACCTCTGGGGTAGGACATACCGATGGTGCAAAACGCGGAACGTGTACCTGTGAGTGGCAGAAGCCGAAAGCAGCGCACCGATACGGCGATCGCCGCCGCGCTGGCAGGGGACTGGAAGCGCGCCGCGGCGGAGAATCGCGCGCTCCTGGACGAGAACCCACGGGACGTCGAGGCCGCGAATCGCCTCGGCAAGGCGCTCACGGAACTTGGTCAGAAGAAGCTGGCGATCGACGCGTACCGCGCGGCGCTGAGCATCGATGCCGCGAACCCAATCGCGCGCAAGAACCTCGCTCGGCTCGAGGACGCGAAGACGCCGTCGAAGCCCCCGCGACCGCGCCAGATCAGTGCGTCGGGCCCGGCGAAGCCCGCCACCTCGCTGATCGAGGCGTCCGACCGCGCCGCCGAGTTCACCCTCCAGCAGGCGAACCGTGCCGGGCTCGAGAAGCTCGAGCCGGGCGATCACGCTCAACTCGAGCCGAACCCGCGTGGCGTCGCGGTGAAGAGTCTCTCCGGCGAGCTGCTCGGCTATCTCGAGCCGCGTGCCGGCCTCCGGCTGCGCCGCATGATCGAAGGCGGCAACACGTACGCCGCGGTCGTGCGCACGATCAGCGAGACGGGCGCGGTGGTGCACATCCGCGAAACCTACAAGCACCCGTCGCTCGTGGGACAGGCTTCGTTCCTGCAGTCGCCCGCGGCGCGCAAGCGCGTGATCCGGCCGTACACGAAGAACTCCGTCGTTCGCTACGACCGTGACTCCGAGTTCGACCTCGAGGATGAGAGCGAAGGGCCGGCCGCGGACAACTGGCGGCCGCGGGCATCCGCGGCGTCGTCCGACGACGAAGACGGACCGACGTTCTCAGATGACGCCGTCGAGGCCGACGACGACGAGATCGAGGTCGAAGAGGGAGACAGCGCCGAGGAGCCGGACGAGGACGAGGACTAGCCGCCCTCCGCTCTATCGCGCGCGACACGAAACAGCCGGGCGATTGCCTGGCTGTTTGGCGTCGCCACCTGCGAGCCGGCGACGACGCCGGTTAACATGGCCGCATGGCTGCCATGCCGAACCCCGCCGCCCGCCCGCGCATCCTGATCTCTCGCGCCGAAGACGTGCTCGGCGAGCGCTGGGATGACTACGCCGATTGCGTGCGCGCGGCCGGCGGCGATGCCGCGGCGATCGATCTCGCCGACTGCCCGGACGACGCGACCGCACGCGCCCTGCCCCCCTTCGCCGGACTGCTGGTGACCGCGGGCGTGGACGTGGATCCCTCGCGCTACGGGGAGGCACGCTCGGAGTACGTGCGCGAGATCGAGCCGGCACGCGACGACTTCGAACAGCGCGTGCTCGAGGAAGCGCGACGCCGGGGCGTACCGGTCTTCGCCATCTGCCGTGGCGTCCAGATCCTGAACGTCACCCGCGGCGGCTCGCTGATTCAGCACCTCGAGCAGCGAGAGCCCCACCGCGCGCGGCGCGGGCCCGACGGGGAGTCGATCGCGTCCGGCTGGCACGAGGTCGCGGTCGCACCCGGCTCGCTGCTGGCACAGATCACGGGTGCCAGCACGCTGCGCGTGAACTCGCGACACCACCAGGCGATCCCCGGCGATGGCGTCGGCAGCGCGCTCCGCGCCTCGGGCGTCGCGCCCGACGGCGTGGTCGAGGCGGTCGAAGACCCGGAGCAACCCTGGCTGCTCGGCGTCCAGTGGCACCCGGAGCGACCGGAGATGGCCGGCGACCCGGCATGCGCAACCGCGTCGATGCGGTTGTTCGAGGCCTTCGTCGCGGCCTGCCGCGACGGAGCGGAGCACGTCCGCGCGTGACGGCAGAGGCGGCAGAGGCGGCCCCGTTCCTCTACTTCGCGTTCGGCTCGAACCTCGACGCCGACCGCATGCACATCCACTGCCCGTCGGCCCGCCTGATCACCACCGCACGGCTCGCCGATTACCGGCTCGCGTTCACGCTCGAGAGCAAGCGCAACTGGCACGGCGGGGTCGCCGACGTGCGGCCGTCGGCCGGAGACGAGGTATGGGGCGCGCTCTGGCTGATCGCTGCCGGCGAGGGTCGTGCGCTCGACGAGCAGGAGGGCGTGTTTCGCGATCCGCCCGCGTACCGCCGCATCACCGTCGAGATCGAGACGGCCGGCGGCGATCGTGTGCGCTGTCGCTCGTACCAGGTGGTGACGCCCGATGCGACGGGCTTCGCACCGTCGCCGGCGTACAAGCAGACTGTGTTGCGAGGCGCCCGCGCGCTGGGGCTGCCCGCCGCCTATATCGCGCAGCTGGAGACGATCGCCGACAACGGATTCGAGGGTGGCGGCCCGGCGTAGGCGGGCGCAGCGCCACGCAATCGGGACATGCGGTTCGGATCATCCGCCGCGACGCAGCGAGCCGCCGGTATACCCCGGCGGCTCATCCACGATCGGCCGACTCGGCAAGATGTGGTCGCTCAGTCGACGATTCGGCCTGCAGGCTGCTGCCCGGGGTAGCCGCCAGTCCACGCAACAGGGACATGCGGTTCGGATCATCCGCCGCGACGCAGCGAGCCGCCGGTATACCCCGGCGGCTCATCCACG